>NZ_BCNO01000001.1:938858-1009274 GCF_001514535.1 Thermodesulfovibrio aggregans | reverse complement strand
TTATGTATCTGGGAATTATCTTACTTTGAAAACCTGTCTCTCTTAGTCTGGGCATGTTAATCTGAAGTTTTCCATCTTTCAGGATTATGTATCTCTTCCAGTATCCATTCCTACGGTAAACTCTCTCTGGGGTTCTTTCATATTTTTGAGCCCCTGTAAGTGCTGTTATCTCCTCTTGTAATGCTAATTCAATAAACTTTTTCTTCATTAACTTCATTTTTTGTTCAAATTCTTCCCAGAAGGATTCATTAAAATTACTGTTGAATTCTTTCCATAAATCTGGTAATCTTAAATTAGTTAAAGGTTTTTCTTTCATGGGTGTATTCCTCCTTTCTTTGTTTGATTTTTGGTTAAATTAATGGAGGATACACCCTCTTTTATTGCTCTGTCAATTTTACACATAAAAAATTTTACACTACCTCAATGGAAACACTAAAACCTAAATTAACAGAAGACACTTTAGGCACAATCTTTAATAGCATCGAACACAATTTATCCATAATGGACAGGGATCTAAATATTCTCTGGATTAACAAAGCTTATGCTGAAAGACTTGGTATGAATCAAGAGGATATTATAGGCAAAAAATGCTATAAACTCTGGCACAAAAGAAATGCTCCCTGCGAAGGATGTCCCTGTGTAAAAGCTTTGCAAACAGGCAATGTTGAAATTTCTGATAGAGAATCTGATGAAGGAAGATACTTCATTTTAACAGGAGTTCCTCTTAAAGAGAATGGAGAAATCAAAGCTGTATTTGAAATAGGCAGAGAAGTAACGGAAAAGAAAATAGTTGATGAAAAATTTATTGAAACTATAAAACTTGAAGGAATATATACAGTTCTTGATAATCTTGTTCATCACTTTAATAACATATTTAATGGCATTTATGGATTCGCCCAGTTATTAAAAGAACGGGTTAAAGATGATTCCTCTTTGAGTTTTGTTGAAAAATTAATGACCTCTGTTGAAAGAGGCTCTAAGTTTCTTCAGGCTTTGCTTGCTCTGGGGAAAAGTCCTTCTATGGTAAAAGTTTTTGACCTGAGCTTTCTCATTATTTCAACAAAGGAAGTGCTTAAAAACATAGCAGGTGAAAAAATAAAACTTGAACTTTCTCTATCCAAAGAAAATCCTTTGATTAAAGGAGATCCTCTGCAAATTAGAGAAGTTCTTTTAGAACTTGTCCAGAATGCAAAGAATGCTATATCTGATGATGGAATTATAAAGATTTCAACTGAAAAAATTAAAACTGATTCTCATGAAAAGGTTACACTTACAATTTCTGATACAGGACATGGTATGAATGAAGAGACACTGCAGAGATGTTTTGAACCTTTATTTACACAGGATCCGAGAAAATTTGGTTTAGGGCTGCCAATAGTAAAAAATATAATTCAAAAACATAATGGAACGATTGAAATAAAAAGCTCTCCAAATGCTGGAACAACCGTAAAAATACTCTTCCCCTCTGCTACTTTACAACAAGAACAGGGCATTTAGAGTATTCAACAACCTTTGCAGAGACACTTCCAATAAGAAATTTTTTTGTTCCATGTTTTCCATGAGAGCCTGTAACAATAAGGTCAACTTTCATTTTATGAGCAGTCTCAAGTATTTTTTCTGCGGGATCTCCTTCTCTTATAAGAAATTTAATCTCAATTGGTTTTCCTGAGAGAGACTTTCTTATTCTTTCCATGTTTTCTTCTGTTTCCCTTTTAAGCACTTCTGTAATTCGCTGTCTATCAGCATCAGAAAGCTCTGTTAAATATAGCTCTGGAACAACAGCCAAAACAGTAAGAGATGAATTCATACTTAGTGCAATCTCCAATGCCTTTCTTAATGCTTTGTCTGATGCCTTTGAACCATCATGAGCTACTAAAATTCTCTGCATATTGTTCCTCCTTTATATCTTGATGTCTTTTAATAGAGGCTTGTTTTCCTTAAACCATTCTACTGTTATTTTTATTCCCTCTTCTATTGAAACTTTCGGAGACCATCCTATGTATTGTTTTGCCTCAGAAATATCTGCCCATGTTGCATAAATATCCGCTGGATGTCTCGGCTGCCACTGTATTTTTGCTTTTTTTTGAAGAAGTTCCTCTATCAAATTTATTACATAAATAAGTTCCACAGGTCTGTCATTTCCGAGATTCATAACTTTGTATCCTTCCAGATTAAGGCATCGTACAGTTGCCTCTGCTATATCTTCGACAAATGTAAAATCTCTCCTCTGTTTTCCATCTCCATATACAATTATTGGCTCTCCAGAGTCTATTTTCTTAATAAATCTAAAAATGCTCATGTCAGGTCTTCCAAAAGGTCCATATACTGTGAAATATCTTGGAATCACTGTATTTATACCGTAAAGATAATGATAGCTGTAGCAGAAAAGCTCTGCAGACTTTTTTGATGCAGGATATGGTGCAAGAGGTTTATCAGTAGAGTCAGATACTTTGAAAGGCATTTTATCTGTATCTCCATAAACACTTGAGGTGGATGCAAGGACAAAATTTTTTACTCCGTACTCCTTCACACATTCAAGAAGATTGATTGTGCCCTTTACATTTGTATCAAGATATCCAATAGGATTTTCTACTGAAGCTCTTACACCAGCCCGAGCCGCGAGATTAATAACTCCTTCTATTTTATGGGTTTTAAAAATATTTTTTAAATTATCAAAATCCTCAATGTCTGCCTTATAGAATATAAAATTTTGAAATTTTTTGAGGTCATTAAGTCTTAACTCTTTCATTCTGGGGTCATAGTAGTCATTTACATTATCAATACCTATAACTGTTAAACCTTTGTTTAGAAGTAATCTGCATGTAGCCCATCCAATAAATCCTGCACTTCCTGTTACAAGAATTTTTTGCATAGTTTTCTATTTTAACATAAATAATTATTTTCTTTGTTTGATTTTTATCTCAATTGGAGAAAATTTGAAATTAAAAGTTTCTCTGAGCAGTTTCTCAATAAATTTGATGTGATTCTGTTTTACTGCTGATTTATCATTAACAAAAACAACAAATGTTGGTGGTTTCACATCAACCTGAGTTATGTAGTAAAATTTTAACTCTTTTCCACCTGAGGAAAGCACTACGTCTTTTAATTTCTGATTGAAAAGTTTATTCAATTCAGACGTTGATACTCTTTTAGAATAATCTTCTAAAATTTGATCCACAAGTGGAAAAACTTTGGTAAGCCTTGTTTTATCTATGCCAGACACAGTTAAATATGGAGCATAATCTACAAACCAGAGTTTTCTTTTTATCTCATCAGCAAAAAATTTGGCTTTTTTATCTTTTTCATTTTGAGGAATCAAATCCCATTTGTTAATTAATATTATCAGTCCTTTTTTCTGTTCAGCTACTATGCCTGCAATTTTTTGGTCCTGATTAACGATACCTTCAATAGCATCTATAACAAGGACGGCTACATCAGCTCTTTCAATACTTCTTAATGCTTTAAAGTATGCAAGTTTTTCCACATAAACATGTTCAGATAGTTCTTCTTTATAATAAGAAAGCCTTCTTATACCTGCTGTATCTATCAATACATACTTTTTTCCATAATATGTGCAAACAGCATCAATAGCATCTCTTGTGGTTCCTGGAACCGAACTTACAATCATTCTTTTTTTCCCAAGCAAAGCATTTATAATCGTTGATTTCCCCACATTAGGTCTACCAACAATAGCTATTTTAGGTAATTCTTCTTCTGATGTTGTTGATTTTGTTGGAGGAATTCTCTCTAAAATCTTTTCAATAAGCTCTTCAAAACCATAACCTGTAATTGCTGAAAGAGGAATAAGCTCCGGTGATATACTGTAAAAATCATAAATTCTACTTAAATGAGATGGACTGTCTATTTTGTTTACAACCCATAAAACATCTTTCCCAGTGGTTCTCAACTTTCTTGCTGTTTCTAAATCATGAGGAATAAGCCCTTCTTTACCGTCAAGGAGATGAATTATTAAGTCTGCCTCTGAGATTGCCATCTGTATCTGTTCAAGCATCTGCTTGTGAATGGAGTCTTCTGAGTCTTGTTCAGAGAAAAAACCTCCTGTGTCAACTACTGTAAATTCTTTGTTATCCCATTTTGCCAATCCATAGTTTATATCTCTTGTTACTCCAGGAAGTCTATCGGTAATTGCTTTTATTTTATCATCAGCCCTGACCATTCTATTAAAAAGTGTTGATTTACCTGCATTTGGACGACCAACAATAACTACTGTAAACATTTTAATCTCCTTTAGTTTTCTGCAAACTCTTTTGGAAGAGGTATATTGAGAGATTTTATCTTTTTATAGAGATTGCTTCTTTCTATTCCTAATATCTCTGCTGTTTTTGTCATGTTCCAATTATTCTCTTTCAGTTTTTTGAGAATAAAATCTCTTTCAAAGGCATCTCTTGCCTGTTTCAATGAAGTATAAGAAAAATATTTCTCTTCCTTAACCTTACTATCTTTTATTATTCCAGTATTTTCAATATCTGAAACTTCTATAACATCCTTTGTCACCATTATCATGAGTCTTTCTACAGCATTCCTTAACTCTCTAACATTTCCGGGCCAATCATAACTCTGAAGAATTTTTATCACCTGAGGGTCCAATGTCTTTTTTTTCCATCCCTTCTCTCTACTAAATTCATCTATAAAGTAGTTAATTAACTCTGGTATATCCTCTTTCCTTTCTCTTAATGGAGGAAGATAAATTGGAACAACATTGAGTCTCCAGTAAAGGTCTTCTCGGAAATTACCTTTTCTGATTTCTTCTGTTAGATCCTTGTTTGTTGCTGAGATAATTCTAACATTGACTGTAATATCCCGGGTTCCACCAACTCTCTGAAATTTCTGAGTTTCAATCACCCTTAAAAGTTTTGCCTGTGTAAGTAAAGACATATCTCCAATCTCATCAAGAAAAAGAGTTCCTTCATTGGCAAGCTCAAATTTACCGATTTTTTTATCTATTGCACCGGTAAAAGCTCCTTTTTCATGTCCAAAAAGCTCACTTTCTATAAGCTCCTGAGGAATTGCTGCACAGTTGACTTCAACAAAAGGAGCTCTGGCTCTTGAACTCAGTAAATGAATCATTCTTGCTACGAGTTCTTTACCTGTCCCAGATTCACCAAGTATTAAAACTCGCGAATCTCCTTTAGCAATTGTCTCAATTTGAGATTTTATCTTTTTCATTACCTCTGAACTTCCTATAAGTTCATACTTTCTCATTACAGCACTGCGAAGCTTTATATTTTCCCTTTCAAGACGTTTAAACTCTAATGCCCTCTCTGCAGTCAGTATAATTCTTTCAATTGACAGAGGCTTTTCAATAAAATCAAAAGCTCCAAGTTTTACAGCCTGAACTGCCAACTCAATATTTCCATGACCTGAAATCATAATAACTGGAATTTGAAAGTCTTTTTCTTTTATCTTTTTTATGGCTTCAATTCCGTTCATTTTAGGAAGCCATACATCAAGAAAAATTAAATCTATCTCTTCCTTTTCAAGAATATCTATAGCAGTCTCTGCATCTACTGCTGTAAGAGTTTTATATCCTTCATCTTCTAAAATTCCAGAGACAGTATCAAGAATTCCTACTTCATCATCCACAATTAAAACTTTACCTTTCAAGCAGGCACCTCTATTTTAAAAATTGTTCCATGAGGTTTATTATCCATAACATATATATTTCCACCATGCTCATTAACTATTTTCCTTGCAATTGCTAAACCAAGACCTGTCCCTTCTTTGTCTCTTGAAAAATATGGCAAAAACAGCTTTTCTTTTATTTCATCATCTACACCAGGACCTGTATCAGCCACTTCTATCTCAAGGTTATTATTTAGTTTAACAGATATTGTTATTTCACCTTTAGCATTCATAGCTTTTATTGCATTGTCAATTATATTTATCAAAACTCTCTTAAACTCTTGAGGATCAAGCAAAACAGGTCTTATCTGGCCACTTACTACGAGATTGATATTTACATTTTTATATCCTCTGTAGAGTTCTATAGTATCTTCTATTAAGTTTATCGGATTTACAGATTCTTTTTTAATCTCAGGTAACTTACCAAACTTTTGAAAAGCATCAATTAAATTTTTAAGAGACTCCACTTCAGAAATAATTGTTTGAGTTGACTTTTCAAATACTTTATCAAAATCTTCATCCTTATTTTTCCACTTTTTAATTAATCTTTCAGTAGCGAGTTTAATTGGAGTAAGAGGATTTTTTATCTCATGGGCAAGCCTTCTTGCAACTTCTTCCCATGCCACTGCCTGCTGTGCCTTAACAATATCTGTGATATCATCAAATACCACAAGAATTCCTGAAGCTTCGCTTTCTTCTGATTCTCTTAATGAAATAAACCTTGATCTAATTATTTTACTTTTGCCTTTTATTTTAATGTTTAAATCTCTTGAAATTTCATAAATTCGCTCTCCGGCAAGCTTTTTTATAAAATCCCTTAACTCATCAGATTCAATAAATTCAAGAATTTCTGTATAATGTTTGCCTTCTATTTTATCTTTTGGAATCTGAAGTATCTCTTCACCTGCTTTATTTATCTTTGAAATTTTACCACCCTCTCCAATAAAAATAATTCCTGAGGTAATATTGGAAAACATTCGTTCCAGTAAAATATTTCTTTCTGACAGATCAATATAGGCTTTATCAAGCTTTTCTATCATTTCATTGAAGGAGTTAACAAGCACTCCTATTTCATCTGAGCTTTTGGTGAGAATTTTTACCTTAAGGTCGCCTTTTGAAACCCTTTCAGTTGCCTCTACAAGTTCTTTTATAGGATTTGTTATTTCCTGTGAAATTTTTAAAGATGCCCATAAGGCTAAAAAAACTATTATAAGGCTCAGAAATCCAAGAAACATAAAATAGTTGGATTTCACAGCTTTTCTCATAGAGCCCATCTGTAGATACTCTTCATGATACAATTTTACTTCTTCAACTCTTCTCGTTATTTCGGAAGGAATTTTCATTTTTAGAATCAAAACACCTTTTTTATCAGGCAATGCAGCAATGATTATATCTCCTTCCGAGGTAGAAATAACCTGAGATGATTTCTTCCCTTGAAAAGCATCTTTCACAGCCTCTGCCATTTCAGTCTGAGGAGTATTAAGTCTTTCAACAGAAATACCTCTTGGAATATTTTTTATTTTTCCATCTTTTATATCTTCAGCAAGTTCCATCAATTTTTTCTTTTCAAATTCGTAAAAAGCTTTAATCGTATCAACTGCTGTTGAGACGACCTTTCTGTTTGATTTTGAAAAAATTCTCTCTATAGAACTTTCTAAAACTCCACTAAAAGCAACAAACAAAAGGGCTGATGGAATGAGAACCAAACCTACGAATATTGTTACTATCTTTATTCTGAATCGATAACCAGGAACTTCTCTATGCTTTTCAAGATAAAGCTTGAAAACACTTCTTACAACAAAAAATGCAAGCGTTAAAATAGAAATTATGTTTATTACAAAAAGTGAAACAATTATGAATCTAGTTGGAATCTGCTCAGGAGGTAGTCTTAAAAGATATATCTCAAAACCAAGAACTAAAAACAGTAAACCTGTTAAAAAAATCGGGAAAAAATATTTCTTCATTGTCTTTTTCATGGTAATCTAAAGTGCTCTGATTCCTTTGTTATCTTTTTTTCATATGTTGGTATAAAGAACAAAATGTGTTCCAGAACTGAAGGGAGCCTTTTTATATTTGATTCAACAGTAATTTTTATATAGTATTTACCTCTCTCAACTCTATTTATGTTCACAAGCTTTACAGGCTCTATATTTAAAGCCCAGTCCAGAGCTTCCTGATAGTTTTTAAATCTCTTTTCCGTTAAAACATCACTTTGCACAGTTTTTACAATAAATTCATCTTTTATTGGATCAGAGATCAAAACTCTCTGTATTTGAATCCCCACTATGAACTCATCTGGAATAATTGACCACTTTCTGTAAAGTTCTATCATTATTAAAATATTCTTACTTAATCCATTTTTAAAATCCTCAACAAATTCCTGAGAGGGAATAATGCGAGCCTTAACTATTAAGGATGAACTGTTTTTTTGGATTTCCATATTAATATCTTCAATTGCATGTGCATTAAGTACTGACAAAAATAAAAATGTAACAATAATCAGTATGTTTAATATAGATTTTATCATAAGTTTTATTATATTATTTTTGCTTTACTTTTTCTTAGTTTTTGTGATAAAAACAGTTAAAACACTTTTGGAGGTGAAAAATGAAAAAATTTTTAATGATTGCAGGAGCAACATTTATTTTTTTGAGCGGATGTGCCACAAAAGAATATGTAAAAGAGCAAACTAACCCAATTTATCAGAAACTTGAAAGAATTGAAAAACAACTTGAAAACATGAACAAAGAGATTTCATCTATTAAAACAGATATCAAAGCTGTTGATTCAAAAGTAGATTCTGTCCAGTGGACTGCAAAGGAAGCATTGAAAAAATCAGAAGAAGCTTTAAAAGAATCTCAAGCTGCAGTGATGCAAGCTCAAGATGCTGCAAGAAAAGCTCAAGCTGCAGCAGAAACATCTAAAAAAGTTTTTGAATTACAACAGAAGAAATAGATTTGACATTTTAAGCTGATAAATATTAAATTTTTTGATTATGAACAAGCGAACTCTTCATTCGCTGTGGATAGGAATTGTCGCTGGTTGTTTCGGTGGACTTGTTGGGCTTGGCGGTGGTGTGGTGATGATTCCACTTATGGTAGCTGTACTTAAAATAACCCAACATAAAGCTCACGGGACAAGCCTATTTGCTCTTGTATTTACAGGTATCACAGGAGCAGTCACTTATGGAATGAAAGGTTCAGTTGATGTTGTTGCCTCTTTAATTCTTGCTGTAACAGCAATATTTACTGCAAGAATGGGAGCAAAATTTGCACACAGCCTTCCTGAATGGAAACTAAAAAGAGCCTTTGGAGCTTTTTTAATTTTTGCAGCTATAGTTTTAATAGTAAAACCCTATCTTTCAGAGTTATATCACTTTGAAATTCAAGGTATTGCAAAAATTATTACACTTCTTATAGTCGGAATCTTTGCAGGTTTTCTTGCTGGAATGATGGGCATAGGTGGAGGAACTGTTATGGTTCCTGCCCTTGTTATAATATTGAACTATGGCCAGCACATAGCTCAGGGAACATCTCTTTTGTGTATGGTTCCTGCTGGTGCAGTTGGTGCATATACCCACTTAAAACTTGGTAATGTTTTAAAAGAACTTCTTCCAGGATTGATTGTTGGAATCATTGTAGGTACATATATTGGTTCCAATATTGCCCATGCTCTTACTGACGCTTATCTAAGAGTCATATTTGCTTTGATTATAATCTGGACAGGAATAAAATTCTTAAAAACACCCAAACCTGCTGTTAAATGAAAAAAATATTAATCTTAATAGTTTTACTCTTTTCAGTTAATGCCAAAGCACAGGATGAAGTTAATAAGATCGTCTTAAAGTACGGTAAGCATCAGGATTTTTATAGATTTGTATTAATTTGCGAAAAACCTGCAATTACATATTCAATAAATGTAAATTTACTTAGTAATGGAAAAATAAAGCTAACATTTACCTCTCCATTTGAAATTGAATTTGAAGGAAGGATTATATCTCAAGATGACAAAATAAGGGATTTGAAAATTTATAAAAACGAAAACAGCTTGATTATAGGAACTTCTAATATAACCAAAATAAAAGTGTCAAGACTTGAATCTCCATCGAGACTTGTGATAGATGCTTTCTTTGAAGAGCTTGCACAACAGGAAGAAAAAATTAAATCAGCATCCATATTAATTGATCCAGGACATGGTGGGCAGGATTTGGGAATACATGTAAAAGAAAACAGTGAAAAAAATTTAGTTTTATATATTTCTAAGGAAATTGCATCAAGGCTTGCTCAGAAAGGTATAAAGGTTGCTTTAACAAGAGCAAGTGATGAGGAACTATCACTTAAGAAAAGATTAAAAATTCAAAATACTCTCAATCCCTCTTTGTTTCTTAGTCTTCATCTATCAAGTGGTGATTTCTTTTTTATATATACGTCTAAAATCAAAAAAAATACACCAAAAGATGATCCATCAAAAATATTCCTGAAAGAAGACAACTTAGTAAAAATTTTTATAAAAAAAATAAAAGAAAATTTTTCAGAACCTGTTTATAGTGAAAAACTGCCTGGTACTCTTCTCATAGAAACTTCTTCACCTGCCTTATTGATTGAAATTCCTAAAAGGAGTTTATTTTCCGACAAAAAATATTTAGACAAAATTATAGATACATTTGTGAATGGAATTATGGAACATTTTAAAGTAAAAACAGAGAAAACTAACTATGAGTAAAAAACTTATCATCTTTTTAGCTTTAGCATTAATTGGAACAACAGTGGCAATAGTTTATTTCACTCTATTTAGATATGGTGAAAAAACTATTGAAAAATCTAAAATAGAGCAACCAACGGTAAACTTGAAAATATATTTACCCTCTTCAAATTCTCTACTAACCAAGGAAATATATCTGCAGAAAGAAAGCTCTGAAATAAAAAACATTGAAAAAACTCTTGAAAACTTTTTGTCAGAATTACCATCACCTCTAAAAGAAACGAAAATCCTCGGAATATATAGGGATAAGGAAGATATTGTTTACATAGATTTATCAAAAAATTTTGCCATACCTCAAACCCTGCAGGAAGAATACTTTTTACTTAAATCTTTTTACAAGACATTGAAAGAAAACTTTTCCTGGATAAAAGATATTAAAATATTAGTAGAAGGTAAAGAAATTGAAAGCATATCAGGTCATATCTCAATTACATCATCTTTAAAAGAAGCAGTGGAGGAAAATTAATGCAAGAAAAACCAATAGGAATTTTTGATTCTGGAATCGGAGGATTAACAGTTTTAAAAGAAATTGCAAAGTTGCTCCCAAATGAGAATTTGATATATCTTGGAGATACAGCAAGAGTGCCCTATGGAATCCGTTCTGCTGAAACTGTTATTAAATATTCTCTTGAATGTGCTTTCTTTCTCTTTAGAAAAGAAATCAAAATGCTCGTTGTTGCCTGTAATACATCTTCTTCTTTGAGTCTTGAAATTCTGAAAAAAAAACTGCCCATACCCGTCATTGGCGTTATTGAACCTGGTGTAAAAGCAGCATTAAAAGTTACAAAGAATGGAAAAATTGGCATAATCGGAACAGAAGCTACTATTCAGAGTGAAGCCTATCCTAAAAAAATTAAATCAATCAATCCAGATATAGAAGTTGTCTCAAAAGCATGTCCACTATTTGTTCCCCTTGTTGAAGAGGGAATATTAGAAGGAAAAATTGCGGAACTGGTAGTTGAAAGATATCTAAAAGAATTAAAAAACAGCGGGATTGATACATTGGTACTCGGTTGTACCCATTATCCCTTATTAAAAAAAACTATTCAACAATATATGGGAGGAATTAAGCTTGTTGATTCTGCTCAAGAAATAGCTCAAGAAGTAAAAGATTTACTTTTTCTGCAAAAACTTATAAATAAAAATTCAAAGGTTGGGGCAAAAACTTTTTATGTAACAGATTCACCTGAGAGATTTAAAAAAATCGGTGAAATATTTTTAAATTATGAAATTAAAAACATTTTTAACGTATCTCTTGAGGAGGAAAAATAAATGAGACCTGATGGACGAAAAAATGACGAACTGAGAAGTTTAAAAATTGAAAAAAACTTTATAAAAAACGCTGATGGTTCTGTTTTGATTGAACTTGGTAACACAAGAGTAATATGTACGGCATCAATAGATAATAAAGTTCCACCTTTTCTAAAGGACCAGAAAAAAGGATGGATTACAGCAGAATATGGAATGCTTCCAAGATCAACACCAGTTAGAATGTTGAGGGAGTCTACAGCAGGAAGAGTTGGAGGAAGGACTCACGAAATTCAACGACTTATTGGGAGATCTCTGAGAGCAGTGGTTGATCTTGAAAAACTTGGAGAAAGAACAATATGGATTGACTGCGATGTAATTGAAGCTGATGGAGGAACCAGAACAGCATCAATAACTGGCGGTTATTTAGCTTTAAGAGATGCAATTAAAAAGGCAATGAATGCTGGAATGATTACTGAAAATCCAATTAAAGATAGCATTGCTGCTATAAGCGTAGGTATAGTAGCCGGTGAGCCTCGTCTTGATCTTTGCTATCAGGAAGACTCGCAGGCTGAGGTTGATATGAATATAGTTATGACAGGTGGAGGGAAGTTTGTAGAAATTCAAGGAACAGCAGAATTAACACCTTTTTCTAAAGAGAATCTACTTCATCTCATATCTCTGGCAGAAAAAGGTATAAGGGAGATAATAAGGGTTGTAAACAGTATTGAGTGAGTATGTATCATGTATTGATACTGCATTTTGATGATACATACTTTTATCAGAGCAACTTAAGGAAAAACTCTTTTGCAGAAATTGACCTGCGATTCCTTAGAGAAACTAAATTTATGTGTTCAGAACATCAACTAAAATTTATAGAAAAAAGAATTCCTCCTGTTCAATCCCTGATAAGCTTTATAGGCAAGGGAGAATATCATTATATATCTTTTCTTTTTCTTAAAAGAATTAAAGAGCCATTTGCCCTTGTAATCATTGACAATCATCTTGATATGAAAGCTTCTGATGGAAACTTTATAAGATGTGATTCGTGGGCTTATAGAGCAGGTTTTATAAAAAATCTCAAACAAATTTTTTATATAAACTCTTCAAATATTGAAACAAATCCTTCTTTTATGCTTCCCGTATATCTAAGTATAGACAAAGATGTGATAGATAGGAAGTATTTAAAAACAAGATGGACACAGGGGAAAATATCACCGGAACAACTTTTTAATTTTATTTCAAAGATTAATTCAAATACCAGAATAATTGGAGTAGATATATGCGGAGAACCTGAACTTGATATGGAAGAATTAAGAAAAAGCGAGACTATTAATCTGTCAATTATTAGAATTTTAAAGTCAGTTGGAATAAAAAAATCTGCATAATTAATTTACTAAAACTGATTTAATCATATATAATACTCAAAATGAAGGTTGCTATTGCTTCTGATCACGCAGGGTTTGAACTAAAACAAATTATATCCCAGATGTTAAAAAATAAGGGATATGAAGTTATTGATATGGGGACAGAGTCCTCATGTTCTGTTGATTATCCTGACTATGCAGAGGCAGTCTCAAAAGCTGTATCTGATGGCTCTGTTGAAAGAGGAATTTTGATTTGCGGCACCGGTATAGGAATGTCAATCGTTGCAAATAAATTTAAAAATGTAAGAGCAGCTCTCTGTAATGATCTTTTTACAGCAAAGATGTCAAGACTTCACAATGATGCTAATATTCTATGCATTGGTGGAAGAGTAGTAGGAAAAGATCTTGCTATTGAGATAGTAAATATCTGGTTCAACACATCTTTTGAAGGTGGAAGACATTTAAGAAGACTTGAAAAAATAAATCTAATAGAAAGGAAGGTTAATGATAAATGAAAACAAAAGCATTAAAAGAAGTTGATCCTGAGATTTATTCATTGATACTTCAAGAGAAAAAAAGAGAGAGCAACAAAAT
Source organism: Thermodesulfovibrio aggregans (assembly GCF_001514535.1). Taxonomy (NCBI): domain Bacteria; kingdom Pseudomonadati; phylum Nitrospirota; class Thermodesulfovibrionia; order Thermodesulfovibrionales; family Thermodesulfovibrionaceae; genus Thermodesulfovibrio; species Thermodesulfovibrio aggregans. The sequence continues at coordinate 995,661 of NZ_BCNO01000001.1, read as the reverse complement.
CCTTATGATTGCCTCAGAAAACTATGCAAGCAAAGCAGTTATGGAAGCTCAAGGTTCGCTTTTTACAAATAAATATGCTGAAGGATACCCTGGTAGAAGATACTATGGAGGCTGTGAATATGCTGATGAAGTTGAAAGACTTGCTCAAGAAAGGTGTAAGCAACTTTTTAATGTTGACCATGTAAATGTTCAACCTCACTCAGGCTCGCAGGCAAACATGGCAGTCTATTTTGCTGTATTAAATCCTGGCGATACAATAATGGGAATGAGCCTTCCTCATGGAGGGCATCTTTCTCATGGCTCTCCTGTAAACTTTACAGGTAAGTTTTATAAAACAGTATTTTACGGTGTGAACAAAGATACCGGATACATTGACATGGATGAAGTTCGCAGGCTTGCTCATGAATACAAACCAAAAATAATTATCACAGGTGCAAGTGCTTATCCAAGAACCATTGATTTCAAGCTTTTTGCTGAAATAGCAAAAGAAGTCGGTGCTTACTTAATGGCAGACATTGCCCATATCGCTGGATTGATTGCTGCTGGAATTCACCCCTCTCCTGTTCCTTATGCTGATTTTATCACAACAACAACTCATAAAACTCTCAGAGGCCCGAGAGGCGGAGTTATAATGTGTAAAGCAGAATATGCAAAAGCTATTGATAAATCTGTATTTCCAGGAATTCAAGGTGGACCTCTTGTTCATGTAATTGCTGCCAAAGCTGTTGCTTTCAAAGAAGCACTGACAGAGGAATTTAAAGAGTATCAAAAGAAAGTTGTAAAAAATGCAAAAACTCTTGCTGAATCACTAAAAAGAAGAGGTTTTAAATTAGTCTCTGATGGAACAGACAATCATCTCATGCTTGTTGACCTTACCAATTTTAACATTACTGGTAAAGAAGCTGAAGAAGCTCTTGATAAAGCAGGAATAACGGTAAATAAAAATACAATTCCCTTTGATACAAAACCTCCTACAATCACCTCTGGTATAAGAATAGGAACTCCGTGCGTGACAACAAGAGGAATGGGAGAACAGGAAATGGAAGAAATTGCTGAAATTATTGAAAAAGTTATAAAGAATATATCTAATGAATCAGTTATAAAAGATATGCGAAAAAAGGTTCAATCTCTTTGTAAGAGATTCCCTGTTTATTGATTTCTCAACTCTCTAAAAAATCTCTGTAAAATTTCACGGCATTCTTTCTCAAGAATGCCGTGTTTTATCTCAACCTGATGATTAAGTCTTGGATCTTGAAGAATTCTATAAAGACTTAGAGCTCCACCACCTTTTGAATCATTGCAACCATATACAACTCTTTTTATTCTTGCATTAATTATTGCGCCACAACACATCACACAGGGCTCTTTTGTTATATAAAGAGTCGCATCTGTAAGTCTCCATGCACCAAGAGCATTTGCCGCCTGCCTAATTGCAACTATTTCTGCATGTGCAGTAGGATCATTGGTTGTTTCTTTTATATTGTAAGCTCTTGCAATAATTTCTCCATCAACAACTATAACAGCACCAACAGGGACTTCCCCCAATTCATATGCCTTTTGAGCTTCCTCTAATGCTTCTTTCATGAAATATTCGTCAGAAGCCAGCTGGTCCACTCATTAATTCCCTGCCCTGTCTTACAGGATATCTCAAATATTTTGATTTTAGGATTTAAAAATTGAGCGTCCTTTTTAATCTTTTCAATGTTTACATCAAGTAAATCTTTGAGATCAATTTTATTTATAAGCAAAACAGAGGATTCCTGAAACATGAGAGGATACTTAAGTGGTTTGTCATCACCTTCAGTAATGCTCAAAATCATTACTTTCATATCTTCTCCAACCTTAAACTCTGCAGGACATACAAGATTACCAACATTCTCAATAAAAAGAACATCTAAATCTTTAAGTGGTAGTTCTCGGGCTGCTTCAGCTATCATGTTTGCATCAAGATGGCATGCTCCTTCAGTATTAATTTGAACAACAGGAACACCAAGTCTTTCTATTCTCTCTGCATCATTAGTGCCAGTAATATCACCCTCAATAACTCCAACTTTAACTTTATCCTTTATTGCTGAAATAGTTTTCTCAAGTAAAGAAGTTTTTCCTGCGCCTGGAGAACTCATAAGGTTTATTACATAAACTCCTGCATCTTTAAACATTCTTTTGTTTTCTTCTGCAATTCTGTCATTTGCATCTAGAATTTTTGTTGTTAACTTTACTTTCATCAGCTAACCTCCATTTCAGTTATGTTAAGTTCTTTACCTGAAAGCAAATTTACTGAAAAACTTCCACAATTGGGGCATTCAAAAATAATATAATTTTCATTACTTTCAAACTCTTTTCCGCAGTCCTTACAAACTCCTCTAACTGGAAGTTCCTCAATTATCAACTTTGCATTTTTAGCAATGGTGTCTTTTTTTAAAACATTAAAGGCAAAAAGCAGAGCATCAGTCATTACACCTGTTGCTCTGCCTACTACAACTTTTATTGAATCTATACTTTTGTATCCATTTTTGTGACATTCATTTACTGCGATATTGAGCAATTCATAAGCAATTGATGCTTCGTGCATCAGCTTTCTTGCTCCTTCTCTTTAGAGACCTCCTTTTCGTAAGCTTCTTTTCCTGCTTCTACAGCTTTTGTTATGGCAGTCTTTTTCTCTTCAAGAGTTTCTTTAGCTTTATCAAGGGTAGCAGATATCTTTTCTTTTGCCTCTTTTAAATAAGTTTCAGCCTTTTCTTTTACATCCTCTGCTGTTTCTTTAATTTTTGCTCTTGTTTCTCTACCCGACTGAGGAGCTAAAAGTAAAGCCAGTCCAGCTCCTACAATACCACCAAGTAAAAAGGATAAAAATACTGACTTTGCAGAAAAACCTCTTTCCTCATCCATCTTTATTTACCTCCTTTCTTTAAATTTTCTAAAAAAACATTTGTTGCTACACTTAATGCTGTCTTCAAGGCACTGCTTTTTAATGATACAGAGTTTCTTATTCTATAAACTGAGCTTATAATTTCAGAGACAATTAAGGTTAATTTTTCAACTGTTTCAGATAGTTCTTTAACTTTACGTGTTACTTCGTTTACATCATCAACTGATGCTCTAACACCTTGAATAACCCTTTCTGTTTCAAAAATAGTAGGTTCTAATTTTGATTTTGTTGTATTAATGAATTCTTTGAATGCGTTAATGCCTCTTCTTAGTTCAACTGCAACAACAATTAGAAAAATAAGAGCAGCTATAAGACTTACAGTGGCAAGGAAATATCCAATACTGAGCAAAACTATTAAAGTATCAGTCATTTTTTCCTCCTCTTTTTAAAAAGGATACCATTTTAAACAACATTAAGGCAAATATTTAATCTGTTTTCTGGCATGAAGAATTCTCTGAATTACTGTGATCCAACTCAAAGTTGTAAGAACTATTAGTACAGGATAAATTAAGTTTGTTAAACAACCAAAGGCAAGAAAAATAAGCCTTTCAGGTCTTTCTATTATCCCCACATTACAGGATACTCCTATACCTTCAGCCCTTGCTCTCACATAAGAGATTAAATAGGAAGCAATCATACATAAAATAGTAATAAGCAAAGCAACCTCATGATTAAATCTGAAAAAATACCATGCAATTCCCAGAAAAATGAATCCATCGGCAATTCTGTCAAGAGTGGAATCAAGAAGAGCACCAAATCTTGTTACTCTTCCATTAACCCTTGCAACTATTCCATCAATTAGATCAAAGGCTCCTCCTGCAAGAATAAAAATTCCACCAAGAAAGAGATTAAATGGAATTACAAATCCTGATGATGAGGTGATAAGCATTCCTATGAAAGTAATAATGTTTGGATTAATTGGTAAGGCTCTTGCTAAAGGGGCTAATGGTCTATCTAAAAAATGACTAAATTTCTCACTGAGCAAGTTATCTTTCCCTCTTTCCTTCTATAAACTCCTCCACCATAGTTCTTGCTACTTCATCGGGATACTGAATTCTTGGATGCTTCATAAAATAAGCAGATGCTGATATGAGCAATCCTCCAATCTTTCTGTCAAGCGCTAACTTACAGCATCTTATAGCATCAATTACAACACCAGCACTATTTGGAGAATCCTCTACGGAGAGTCTGAGTTCAAGGTTTATCGGCACATTTCCAAAAATCTCACCTTCAATTCTTAAAAAACATATTTTGTTGTCATTTAACCAAGGAATATAATCAGAAGGCCCAATATGAACATGTTCAGATGTAATTTCATGGGAGATTTGACTTGTTACAGCCTCTGTTTTTGAAATCTTTTTTGATGTAAGTCTATCACGATTAAGCATATTAAGAAAGTCAGTATTGCCGCCCACATTAAGCTGATAAGTATTCGTTATTTTTACTCCTCTGTCCATACAAAGTTTTGTAAGAACTCTATGAACAATTGTGGCACCTATCTGACTTTTAATATCATCTCCTATTATTGGCAAATTTTTGCTTTCAAATTTTTTAATCCATTCATCATCAGAGGCGATAAAAACAGGAACACAATTTATGAAAGCCACTCCTGCATCTAAAGCAGCCTGTGCATAAAAGCGTGTCGCCTGTTCTGAACCAACAGGTAAATAACTGATCATTATCTCAGCACCAGATTCTTTAAGAACCTGAACGACATCTTCAGGCTCTGCATTGGCTGGAATAAATCTTTTGTCTGGAGGGTAATTTTTCATGTGTTCAGCCACACCATCAAGCACTGGTCCCATAGACACTTTTACAGGATAGTCTGGTAAATCTGGATAAAATATTTTGGTACAATTTGGCTTGGCAAAAACAGCTTCTTTGAGAGGCTTATTCACTTTCCTTTCATCTATATCAAAGGCTGCTACAATCTCTATGTCTCCTGGAACATAGCCCCCCAGATTGAAATGCATAAGTCCTGGAACCTGTTGTGTAGTATTGTATTTTTTATAATACTCAATTCCCTGAATAAGAGCACTTGCACAGTTTCCGACTCCTACAATAGCAATCTTTATTTTATCCATTCCATGCTCCTCATTTTATTATCTTAAAAATGTCAATAACAAATTTTTATAAACTAACAAATGCCTTTATGTCAAGCTCAACGCTATTGATTTAATTTACCATAGGATTTTACAATATTTTTTAAACATGAACAATCATGAATTATTAATACATAATTTCTTAAATTACTTGAAACTCCAGAGAGGAGATTCTGTACATACCATAAGAGCTTACAAAAAGGATCTGGAAGAGTTTTTTAATTTCGCCTGCGTACATCCTGCAGAGGTTGAACCTACCACGATTAGAGGTTTTATTTCAGAACAGATACTAAAAGGTAAATCAAAAACAACTGTAGCTAGAAAGCTTTCCACGCTGAGATCTTTTTTTTCTTATCTTTACTCAGAGGGAGTTATAAAAGTTAATCCTGCAAGAGTAATCACCTCAGTTAAAACAAAAAGAATTCTTCCAAAATTTCTTACTATTGATGATGCTTTCAAGCTTATTGATACAGTAAAGGAGGACAAGTTCACAGAGCAAAGAGACAAAGCAATTCTTGAACTTTTCTATAGTAGTGGAATAAGAGTAAGTGAGCTCTGTGGTTTAAATATAGATGACATAGATTTAAAAGAAGGACTAATAAAAGTAAGAGGAAAAGGTAAAAAAGAGAGAATTGTTCCGATAGGGCAAAAAGCAAAGGAAGCATTGAAAAAGTATATGGCAGTAAGGCATATTCGCTTCATTAAAAAAAATTTTGTAGCAGAAGAATCTCCACTTTTCATAAATAACCGCGGTAAAAGAATTTCTGACAGACAGGTACGAAGAATTGTTGAAAAATACGCAAAAGCCATCGGAATTATTGAAAAAATTGGACCACATACATTAAGACACAGTTTTGCAACTCATCTTTTGATGGAAGGTGCTGATTTAAGAGTAATTCAGGAACTTCTCGGACACGCATCTCTTTCAACAACTCAGATTTATACTCATGTTGATATAAAACATTTAATGGATGTGTACGATAAAGCTCATCCACTTTCAAAGGAGGAGGAAAAATAGATGGAACTACATGGAACCACCGTATTATGCGTAAAGAGGGGCGATTCTGTGGTTATGGCATCTGACGGACAGGTTACAATGGGGAATACTGTATTAAAACATAATGCCAAAAAAATAAGAAAACTTTACAATGGTAAAGTTCTTACAGGCTTTGCAGGCTCTACTGCAGATGCTTTTACACTTTTTGAGAGATTTGAAGGAAAGCTTGAAAGTTACAAGGGGAATCTTTTAAGAGCTGCTGTTGAACTTGCAAAGGACTGGAGAACAGACAAAATCTTAAGAAGGCTTGAGGCATTACTTATTGTTGCTGACAGAGAGCATATTTTAATTATTTCCGGAAATGGTGATGTGATTGAACCAGAGGATCCTGTTGCAGCAATTGGTTCTGGAGGTCCCTATGCCTTTGCTGCAGCAAAGGCACTCTACGAAAATACTGAGCTAACAGCAATGGAAATTGCCTCAAAAGCAATGGAAATTGCCTCAAAAATCTGTATTTACACAAATAACCAAATCATTCTGGAGGAGTTAAGCTAATGGAAAATCTTACGCCAAAAAAAATAGTTGAAGAGCTTGATAAATTTATCATTGGTCAGGAGCAGGCAAAAAAAGCAGTTGCCATAGCACTAAGAAACAGGTTTCGGAGACAGATGCTTCCAAAGGAGTTAAGAGATGAAATTTTACCGAAGAATATATTGATGATAGGTCCAACAGGTGTTGGAAAAACAGAGATTGCAAGAAGACTTGCACGACTTGTAAATGCTCCATTTGTAAAGGTAGAAGCATCAAAATTTACAGAAGTAGGATATGTTGGAAGAGATGTTGAGTCAATAATAAGAGACCTTACAGAAGTTGCCATGAATATGGTTAAACAGGAACATACTCAAAGAGTTCAGGAAAAGGCGAAACAGATGGCAGAGGAAAGAATTCTTGATATACTTTTACCTCAACCAAGATATTCAAGGGAGATGAATGAAGCAGCAGAAGAGAAAACAAGATACAAAGAAACAAGGGAAAAACTCAGAAATCAGCTAAGACAGGGATTTCTCAATGATCGTTACATTGAGATTGATTTGAAAGAGAAAATCGTGCCTTTTGGAATTATATCAAATGTAGCCATGGAAGAAATTGAGATAAATCTAAAAGAAATGCTTGGTAGTTTTCTGCCAGAGCGTGTAAAGAGAAAAAAAGTAAAAATCTCAGAAGCATTCCAGATATTTATTCAGGAAGAGGCAAATAAACTTATTGACATGGAAAAGGTTACAAAAGAAGCAATTGAGAGAGTTGAACAAACTGGAATTGTTTTTATTGATGAGATTGATAAAATTGCATCTCGTGGAAGCACCTATGGTCCTGATGTATCTCGTGAAGGAGTTCAGAGAGATCTTCTTCCAATTGTAGAGGGATGTACAGTGACAACCAAATATGGACCTGTAAGAACTGATCATATTCTTTTTATAGCTGCTGGTGCTTTTCATGTATCAAAACCCTCTGACCTTATTCCGGAATTACAGGGAAGATTTCCAATAAGAGTTGAACTCAGTTCTCTTGGCAAGGAAGAATTTGTAAGAATTCTTACAGAACCAGACAATGCTCTTATCAAGCAATACATTGCTCTTTTAGGAACAGAAGATGTTCAGCTTGAGTTTACAAAGGACGGAATTGAAGAGATTGCAGAGATAGCTCAACAGGTAAACGAAAAAACTGAAAACATCGGAGCAAGAAGACTACATACTGTAATGGAAAAGCTTCTTGAAGACATATCTTTTAATGCCTCTGAACTAAAAGGGCAGAAAATCGTGATTGATGCAAAATTTGTAAGAGAAAAACTCAGTGAAATAATCAAAAGTGAAGACCTCAGTAGATATATTCTATAGATTGAAGCTTATAGGTTTAAAGTTAAAAATAATAGCGATAGTGGTTATACTGTGTTCATGCGCTCCTAAAAAATCTCCTGAATTAGAGTATATCCCACAGGGAGCACGGAAAGGAGTTGCCTCATGGTATGGAGCAGAGTTTCATGGTAAACCAACAGCTTCAGGAGAGATATACAACATGTATGACTACACATGTGCACATAGAGAGTATCCATTTGGAACAAAATTGAGAGTTGTAAATCTTCAAAACGGGAAAGATGTAGTGTGTACAGTAAACGACAGGGGTCCATTCATACCCGGAAGAGACCTTGATTTATCATATGCATCAGCTAAAAAAATTGATCTTATAGGACCTGGCACAGCAGAAGTTTTAATGGAACCTGTAGGAAGAGATATGAGTTATGTAAGATATGTAAAGTATACACCTATCGGTGGTCCTTTAACCATACAGGTAGGAGCTTTCCGTGAAATAGAAAATGCCTTGCGACTAAAGCAAGCTCTGAGCTTTAAATATCAGAATGTATATATAAACAAAGCAAGTGTAAAAGGACAAATTTTCTACAGAGTAAGAGTAGGAAAGTTTTCAAACTATGATGATGCATTCAATTTAGCAAAACAGATGGGTCAGGAAGGATATAAAGTAATAATTACTGGTTTTGTAGGAGGTAAAGATGAAATTTGAAGATGTAATAAAGTTTCATGGTCATAGCTGTCCTGGACTTGCAATGGGTTATGTAGTAGCTAAAGCTGCATTGGAAGAACTTGGCATCAAAGACCGAAGTCAAGATGAAGAAATAGTATGCATTGTAGAAAATGACTCCTGCGCAGTTGATGCAATTCAGGTCATGGTGGGATGCACATTTGGTAAAGGAAATTTGATATTCAGGGATTATGGAAAACAGGTTTATACATTCTTTAACAGAAAAACTGGCAGGGCAGTAAGAATTTCGGTTGACTTTGAATCCAAGGAAACAGAAGAGGAAAAAAAACTCTGGCAGAGATTTATGGAGGGGGATAGATCACCGGAAGTTTTAGAGTTCGTAAAAAAAAGAAAGGCAGAAAAAATAAACAAGATACTTAATGCTAAAAAAGAGGAAATTCTCAAAATAACCTATCCTCAGATTAAAACTCCAAAAGAAGCTAGAGTTTTCAAAAGCTTAAGATGTGAAATATGTGGAGAAAAGGTTGCTGAAGTAAGAGCAAGAATTCTTGATGGAAAAATCCTTTGCATTCCATGTTTTGAGGAATCTCTATGAATGAGATAGAGATAGAGCTCACAGGTATTGCCCATCTCGGTGAAGCCATTGGCAAACATGATGGTAAGGTAATATTTGTTCCCTACGGAATACCAGGAGAAACAGTAAAAGTCAGGATAATTAAAGATGAAGGAGACTATTTAAGAGGAGAGATAGTTGATATAGTTAAACCCTCGTTTTTCAGGGAAAATCCACCCTGCAAAATCTTTGGAATATGTGGTGGCTGTAGTTTCCAGCATGTTGCATATAGCTATCAGGTTAAGTTAAAAGAAATCGTTGTGATGGAACAGCTTAAAAGAATAGGAGGATTTGAAAATCCTGAAGACTTTACAAATCTTACCATAAAAGCTGAAAATCCCTATAATTACCGTAACAGAGCTGATTTTTCAATAAATAGACAGAGACTTCTTGGGTTTAGAATGCGGGGCAGTCACAGATTTATCCATGTTGAGTACTGCCATATAATGCATCATAAAATAAATGAACTTCTCAATATCTTACAGGGAAAAACACCGAAGAGAAAGACTCACAATGTTACCATACGATATGGAGTAAACACAGGAAAATGGCTAATCCAACCGGAGATGGAAGTTGAAGAGATTGAAACAGGTCAGAAGTTTTATACGGAAAAGATTCTTGAACGCGAATTTTTGATCTCAGCACCCTCATTCTTTCAGGTTAACACCTATCAGGCAGAAAAACTTATTAAAGCAGTTTTAAATTACATAACAGAGGAAGACAGAGTAGTTATAGATGCCTATGCAGGTGTTGGAACATTTACAGTGTACATAGCAGAAAAAGTAAACAGGGTAATTGCCATTGAAGAGTCTCGCTCTTCATACAAAGATGCTCAGATAAACATTAAAGGCTTTGATAACATATCTTACCTCTGTGAGAAGACTGAGGAAGCTCTACATAAACATAGTATTGATGCAGATGCTATAGTACTTGATCCACCAAGGATTGGATGTACAAAAGAAGTCATAGAAGCTATTGCAGAAAAAAGAATAAGTAAGGTTATCTATGTTTCCTGTGAACCTTCAACGCTTGCAAGAGATTTGAAAATTTTTAGAGAAAAGGGATATAAATTAATAGAAGTTCAACCGGTAGATATGTTTCCGCAGACCTATCACATTGAAAATATAGCTTTAATGAAAATTGAATAAGGGAGGAATCAGCTATGGCATTAAAAATCAATTTAAATGAAGTTAAGATGCAACCACATCCCAAATTTAACGGAGTAAATGTAGGATATGTTGTTACAAAAGACAGACATCCTGAGCTAAGTATTATAATACTTGAGCTTGCCAGAGGAGTAGAAATTCCCTTACATACTCATGAAAAAGAAATAGACAGCATCCTTATAATTGAAGGCGAAGGTGAAATGTACTTAAATAATGAATGGCAACCAGTAAGAAAAGGTGATATCATTGTCATTGGAAGCAAAGAATTACACGGACTAAAGGCGAAAACTGATTTAAAATCATATGTAATACATGCTCCAGCTTTGTGGTAAAGATGCTGGTAAAGAAATCATCAGATATCTATGAGAAACTTTCTGTATTAGCTAATGGAGCTAAATTTGACGTATCCTGTGCTTCAAGTGGAGTAAGTAGAAAAAGCGCTAAAAATCAACTGGGCTCGACTTCAAGATTTGGAATCTGCCACAGCTGGAGTTCAGATGGAAGATGTATCTCTCTTCTAAAGATATTGCTTACAAATTTTTGTATAAACGACTGTGCTTACTGCATAAATCGTAAAAAGAATGACATCAATAGAACACTTCTCATGCCGGATGAATTAGCAAAGATAACCTACGAATTTTACAGAAGAAACTATATTGAAGGACTTTTCTTGAGCTCTGGCATTGTTGGTAGTCCTGAAAAGACGATGGAGATGATGATTAAAACAGTATCCATTCTGAGATTAAAATACCATTTTAATGGCTATATTCATCTAAAAATAATCCCCAATACTTCAGAAGCAACAATAACTGAGGCTATAAAATGGGCAGACAGGGTAAGTATTAATCTTGAGTTACCAAACAGGAAATCTTTAGAATACCTTGCTCCAGATAAAAAAATGGATAACATCCTTAATACAATGGATTTTATTACAAAAACCATTGATAGTCTCCAACAGAATAAAACTCTTTATAACTCAAGAGGTGGACAAAGCACACAACTAATAGTTGGAGCAACACCTGATAGCGATTTTGATATTCTGAAACTCACTTCAGAGTTGTATAAAAAGAATAAATTAAAAAGAGTTTACTACTCTGCCTATATTCCTGTTAATGATGACTCAAGATTACCATCTACAAAACCGCCATTACTTAGAGAACATAGATTATATCAAGCTGATTGGTTGATAAGATTCTATGGTTTTTCAGTTAATGAAATTGTCTCAGAAAAAAAACCTTTCCTTGATGAAACTACTGATCCAAAACTCTCCTGGGCATTAGAAAATTTAGAGTTTTTCCCTGTTGAGATTTATAAAGCTTCTCTTGAGTCATTACTTAGAGTTCCTGGAATAGGTCCAATCAGTGCAAGAAAAATTATACAACTAAGAAGATTTATCAATCTTGACCTGAATTCTTTGAAAAAAATAGGAGTTGTTACAAATCGGGCAAAATACTTTATAACAATAAAAGGAAAATTTTTAGCAGGAAAGGCTTTGTACGATAGACCAGAACAGATGAAAAAACTATTTAATCAACAAAAACTTACTCAATATCAATTATCACTATGAAGGAACTTGAATTAATAGAGAACATAAAAACAACTTTTAAACTTAATCAGATGACGATTTTTTCTTATGACACAGAGGACTATGTTGAAAAGATAAAAAGATTAGACAGTGCTACTTTAAAAACTATTTATCTATTTATCATGAGCGAAGATAAGGATTTATTCTCGGATCTTTCATACTTTTTAGATACTTTTAGAGGCAACAGTTTAGAAAACTACTTTGATCCGATAATCCAGAAAATTCATAACAAAGCTAAAAGAGTAAGGAGAGAAATTCATAGAATGAAAGGGCTTTTAAGATTTAGAGAGATTGAAGGTGGTTACCTCTATGCCCAGTTCTGTCCTGAAAATAACATAATTTTACCTGTTGCAAATCACTTCTCAAATCGTCTTAAAAAGGAGAAGGTTCTAATTCATGACCTGAAAAGAAATATTCTGGTTTTTTGTTATAATGGAAGAGTCTATCCAGCAAAAATAGAGAGCAAAATACCCTCAATAACTCAAAATGAAAAAATTTTCTCAAAATTATGGCTTCAATATTTTGATAAAATATCAATAAAAGAAAGAATGAATCTAAAAGTTCAAAAACAAAAGGTACCATTAAAATACAGAAACTCAGTTATTGAGTTTATTGAATCACGCAATAATAATTAACAAACAGAACTTCTGTAACGCTTTTTTAGTCTTCAATTGAGTTCTGGTAATATCTTCGTAAGTTTTTCAACTTTTAAGTTTTTTAGCTATTTCTGTAAGTCTTTTACCAAATGCTCTACATATATTTGCTTCATTCTCATCAATCTCTCTTTTATTCTCCGCCTCTGCTACATGTCCGGGTCCATAAGGAGAACCTCCACCTTTTGTAAGATATAAATCAGGTATTGAATATGGCACTCCTACAATAACAAATCCAAGATGTAATAAAACACTCATAAATGTTAGAATTGTAGTTTCCTGACCACCATGTAATGTTCCTGTTGAAACAAAAACACCAGCAGGTTTGCCTTCAAAAACTCTTTGCATCCATAAGGGACCAAGTTGGTCAATAACATTCTTAAGCTGAGCAGAGACATTACCAAATCTTGTAGGAGTTCCAAAGGCATATCCATCAACATTTTTAAAATCTTCAAGAGTGACTACAGGGACTTCTTTTTGCATTTCTTTGCCAGCCTGCATATCCTGTCTTGAAGCAATAACCTGTTCTGGAATAAGTTCAGGACATTTTCTTATTACTGGCTCTCCACCTGCTTCTTTAACTCCTTCTGCTATCAATTTTGCCATTTTATAGGTATTGCCAAAGGTGCTGTAATAAACAATCAAAATTTTCATGCTTGCCTCCTGAAATTTTTTATGTCATTTAAATTATACCAAATCACGATATTAATAATTATTATTTGCAATTATGTAATCTTTTGGGATAGGATAATTTAATAATTATGGAAAAAAATCTCATAGCAAATGTCGCTGAAAAAATCGAAACAACCGAGGAAAATCTTGTTATTCACGCAAATCCTTCTCAAATAAAAGAAATTGCAAAAATTCTTATAATGCAAGGAGCAAGATTTGTTCATCTTACAGCCATTGACTTTATCAATCAGAGAAATCAGATTGAACTCAACTACTTCTTTTCACTTATAAAAGATGGAATGAATGTGATTGTAAAAACACCCTTAGAGCAGTCAGAACTCTCAATATCTTCAATTTCTGAAGTAATTCCGGCTGTAATATGGGCTGAAAGAGAGTGTAATGATCTATTCGGAATAAAATTTGAAGGACATCCTGATCCAAGAAGACTTGTTCTTCCTGATAACTGGCCCGAAGGAGTTCATCCATTAAGAAAAAGTTTTTCCTACAATACCAAACCGCCTGAAACAAAACAACCTCCACCTCTTAAAAAACCAGAGGAAGGGAAAACAGTTATCCCAATTGGTCCTTTTTATCCATCTCTTGAAGAGCCTGCATATTTCAGGCTGATTGTAGAAGGAGAAGAGATTGTTGATTTTGACTACAGAGGTTTTTATGTTCACAGAGGGATTGAAAAGCTTGCTGAGAGTGCTCTAAATTATCAACAGATTCCATTTCTTGCAGAAAGAATATGTGGCATCTGCGGATTTGTACATTCCTGTGCATACTGTCAGGCAGTTGAAAAAGCTGCAAATATTGAAATTCCTCTAAGAGCTAAATTCATTCGCAGCATGTTTCTTGAACTTGAAAGGCTTCACAGCCATCTTTTATGGGTTGGGCTTGCAGCTCATATAGTTGGTTTTGATACACTTTTCATGCAGGCGTGGAGAATTCGTGAGCCTGTTATGTATATATGCGAGATTATAACAGGAAATAGAAAAACCTATGGAATAAATATTGTCGGAGGAGTAACCATTGATGTTCAACCCGAGCATTTAAAAGACATAGAAAAAATAATAGGTGAAATAGAAAAAGAGGTAATAGAACTCAGAGAAATTATTCTTGATGATGAAGTAATACAGCTTAGATTTAAAAATGTTGGAATTCTTAAACATGATGATGCTAAAAAATACTTTGTATGTGGACCTGTTGCAAGAGCTTCAGGAATAAATATTGATATGAGAGTTAATTTTCCCTATGCTGCCTATTCTATGCTAAATCTGAGAGTCCCATTAAATAAAACAGGTGATGTATGGGCAAGAACTCTTGTTAGGCTGGATGAAATTTTAGTTTCAATTAATATTCTCAGACAGATTATTGAAAATATGCCAGAGGGTCAAACATCAGTAAAAGTCTCAAAAATTGAGCCATGGAAAGAGGCTATATCCTATATTGAAGCACCAAGAGGACAACTCTTTCACTATGTTATGACAGGTCCTGATGGAAGACCTTATAGATGGAGTGTTAGAGCTCCGTCATACCAGAATTATCAGGCTCTTTCTGTTATGCTTAAAGGATCTTCAATAGCCGATGCTCCTTTGATTATAGGAAGCATTGATCCATGTTTTTCATGCACTGAAAGATATGAGGTTATTGATTTAAAGAAAAACTCTGTGAAAGTTTATACACCAGAGGAACTAAAAAATGTTTAAAAGTAAAATAAAAGCACTTTTACTTTCATCAAGACATAAAAAAATAACAAGACCCTATCCTTTTGTTCCTGTAACTCCACCTGAAAATCTGAGGGGAAGACTTGAGGTTGACCCAAACAAATGTATAGGATGTGGAAACTGTGTAAGAACCTGCCCTTCAAGGTTAATATCTATTGAAACTCACGAAGATGAGAAAATAGTGATGTTTTCATCGGGTAGATGTATCTACTGTGGAAGATGTGCTGCTGCCTGTCCGGAAAAAGCAATCCGCATAACTCATGAGTATGAACTTGCCACGGACAACAAAAAGGACCTTGAGATTGTAATTAAAATAAAAATGGTAAGGTGTATTGTTTGTGGGAAGCCTTTTACTTCATGGAATATGTTAAACAAACAAATTGAAAGACTTCAGGACAAAAGTGAAGAGCAGATTAACAAACTTAAAATATGTGCTGAATGTAAAAGAAAAGCAACTTCATGAGGAGCGTCCATGGATTTTCTTCTTTTAACATTAATAACACCTTTTATCGGAGCTTTGCTATCTTATACATTTAAAAATAAAGCTGCAGTTATCGCCTCTTTATTTTCTCTGCTCACTCTTTTATTCAGTCTGCTCAGCATTTTTGAAACCTCTCTCTCAAAAGTTAAAATCTACTACAGTTTTTCACTATTTAAGTGGTTGAATGCTAATTTTGGACTTATTTGCGATCCTTTAACATCAATTCTGCTTATTCTAATCACTGTAATTGGCTTTTTTGTAATTTTATACTCCTGTGGATACATGTCTCCTCAAAATGCTGACCATCCATTTTATAAACCATATGGGAGTTATTATTTCCTTATGCTTCTTTTTATTGGTGCAATGGTTGGAGTTGCTACAGCAGCCAACTTTTTACAGTTATTTTTCTTCTGGGAAATCACAACTCTATGTTCATGGGCACTGATTTCATACACAAAAGAAAAAAAGGCTTTGTTTTCTGGATTAAAGGCATTCATAATGACCCATATCGGTGGATTGGGCTTTTTAATTGCTCTTGGATTAATGTATTATCAGGCAAAATCCTTTGATTTTTCAGTAATTGATTTTGTTTCCTACAAGTTCGTTATTTTTGCACTTCTGTTTTTTGCAGCATCTGCAAAGTCAGCTCAAATACCTCTTTTTACATGGTTGCCTGATGCAATGGTTGCTCCAACACCTGTTAGTGCCTATCTTCATGCAGCCGCAATGGTTAAAGCAGGTGTTTATCTGATGGCAAGGATTTATCTTTCCAATTATTCTTTAACAGAAAATGAAGCTCTTGTTACAGGCATTATCGCTGTCTCAACAATGATGCTTTCTGTAATTTTATACTATTTTCAGGATGATCTAAAAAAACTGCTTGCCTACTCAACAATAGGACATCTTGGATACATTCTCTTTGGTGTATCTTTAGGAATTTATGGTTCAAAAACAGGAGGAATGGGTGGAGTCTTTCACATAATTAACCACGGATTTGCAAAGGGGCTGCTTTTTCTTTCAGTTGGTGCAATTGCCTATGCGACAGGTTCAAAAAGTATAAGAGAACTTCAGGGAGTTTCAAAGAAATTTCCTCTTATTACAGCCTGCTTTCTTACAGGAATGTTTGCAATAATAGGAGTGCCACCTTTTTCAGGGTTCTGGAGTAAATTCATGATTTTTACAGGAGCCTTTGAGATTAAAAATACAACTGCCAATATTTTCGGTATAATTGCAATTTTTGAGAGCATCCTTGCTTTTTGCTGGTATATTTTTGTTGGACACAGAGTCTTTTTTGGCCAAGCATCACATAAAGTATCGAATGCTAACTGTACAATACCTTTGTCAATGAAGTTTAGCTTGATAATACTACTGATTTTGAGTCTGCTTTCTCCTCTCATTGGTTATTACTTTATTGAAGCTTTATCAGGAGGGCAGTAATGCAATATCTCTATGTTTCATTTTTAGCCCTGATTTGTGGTGCCATACTGACATCATTCATCAAAAATAAAACTATTTCAGGATTTTTAGCTACCACTTTAACGCTTATTTCTTCACTCTGTCTCTTCTCTGTTTCAATAGATGTGATATCAGAAAATAAAGTTATTGAATATGAAGTGTTTTCATTTAAGGGAATTCTGAATTCTTCACTTCTTTTAAGCATTGATTCTCTATCTGCTCTTTTTCTTTTAATAATCTCTATTATTTCTTTCTGTGTTTCCATGTTTTCATGGAAGTATCTTAATGCCTATAAAGAAAATTCACCTGTTAGTTTTTATCCATTTTTAATGTTGCTTTTTATGTCTTCTTCAGGAGTTGTCTGTGTAAAAGACATTCTGTTTTTCATAGTTTTCTGGGAGTTTATGACTCTCAGTTCATGGTTTCTTGTTGTTTTTGAAAGAGAAAAAAAATCAGCAATTAAGGGAGGACTTCAGTACTTTATCGCAACCCATGTAACAACAGCATTTTTAATTCTTGCCTCTGTAATTATTTATTCATACAGCAATGATTTCTCTTTTAAAGCAATAAACAAAAGTTTTGAGTTTATCATCAATAATCATCCAGCAATTGCCCATTTTATATTGTTCTCTATTTTTATTGCCTTTGTAACAAAGGCAGGTGTTCTACCTTTTGGTTTCTGGTTACCAAATACATACCCGCAACCTCCTTCATCTGCTTCTTCTTTCTTTGGTGGAGTAATGTCAAAGCTTGCAGTTTATGCACTCCTCAGATTTTTCTGCTCAGTGTTTCCTGTTTCTTTTTATACTCAAGTATGGGGGTTTATAATCGCAGTTTCGGGAGTTTTTTCAATATTTGTTGGAACAATTGCTGCATTAACACAGGATGAAGCTAAAAGACTCATGTCCTTTCATGCAATTGGACAGGTTGGATATATGCTTCTTGGCATTGGTGTGGGACTCTATTTTATAAAAATTAATCCTTTTGTCGCTGCTGTTGCACTGGTTGGAGGATTATTTCATGTTTTCAATAACTCCATTTATAAAAGCCTTTTATTTTTAAATGCCGGCTCTATCTTTTATAAAACAGGAACAACTGATCTTAACAGGGTTTCAGGATTGATGAAAGTAATGCCACTTACAGCAATAACTGCTCTAATTGGCTCTTTATCAATAGCCGGAGTTCCACCTTTTAATGGTTTTATTTCAAAACTTCTCATTTTTGAGTCCTCCATCTGGTCAGCAAAACAGTCAGAAGTATTCTTACTGACCAGGGGAACTTTCATAGTTTTTGGAATAATCTCTGTTTTTATCTCTGCAGTAACTCTGGCATCTTTTCTTAAGTTTGTAAACTCTGCTTTTATGGGAAAGCTTGAAGGCACATTTGATGAAAAAAGAGACTTACCCTGGAGCATGGTTCTGCCACAGCTTATACTTGCAGGATTGTGTATTTTAACAGGATTATTTCCAATGATTTCTTTAAAAATTATTTATGCTGCCACTTTGGCTTCATACAACTTTTTACCGGATTTTTCCTCAGTTTTCACAGTTAATTTTGCAGGAGTTGATATAAACTTTATTAAAAATTATTCTCAGGGGGCATGGTTTCCTGTTTTCGTTATGATTCCTTTGATAATTCTCAGTATTCTTATATTTTCCTTTGAAAAGTATGCTGGAACTCCAAAGAGAGAAGTAGAAACATGGTATGGTGGAAAAGAACATACTCCTGAAGAAGTAGCGTATAGAGGACATAGCTTTTATCAGCCCTTTAAAGACCTTGTAAGTTTCAGAATTGGAAAGATTCAATTTAAAGGATTTTATCCTGTTACAACTCCATCAATAAAAGTTTCAGTGCCAGAAAAATTTTTAAAAATTCTTCATCCCGATGAATGGCTTTATTATCCAGTTGCAAACAGATTGACAAAACTATTTGAATCAGCTGAGAAATTACATAACTCGACGACAAAAAAATATATTGCATGGCTCATAGTTGGTAGTATTTTTATCTTGATTTTACTGTTTTATTTTTCAGGAGGAAGCTTATGAATCCTGAATTTCTCATATATTCAACCATTGTAAACCTGTTTGTTGTTTTGCTTCTTTCTCCTTTTTTTGATGGATTTACAAGAAAGGTAAGAGCATTGATTCAAAGCAGAGTAGGACCTCCACCTCTTCAGTCATACTATGACATTATCAAGTTAATGGGGAAGGAAGACTTAAAATCAACTATAAATCCCCTTTTCAGACTCTCACCATATCTTTCAGTTGTAAGCATTGGTATGGCATCTCTTTTAATACCTATTACTGGATTGATTCCTCCGCTAAATTTCTGGGGAGATATATTTCTCTTCATCTATATAATTACAGTTGTTGGAATTGCAATAATTATTACTGCTTCAGCCTCTGAAAATCCTTTTGCCTTTATTGGTGCATCCCGTAAAATGATGCTTCATCTTTCAGTTGAGCCAATTCTTGCAATTGCACTTATAACAGGTGCTATAAATGCTGGCTCTTTTAAAATTGGTGATATTGTTACATGGTATTATTCAAACGGACCAAATGTCTCCATGCTTCTTGCAACAGTCTGTGTGTTTCTATCACTTCAGGCTTTGATTGGTAAAATTCCATTTGACATATCTGAAGCTGAACAGGAGATTGCAGAAGGTGTACTTATTGAATTAAGCGGTCCTAAATATGCCTGTGTTAAATGGGCAAATATGTCAAGGCAGGTTCTTTTCTGTCTTGTTTTTACACAGATTTTTATTCCATGGACTTTTTCAGAAAACTCTCTGTTAAACATATTGATAGCCTTAATAAAAGTAACGGCAATTATCTTTATAAGCACCCTTATTGAAGCTCTAAATCCAAGACTCAGAATTGATCAGGCTTTGAAATATAATCTAACTCTTGCTCTTTTTTCACTAACATCAATATTTTTAGCTCTTTTAGGAGTTTAGTATGGAGATAATATTTATTGCAATTTTATTCTTTACTTTTCTTGCAGGAGAAGCTAAAAGCTTAAAGTTTTCAACTTTAAGTCTTGTTCCTCATAGTCTTTTAATTGTTGTTGCAGTCTTTACCATAGGTTATATCTACGAAATATCCTCTCTCTATTTGATAGGAGTAGTTGATCTGGTTGTAAGAGCCATTCTAATGCCTTTATTCTTGCTTAAGTGTTTAAAAAATAGAGTTGAAACAGAGGAAAAACCTTCAATTTCTCATCCTCTTTCCATAGCCCTATCAATAGTTGTTCTTTCTGTTGGTTATCACTTTGTTAAGATATTCACAGTCTATCAACTGCCTCAGGTGCTTTCAGGTTTTTCCTGCGGATTAACCCTTGTTATCTATGGATTGTATCTATTCATATCAAAAAAGGACATGATAAAAATGATAATAAGCTTTTTTATTATTGAAAACGGAATTCACTTCCTGATAATAAGCATGATTCCTCATATGCCAAAGCTTATTGAAATTTCATTAACTTTTAATTTTGTTGTGGCAGTGCTATTTTTTGTTTATCTTACTATAAGACTGAATGAAGTATTTTTCAGAGAGGAAATTAAAAAATTCAAAGAAATAAATTCTCAAGGGAGTGAACAATGAGTTTTATTATGCTCACTCTGAGTTTTATCTCTCCAGCATTAGGCTCTTTACTAATTCTTCTTTTTGGTAAAAGAGCTTTAATAAGAGATTTTATTTCCATTGTATCAATAGTTCTGGCAATTGTTGGTACTGTGCTTTCGTGGAATACACTGTTTTCATCTGATGAAAAAACACTATTTTATGGACAAGTGTTTTACATTGATGGATTAAGCCTGCTAATGCAGTTAATGGTTGAGTTTGTTGCTTTAATGGTAATTTTATATTCACCAAAATATATTGGCAAAGTTTATAGCCATAGAAAAGAAAGCTTTCATATCTATTATAGTGTCATACTTATTGCATTAGCATTTATGAATCTTGCCTTTATTTTGAATAATCTTTTCTGGATCTATATAGCACTTGAACTAAGCAGTATTGTCTCAGTTTATCTCATAGTTTTTAACTTAAACAAGACATCATTAAAGGCTGGATTCAAATATCTGATTTTAGTCAATGTGGGAATTCTTTTTAGTTTACTCGGGATTATTCTTCTTTTCTATATGGCTGGAAAAACTGTAATGATAAGCAATATTGGTGAAATAATTAAAACTTTACCAAGAAATATTGCTCTTCTTTCTGCATTTTTATTTATTGTTGGATTTTTCACAAAGGCAGGATTAGTTCCATTCCATCTTTGGTTGCCTGACTCATATGCAGAGTCTCCATCAGCTATAACAGTATTTTTAGCTGGAGCAGTAACAAAACTCGGATTTTATGGAATAGCCAGAACAGTTACACTATTTTCTTTTAACTATGAAGAGATAAAAGTTCTGATTATAATTCTTTCATCATTAAGCATGCTTATAGGTGCTGTTATTGCATTCAATCAAAGGGATATCAAGAAGTTGATTGCCTGTATTAGTATCAGTGAAATGGGATTTATAGCATCAGCCTTGGCTTTAAAAAACTATGAAGGTTTATTTGGAGGCATTTTCCATATTATCAATCATACAATTATGAAAGGAGTCTTATTCTTTGCTACAGGCGCAATAATTTATGCCTGTGGAAGCAGAATAGTTGAGGAAATAAAGGAATCAATAGGGAAAATGCCAACTGTTACAATATTCTTTTTCATTGGTTCGCTGGCAGTAGGAGGAATGCCTCTTACAGCAAGCTTTTTGAGTTCAATTACGATATTTATTGCCCTGACAAATGAAGGCTTCCTGTGGGCATCAGTAGTTTTAATATTATCGGAATTTGTCTGTGCCATTGCTCTTTTAAGGACTGCAATATCAATATTCTGGCAGAAAAATGAAAAAATGGAAGTTTTCAAAAGTTCTGTTCCTTTTTCAATCATATTTTGTACAGGAGTTTTAGTTATCTTATTAATAGTTTTTGGAATATATCCAGAAATTATTTATCCAATGATTGACATGGCAACAAAAGGAATTATTAAAACAGCAGGATAAGGAGGTTGTTCAGATGTCTTTACTTAAAAAACTCGCACAAAAGGCTCTAAAAAAATCAATATGGATATTTCATGTTAATACAGGAGCATGTAATGGCTGTGATATAGAACTTCTTGATGTTCTTACTCCTTACTATGATATTGAAAGATTCGGTATGAAGGCAGTAAGCTCTCCCCGTCATGCAGATGCACTTGTTATCTCAGGACCTGTAACAAGACCTACTGTAGAGTTTGTCAAATCAGTTTATGAAGCAACTCCAGAACCAAAAATTGTTATTGCTCTTGGCTCCTGTGCCACAGCAGGTGGTATATGGTTTGACAGCTACAATGTAGTTGGTGGAGTTGATAAAATAATACCCGTTAACTTATACATACCAGGATGCCCACCTCGTCCAGAAGCAATTCTCTTCGGAATTGCTCAAGCTCTCGGAATATCTAAAAAGAAAATAAAACCCCTTATTGCAGAACAAATTGGAGTTGAATGAATTTTTAAGTAAAATTAAGGGAAGAGTTTTAATAGCAGGAATAGGAAATTCCTTGAGAGCAGACGATGCTGTCGGTTCATACATTGTAAAAAAATTAAGCAATGAAAAAATAGATGCAATTTTAGTTGACTGCGAAGATCAACCTGAAAGATTTATTGAAAAAATAGTTCATCATAAACCAGATACTGTTATTTTTATTGATGCTTTACATATGAATCATGAGCCAGGGTCTGTAGTTTTTTTAGAAAAGAAAGATTTGTATCATACAGGAATATCAACCCACCAGACAAATCTTAAAATGTGCATTGATTATATAAAATCAAGAATTAAAACTGAAATCTTAATAATTGGTATTCAGCCTGAAAACACAGATTTTGGAAATAGGATGAGTGAAAAAATTTTAGATGTTGCAGAAACTTTAAAAAATATTCTGATTAAAGCTTTACTGCTTTCTCGTTTTTAAAATTTCCTCATACAAATCAAAAAGCACTTTTTCATAATCAAGAACACCTTCTTCAATTTTATCCATAAATAATTCAAGTTGTTCTGTAAACTCTTCTGAAAGAAAGTTTTTTATCTCTTCTCTGTTACTTAAATAGAAATATACAGCTTTACCAAGTTCTGTTGGAATTAAAAAACCTTTTGATTCAATGATATATTTTCTCTCAAGAAGTTTTTCAACAATGCTGGCATAGGTTGAAGGTCTTCCAATTCCCTTTTCCTTCATTTTTGCAACAAGCTCACTATGAGTATAAAGATAAACCTTTGGTTGCTGCCTGAACTGTTTTGTTTTTGATACATCAAAAATGCCCTGCAGTTCTGGATAAGTTTCAATATTTAATATCTTGTTCCAACCTTCTTCAAATATCTCTGTCCGCAAATTTATCTTCTGTTCTCTATTTAATGCTTTAATAACTATCTCAACATTTTTAGTTTTAACTGGTTTCATCTGACTTGCGATAAATCTTCTAAAAATCATTTCATAAAGAAGGAGATGCTCTTTACTTAATCCTTCAATCTGGCCAGTTATAAGCATAGAGTTTAATTCTTCTGGTTCAATTGCTTTTGTAGGTCTTATGCACTCATGGGCACCTCCTTCAGACCAAATTCGTGGGGAAAAGTATTCCAGACCAAACTCCTCTTTTATAAAATCTCTTGCCACATTAATTCCAGCATCGGAAACTCTTTGGGAATCAGTTCTATGATAAGTTATGAATCCGAGTTCAAAAAGAGTTTGAGCAAGCTCCATTGTTTTTGGTAAAGAAAATCTGTAAAAATCTCCAGCATCTTTAAGCATTGTATCAGTCCTATAAGGAGGTGGAGGCATTTCTATCTTTTCTGAGGTTGAAATAACTTCAAGCTGAACTTCTTTTAAATCAGTAAAAAATTTCATAGCTTCCTGTTTGTCTTCGAATTCAAAATTTAATCGCAATTTTTTGTTATTCTCTTCTATGAAAAATGAAACTTTGTAAATTTTTTGCGTGTGTTCTTTTTGTCTTTCAATTATCCAGCCTAAAACAGGAGTCTGAACTCTTCCAGCTGAAAGAGTCTGTTTGCCAAAATTTTTTTGAAGTAACTGAGAAAACTCAAAACCAACCCATCTGTCAGCAATTCTTCTTACAATCTGTGCTCTAATAAGATTAAAATCAAAATCTCTTGGCTCTTTTAATGCTTTAATTACTGCTTTTTTAGTAACTTCGTGAAATTCCATCCTTTTTATATCTTTAACATAAGGTTTTAAAATCTCATTAATATCCCAGCCGATTTTCTCTCCTTCTGTATCTGGATCTGTAGCAATAAGAACCTGTTCTGCCTCTAAAGAAACCTTTCTTAAGCTTTCGATTATTGATTCTTTACCTTCAATGCTTTTATATATAGGTATAATGCTTTCATTAACTACTACTCCATAAAAAGCTTCATTCTTTACTAAATCAAGGATGTGTCCATAAGAGGATGTTATTATTATGTATCTATCTTCAATTGAGGTTTCAAAAAGATCGTGGTCAAAAATTTTCCTTCTTACAGGCTTTCCAAAAAAGTTTGCAATAGTTTTTGCTTTATTCGGAGACTCTACAATAACTAACACCGGTTTCAGGGGATCTTTACTATCCTGAGGCTTTCTTGTCATTAAAAATTCTTTAATTTTTGCTCTATCTTCATCTATTTCTTTTAAAACACTGCTCAGATCAATCTCTTCTACAGGCAAAAACTTTATTTCATCGCTGAACCATTTTACCTTTCGTAGAAGATGCTTAAATGTAGCTGTATCATCCACTAAAACTAAAGAAAGCCCCTTTGTTATTCCACCAGCGTACATCCTTGAAACTCTTCCACTTGCCTGAAGATACCCTGTAGCATCCGATACCACCATCATATAGCCTTCTTCTGTAAATCTTAAAGTTATTTCATCAGAAGAATTCAATAAATCCAGAACTTCTTTTGATGAGAAAAAATCACCTATTTGTTCTCTTAAATTGTCTATTGTCTGCTTGAGAGAGGGTTTTAAATTTATAAAATCTTCTGCTAAATACTGAAATTTTCTTAATTGATTAATCCAACTATTTATTTTTTGTGTGTACTTTGGCATTTTTTTAACGATAAAAGAACGAATTGAAGAAACTGCCCAAAGAAGATGACTCAAGTTTGACTCAAATTTTAAAGAAATAACAATTTTTGGAACTCCATAAAAGATTGCATATCTTACAACTTGAGGCATGTCAAATCCACGAGCTAAAGGATTTTTATAGGAGGCTATCCCTACTAAAACATCTATCCTACCTTTTTCAAAATTAGATATTGCTCTATCATTTAAATTTTCATATGATACTGCTTCTATTCCGTTTTTCTTGAGTTCTTTTATGATTTCATCTATTTTTTCTTTTCCTTTATCTGACGAGATAAAAATTAAACCTCCTTTACCAAGTCTTTTAATCCACCCCACTAATGAACCTTTTTCAGTAAAAGTATCAATCACATTTCTTAAATAAAATGTTGGAGTTCCTACTTCAAATCCTAACAATTCACGAAAAATTTTTATTCTGTTTGAACGGGGTTGACTTGTAGCAGAAGATACTACAAGCACGCCTTTTTTGGTATTTCTTAAACTATATAGTTCCTTTTGAATTTCATTTATTTTTTCCCAATCAGCATCAGTTTTCTTTACCTTTGCCTTAAGAGCAATAACTTCAAGAGCTTTTTTAATTTCAGATGAAGAAAATCCAAGTAAATACAAAACTTTGTCAACATTTTTTGCTGTTTTTAAAAAGGAATCCACATCATCAACAAAAATAAAACTAAAGTCTGGTGGAATTATTTCCTGATTTTTGTAAAGAAACATTGAGGTTGTAACAAGAACTTGAAAATCTCCTTTTTTCAATCTTTCCTTAAGCTTTTCATTAGTTTCGACAAAACCAAGAATTTCATCTTTAAGTCCAAAATTTTTTAAACGCTCTGAAACCTGTTCAACTAAAAGTTTTGTAGGCACAATAATGTATGATTTTTTATTCAATTTTGCAAGATATGATGCCATAGAGATTCCAAACGAGGTCTTACCAACTCCTGTGGGAGCTAACAAAGCAAAGGAAACGCCAGAAAAAACTCTTTTTGCCCAAGTTTTTTGAAGACTCCATGGTTTTGATTTTACGTATTTTTCAAAATTTTTTTCCCATTTTTGGACATATTCTTTAACAAGGCAAACTTCTTTATAATTTCCAGATTTTATAAAACTACAGGGGTCATCTTCTTCATTTGGAAGGCACTTTTCACAGGGAAGTCCTTTATCCAGTCTTTGAGAAGCTATCTCTCCACCACAGTTAGGGCATAAGCCTTTAAATAGACTTAAAATCATATAGTTCTTATTATCGCCTCTTGTTATAGTGTATTTCAAGAGCTACTAATTTTTTAAGGGCTTTTAAACGAGACTACTATTTTCACTGGATGAATTTATTCTGCTATAATAAAAATTTGTTAAATCTATTAGCAGGAGGAAAAATGTTTAGAGATAAATATTGTGCAGAAGTTAAAGAAGAAGAAATTGGTAAAGAGTTAAGACTCTGCGGATGGGTTTTTCGTAGAAGAGACCATGGAGGTCTAATTTTTGTTGATCTAAGAGACAGAACAGGAATTATTCAAATAGTTTTTACTCCTGAAATGTCAACAGAAATCCATAAAAAAGCTCACAGTTTAAGAACAGAATATGTAATCTCTGTAAAAGGGATTCTTAAAAGAAGACCTGAAGGTACTGAAAATCCAGCACTTATTACAGGTAATGTAGAACTCTGGGTATCAGAACTTGAAATTTTATCTACTTCAAAGTCTTTACCATTTCAACTTGATGAGGCTGATGAGACTGCTGAGTTATTAAGATTAAAATATCGTTATCTTGACCTTCGAAGAGCAGAAATGCAGCGAAACTTCTTTATAAGACATAGAGTAACTATGTCAGTAAGAAATTTTCTTGATTCAAAAGGATTTCTTGAAATAGAAACTCCTATGCTTACAAAATCTACACCAGAGGGTGCGAGGGATTTTCTTGTTCCAAGCAGACTCAATCCAGGAACATTTTATGCTCTTCCTCAGTCTCCTCAGCTATTCAAACAGATTCTTATGATGTCAGGATTTGATAGATACTTTCAGATTGTCCGTTGCTTTAGAGATGAAGACTTAAGAGCAGATCGTCAGCCAGAGTTTACTCAGATTGACCTTGAGATGTCCTTTGTTACAATAGAAGATATTTTAACCCTTGTTGAAGAAATGCTTTTTAAGTGTTTCAATGAGGTTCTTTCCATTGATATTGAGATACCATTCAAGAGACTTACTTATGAAGAAGCAATGAATAAATATGGCTCAGATAAACCTGATTTAAGATTTGGACTCGAGATTCATGATGTTACTGAAATTGTTAAAAACAGTCAATTCAAAGTCTTTCTTGACACAATTGAAAAGGGTGGCGTTGTAAAAACTATATGTGGTAAAGGTTTTGCATCACTTACACGGAGCGAGATAGACAAACTCGTAGCTTTAGCTCAATCTTTTGGTGCAAAGGGACTTGCATGGATAAAAGTTAAAAATGGATTTGAATCTCCAATTGTAAAATTTTTCCCGGAACAAGTTATTAAAGAGATTGCTAAGATAACAGAAGCTGAAGATGGAGACATGCTTCTTTTTGTCGCCGATAAAAAATCTGTAGCCAATGAAGTTCTTGGAAGACTGAGACTTGAAATTGCTGAAAAGGCAGGAATAAAAAGAGAAGGTTTTAGTTTTGTATGGATTACTGATTTTCCTTTATTTGAATGGGATGAAGAAGAAAAAAGATTTGTAAGCATGCATCATCCTTTTACATCTCCTAAGGATGAGGATATAGAGAAACTACTGGGAATGCCCGAAGAGGCTTTCAGAGATCCTCAAAGCCCTGTGCAGAATATAAAAGCAAAGGCTTATGATATTGTTCTTAATGGTTATGAGCTTGGTGGAGGAAGTATTAGAATTCACAGGTCAGAGCTTCAGGAACAAATATTTAAAATACTTGGTATTTCAGAAGAAGAAGTCAAAAAAAGATTCGGATTTTTTGTGGAAGCTCTCTGTTATGGAGCTCCTCCTCATGGAGGAATAGCTTTAGGTCTTGATAGACTTGTTATGCTAATGACAGGAGCGAATTCTCTAAGAGATGTTATAGCATTTCCAAAAACGCAAAAAGCATTCTGTCCATTGAGTGAAGCTCCTTCAGAGGTTGATTTAAAGCAGTTGAAGGAATTACACATAAAACTTGATATTTAAGGTATAATTTAAACAAGATGATAAAAATTCCAGTTGATAAGGCAAAACCAGGGATGAAAATTTTGAAAGATATAGTTAATGAATCAGGTATGGTTGTTGTTCCAGCAGGCAAGGAACTAACAGATTCTCTAATAGATAAACTTTTGATGATGAACATAGATTTTTTATATGTAGAAGGACAGAAAGAGATGCGACCAAAGGAAGAGATCTTGGAGGAAATTGAAAAAAGGTTTAAAAAAATTACTGACTCACATACCCTGCTAATAAAAACGATTTTGAAAAGTCACATTGAGGAACTTTATAAATGAATGCTCAGGAAGTACTTGGAAGAATTGAAAAAATAGAAAGTCTTCCGACAATTCCTCCAATCTTGAAAAAAATTTTATCAGTTATAGAAGACCCCAGAGTATCTTTACAAAAAATAACTGATTTTGTATCCTCTGATCCTACGCTTACTGCAAGAATACTTAAAATGGTTAACTCTCCTGTTTACGGATTCCCTGGAAGAATCTCCTCTGTAAGCCATGCAATGGTAATTCTTGGATTGAATGCTGTTAAAGGACTTCTTCTTGGTGTTTCAGTTTTTGAAATAATGCAAAAAAGTATGATAGGACTGTGGGAACATTCTCTTTCAACAGCCATATTTGCAAGAATTATGGCGATTAAAAAAGAGTTACCGTCTCCTGAGGAAATATCCATTGCAGGACTTTTGCATGATATTGGAAAAGTAATTTTAATAATGGCATTCAAAGATGATTATCTCAAATTAATAAACTCAGTTGAAGAAAAAGAAAGCTTTCTTTATGAAATTGAGAGACAACATTTTGGAATAACTCATGCAGAAGTTGGAGGAATTATTGCAAAAAAATGGAATTTTCCTTTAAAACTTGTTGAACCAATAATGTATCATCATAGACCTCAACTGGCTGAAAAGTATCAGAAAGAAACTGCAGTTGTCCACTTATCAAATATACTTACACTGGCAAGAGGAGTTGGATATTCAGGCGAAATTTTTGTTCCTTCAGTTCATTCTTCTGCCTGGGAAATTTTAAATCTTAAAGGAGACGAAATCTCAGAAATATTCAAAGAAGCAGAAGAACCTATAACTACCTCAGGAGAAATTTTCTTTTCTGATGACTAAAAAAATTATCGTTATTGTTAAAAGTCCCGAAATAAAAAAGGTCATAAAGAAAATTCTTCTTGACTCTTCTTATGAAATTTACTATTTTGAAGAGATTAGAGAAGCTCTTGATATCATATATGATGAAGTTCCCGATTTAGTTCTTATAGAGGCAGTAAATAATCCTTTTGTTGAAGTTTCAATTATTAATGATTTAAAAAGTGATCCACTTTTCGTGTCAATGAATGTGTTAGCAATAGTTTCTCCTGATTTTTACACTGAAGACTGGCAGAATTTTATTGTTGATGACTATGTGAGAGTTAATGAGCTACAGATAGACTTACCAATGAGAATAAATCTATGTTTTGAGAGACTGGAAAGAGTAATAGCAACAAGTCCCCTGACAAAGCTTCCAGGCAATCTTGTTATACAGAGAGAAATTCAGAAAAGACTTCAAAGAGGAGATGTTTTTGCTCTGGCATACGCAGATTTAGACAACTTTAAGCCATTCAATGATAAATACGGATTTTCAAGAGGTGATCAAGTCATAAAGATGCTTGGAAGACTTATTCTCAATATTATTAGAAGTGAACAGCCAAATGGAAGTTTTGTAGGACACATAGGTGGTGATGACTTTGTCTATATAATGAGTCCTGAAAAGATTGAAGAAACAACGCAAAAAATAATAAATATATTTGATAATCTTGTGATAAACTTCTATGACGAAGAAGACATAAGAAAAGGTTACATAGAATCAGTAGACAGAGAAGGTAAAACTCATCTTTATCCCATAATGACAGTATCTGTTGGAATAACCTCCAATCAATTTAGAACTTTTAAGCATTTCAGTGAAATGGCTGAGGTTGCTTCTATGATGAAATCTGTTGCCAAGAAACAAAAAGAAAAAAGATACGCAATTGACAGAAGAAGAAAATAAATCTACTCAAGAAGTAAAAGCAGTTCATTTGTCTTTTCTTCAAGTTTTTTTAACTGCTGTTTTGTTTCTTCAAACTCTTTTTTTGTCTCATAAAGTTCATCGGCAATATATAGACAGGTAAGGATGGCTGCCCTCAGAGGAGGCATTGCAGAGTTTTGTTCATATACTTTTCTTAACTTCTCATCAACATAGGCAGCCAACCTTTGTATATATTCTGGTGATTTTTCTCCCTTTATGGTATATTTTTGTCCTAAAATATAGACTTCTGTTTTATACATTTGTTTCTAAATCAAGTTCTCTGAGAAGCTCTTCTATCTGTCTTTTTATTGCTTCTCTTTCAGACACTAAATTTTCAATCTCTTGATTTTTTGCTTTTAAAACTTCTTCAAGGGTATTAACTTTTCTTTGTAATTCTTCCTTTTCCTGTTTAAGAATCTTAATCTTTTCAAGTGCTGATGCAATTTTTTCTTCAATCATTGATTCCCTCCCTTGACTTTTATTATTTTTGAGATTGCTTCCTGAGTTAGAGCCCTATTAATACGTAAATACTCAAAATAAGAAACGAGCACTCTCTGCACATAAGCTTTTGTCTCAGCATATGGAATATCTTCCATAAATTCATCAATATCTCTATAAAAGTTCTCTCTAAGCCAAGATTGAACAGCCTTTTCGCCTGCATTATAAGCTGCAATAGCAGGCACTATACTGCCAAATTCTTCAATTAAATTTTTTAAGTAATAGCTTCCAATCAGGATATTTTTTTCTGCTTCAAAAATTTCTGAGTCTTTTTTAAATCTGATACCTATTTTTTTACCTTCTCTTTTTGCAGTCTCAGGCATAAGTTGCATTAAACCCAGAGCTCCAGCAGGTGAGTAAGCAAAACGATCAAACCTTGATTCTTCTCTTATAATAGCGAAAACAAGGTATGGATTGATATTGATTTTCCTAGAGGCATTTAAAACAACATCTTTATAAGCTTGAGGATATAGAAGTTCGGAAAAGCTGAATTTATTGGGAATTTTTGATATAAGCCTTACTGTTGTAGAGTAATCTCCAAGTTCATTAAGAATTTTACAAAAGGCAGGAATATTCTCAGGGTTTCTGTTGTCTTTTAACAAAGCTTTTATCTCTTTTATTGCTTCATCTCTAAAAGAAGCTCTGATAAGTATTTCAACTCTCTTTGGAAGAGTCATCTGATAATTAACTATGGCTGGCTCTGGAACATTAGATATTTTCCCTTTCATATAAAATAAATATGAATAAATATCTCCCTGCTGAAAGGCAATAGAGTATTGTTTTACAGGAACAACTCCTTTTGTTTCATTTATCTTTTCAAGCCAGTAGAGATATTTAATCTTACCGTAAGATAAGTAAAGCTGCTGAAGGATTTTTTCTGCTTTATCATAATCTTCCATTAGATAGTAATTCCATGCTAAATACCACATTGCATTTTCTTTTTGAGCTGGATATTTATCAACAACCATCTTAAGAATTTTTATTGCATAATCATATTCACCTGCTCTTCTCTTAATATTTGCATAGTTTATTAGAACTTCTGAAATTCTCTGATCAGCTGATTTGATGTATTCTGGAAGTTCCTTCTTAAAAATCTCGTATTCTTTTGCTCTTAGCAGAGATCTCGCTCTCCAGTAATGCTCACCTGTGTTTTTAAAAATATCTGCTGCTTCAGAGTATCTTTTTTGCATAAAGAGAGAATACCCGAGCAAAGAAAGAATCTCTGTTTTTTGAGAATCTTTCATGTTGAGGGCTTCTTTAAGATATTTTTCTGCCTTTTTAAACTGATATGAACTATTCAACGCCTTAGCTTTTTTAATCAAATCATTTGTGGTTATATCTTCTGAAGAAAGCTCCTTTTCTGCCTGATCAGCATAGGGTGAAGCAGTTACAAAGATTTCTTTAAATATTTTCCTTGCTTTTTCAATTTTTTCCTGTTTTTTGAGATAAAGGGCATATTCATATTTTATTCTTATTTCTTCTGGATATTCATTGATAAAGGATTTATAAAACTCTTCAAGTTCAGGTAAATTAAGCAATTTTGCAATTTCGATCTCTTCCTTTCTTGCATCTTTGAGAATTGGTGATTTTGGATAATTTTGTTTTAGTTCCCTTATATCTTTTAATGCTTCTTCATATTTATTCATCTCTTTATAAGCCTTTGCTCGCCACAGTAAAATATAATCACCAATTTCTTTGAACTCATTTAAAGCCTTTGTAAGATATTCTTCTGCTCGTTGAAAATTCCCCGACTGTAAAGATTTTTTGCCTTCAATTAAGTAATCTATAGAAGAAAACTGCGATAATGTAGAAGATGGAAGAAAAAAGAATAAGATCAAAGCTATTAATAGACCTAACTGTTTCATAATTTATCTTCCATTATCTGTTTTTGATAGGAGTAAAAATTACTCTCAACTTCTTTTAAGCTGTCTCCACCAAATTTTTCTAAGAAAGCCTCTGCTATATGCCACGCCAGCACTGCTTCTCCAATAACAGACGCAGCAGGCACAGCACATACATCACTTCTTTCATAGGATGCTGCAGTAGCCTCTTTAGTAAAGACATCTACTGATTTTAAAGGCTTTCTTAGTGTGGGTATGGGCTTCATAGTAGCTTTGACAACTATTGGCATTCCATTTGAAACTCCACCTTCTATCCCACCCATATGATTTGTTTTCCGATAGAAAAACTTATCGTAAAAAATTTCATCCATAACCTCAGAGCCGAATTTTCCACCAAGTGTAACTCCATCACCAATTTCAACTGCTTTTATTGCTTGAATGCTCATAATACCACTTGCTATTTTCGAGTCAAGTTTTCTATCCCAGTGAACATAACTTCCAAGGCCTACCGGAACCCCTGTAGCAAAAACTACAAAGCAACCACCTACGCTGTCTCCATTTTTTATTGCCTGTTTAATAACTTCTATAAATTCTGCCTCTGTTTCCTTCCATGGACATCTGACAGATGAAGACTCTGCCATTTGAGCAAGCTCCAATAACTCCTTTTCATTTAAATTTGCTGCTTCAATCTTTTTTTCTGCAGAGCCAATTCTTGTTACAAAACTTCCTATTTTTATGTCAAAAATCTTTAAAAACTGCTTTGCTACTGCACCAACTGTTACTCTTGCAGCAGTTTCTCTTGCAGAGGAACGTTCAAGAACATTCCGTATATCAGTATGTTGATATTTAAGGAATCCTGCCAGATCAGCATGCCCTGGTCTTGGTCTTGTTACAGTAGGACATGACTCAAAGGCTTTGTCAGGACTCATTGCCTCTTTCCAGTTTTCCCAATCACGATTCTTTATGAAAAATGAAATCGGAGAGCCGAGAGTTTTTCCCCATCTTACACCGGAAAGTATCTCAACCTCATCAGACTCAATCTTCATTCTTCCACCCCTGCCATAACCCTGCTGTCTTCGTTTAAGTTCCCTATCAATTTCTTCTTTTAAAATAGGGACTCCGGCAGGCATTCCTTCTATGATAGCTATAAGCCCTTTACCGTGGGATTCTCCTGCTGTAAGAAATCTAAGCATAGGCATATTTTAAAAAATCTTAGCTTATTTTTTCATCTTCAAAATAAACAACTTTTCTTCCTCCAAGATGCATTGGAATAGTATGAGGAATCCAGACCGATTTTTTGAAATATTTTTCATCAGCCCTTGCTGTCAGAACATCTGCTAAAAAAGCATAGCATTCACCAGCATCAACTGTTTCACTGACCTTACATTCAATAAAACCTGCACATCCTTCTATAAGAGGTGCTGAAATTTTAGATGCTTTAATCTTTTTTAAGTTTGCTTCCTTAAATTTATCAACATTTCTACCAGATTTACTTCCACATATCCATATAGCTTTTACCATATCCTTTGTGGGAATATTAATTGCAAACTCTCCTGTTTGAAGAATCAGTTCTGCAGTATAATGCTCTTTTGAAACACATACAATAACTTTTGGAGGTTCTTCACTTGCAGGAGTTGACCATGCACAGGACATAACATTGTCCCGTCCATCTTTGCCTACAGAAGTAAGCAAAAAAACTATCTTCGGATGTAAAAGCCTGTAAAAATTCTCTTTCAATGCTAACATTTTCTCCTCCTTTTTATGTTGTTATTGCTATAATTTTACCATTAAATTTTTACTTTTATACTTATTTTAAGTTAAAATTAATTTATGAATGGACAGGCAAAAGGTTCATTAAAAACATTTCTGATCTGGTTAATCATAGGAATTTCTATAATTGCTCTCTTTAACTTTTTTAGTATGCCACAAAAAAATGAAAAAGAGATAATATTTTCCGAATTTCTCATAAAAGTGCAAAATTCAGAGGTAGATGAAGTTTTAATCAAAGAGAACGCCATAACAGGAAAGTTGAAAGATGGCTCACTCTTTAAAACTTACTATATAAATTATCCGGATCTAATAAAAGAACTCTCTTCTCACGGAGTAAAAATCTCAGTCAAGCCTCCAGAGCAGACACCATGGTATATTAATTTTCTTATATCATGGGGTCCTGTGATTTTTCTTATATTCTTATGGATTATGTTTATGAAGCAGATGCAGGCTGGAAGCAGTCGTGCCATGTCCTTTGGTAAGGCAAGAGCAAAGATGATCTCAAACAAATCAGTTAAGGTAACTTTTTCAGATGTGGCAGGAATTGAAGAAGTTAAAGAAGAAGTAAAAGAAATTGTGGATTTTCTTACAAATCCTCAAAAGTATATAAAACTTGGAGCAAAAATTCCAAAAGGAATCCTTCTTGTAGGATCTCCTGGAACAGGAAAAACTCTTTTAGCAAAAGCAATTGCAGGAGAGGCAGGTGTACCATTCTTCTCAATCTCGGGGTCAGATTTTGTTGAAATGTTTGTTGGAGTCGGTGCAAGCAGAGTTCGTGATTTATTTGATCAGGCAAAGAAAAACTCACCATGCATTGTTTTCATTGATGAGATAGATGCTGTTGGAAGACAGCGTGGAGCAGGACTTGGTGGTGGACATGATGAGAGAGAGCAGACATTGAACCAGCTTCTTGTTGAGATGGACGGATTTGAAAGCAATGAAGGAATAATTGTACTCGCAGCCACAAACAGACCTGATGTTTTAGATCCAGCTCTATTAAGACCTGGAAGATTTGATCGTCAGATTGTTGTTCCTCTGCCAGATGTAAAGGGAAGGCTTGAAATACTTAAAGTTCATACAAGAAAGATTCCCCTTCACAGTGATGTGGATCTGGAAAAGATTGCAAGAGGAACTCCTGGATTTTCAGGAGCAGATCTGGCAAATTTAGTTAATGAAGCTGCCTTAATTGCTGCGAGAAAAAATAGTGATACTGTGACTATGAGTGATTTTGAAGCTGCAAAAGATAAAGTCTTAATGGGTGTTGAGAGAAAAAGTATGGTTCTTTCAGAAGAAGAAAGGACAATCACAGCCTACCATGAGGCAGGACATGCACTTGTGGCAAAACTTACTCCTCAAACTGACCCAATTCATAAAGTTAGCATAATTCCAAGAGGAAGGGCTCTTGGTGTAACTCAGCAACTTCCTCTTGATGACCGTTACACCTATTCAAAAGAGTATTTATATGGAACACTTAAAGTTCTTCTTGGAGGTAGAGTTGCAGAGGAAATAGCTCTTGGAACAATGACAACAGGAGCTGGAAATGACCTTGAAAGAGCGACAGAACTTGCCCGTAAGATGGTTACTGAGTGGGGAATGAGTGATAGAATGGGACCTCTTACATTTGGCAAAAGAGAAGAGCATGTATTTCTTGGAAGAGAAATTGCAAAACATAGAGATTATTCTGACAAAACTGCAGAGGAGATAGATGAGGAAACTAAAAGAATTGTGACAGAGGCTTATAGTGAAACAAGACAACTACTTGAAAAAAACAGAAATCTTCTAGATGCAATTGCTAAAGCTTTACTTGAAAGGGAAACTCTCGAAGCTCCACAAATAGATGAAATAATTTCAAAAGCTGCATGAAACTTAAGTTCCATAACTTTGAGTTTAACTTTCTCAAAAAAACCTATATAATGGGAATTTTAAATGTCACTCCCGATTCTTTTTTTGATGGTGGTAGGTATTTCAATTTGCAGAAGGCAGTAGATCATGCTTTTCGATTAATTGATGAAGGGGCAGACATACTTGATATTGGTGGAGAGTCAACCCGTCCAGGAGCTGAACCAGTAAGCATTGATGAGGAACTGAGAAGGGTTATACCAGTAATAGAGGCTCTTACAAAAAGAATTTCTATCCCTATTTCTATTGATACATACAAAGCCCGTGTTGCAGAGGAGGCAATTCAGGCAGGAGCAACCATTGTAAACGATATAAGTGGATTAAGATTTGATCCTGAAATGCCATCAGTTGTTAGTAAATACCGTGTTCCTGTAGTTATAATGCATATAAAAGGAACACCCAAAGACATGCAAAAGAATCCTCACTATGAAGCTCTTATTCCTGAAATTATAGAATACTTGAGAAAATCCATTGTTATAGCAAAACAAGCAGGGGTTGATGAAAATATGATAATCATTGACCCTGGTATCGGATTTGGTAAATTACCGGAACACAATCTTCAAATAATAAAAAATCTTAGAGAGTTCTCAAATTTAGGCAAACCAATACTTATTGGAGTATCAAGAAAAAGTTTTATTGGAAAGATCCTCAATGATGCTCCTCCTGATGAGCGTCTTGAGGGTACCGCTGCAGCAGTGGCTGCTTCTGTATTAAATGGAGCTAATATTGTAAGGGTTCATGATGTTGGATTTATGGCTAAGGTTGTAAAAGTAGCTGATGCTGTTAAATTTAGCTAGTTCTACATCTTTTCAGGAGCTTTTACTCCAAGCATTCTGAGTCCATGTTTTAAAACAACCATTACAGCCTTACAAAGAGTTAATCTTGTTGCTGTCAATTTTTCATCTTCAGAAATAACTCTGTACTTATGATAATAACTGTGAAACAATCCAGCCAGTTCCTGTAAGTAAAATGTTATTCTGTGGGGTTCTCTCATTTTCGCACTCATTTCAAAAATCATTGGATAAATAAGCAACTTTTTTATAAGCTTTAGCTCCTCTTCATTAAAAAGGTCTGGATAAAAATTCTCAGGTTGTATCTGAGCTTTCTCAAAAATACTGTTAATCCTTGCATGGGCATACTGGACATAGTAAACAGGATTTTCCTGAGATTGTTTTTTCGCTACTTCAATATCAAACTCCAGGTGACTGTCAGATTTACGGGTAAGAAATATAAATTTTGTAGTGTCAGAACCTATTTCATCCATAACCTCTCTTAAAGTAATAAATGTGCCCGCTCTTTTTGACATCTGAACAGGCTTTCCCTGCCTCAGTAAGTTTACCATCTGAACAAGAATTATCTTAATTTGAGAGGCTTTCATTCCCAGTGCCTGCACAGCAGCTTTTACTCTTGGGATATATCCATGATGATCAGCTCCCCAGATATTTATAAGTTCACTGAATCCTCTTTCAATCTTATTCTTATGATATGCGATATCAGAGGCAAAGTATGTATAAGTTCCATCACTTTTAACAACAACTCTGTCTTTGTCATCCCCAAAAGCAGTTGAGCGAAACCACAGAGCTCCATCTTTTTCATAGATAAATCCGAGCTCTTTTAGTTTAAGAATTGCTCTCTGAACTTCTCCTGTGTGATAAAGTTTTCTTTCACTAACCCAGCTGTCAAAAACAACTCCAAAGTCCTCAAGGTCTTTCTTAATTTCATTGAGTATTTTTTTGTAAGAAAAATCAATTAAAAGAGCACCGACTTCATCAAAGCTTTTATCTTTCAGTTCTTCTCCATATGACTCATAAATCTCCTTTGCGATTTCATAAATATATTCACCTTTGTAGCATTCTTCAGGCATGGCTATATTTTTTCCAAAAAAGCTTTGTAAAGCGATGTAAACACTCAAACCGAGAAGTTCTATCTGTTTCCCTGCGTCATTGATGTAGTATTCAGTTGACACATCATATCCAGCTTCTCTGAGAATATTTGACAGCGCTGCTCCCAGAGCTGCACCTCTTCCATGACCGAGATGAAGTGGACCTGTTGGATTTGCACTTACAAACTCTATCTGAACTTTCTCACCATTTCCTATATTATGAATTAAAAATTTCTCACCTTCTCTCAAAAGATTTTCAAACTGAGAGAAAATAAAATCTTTTTTAAATTTGAAATTTATAAATCCCGCTCCTGCTATTTCAACATTTTCAAATAAAGTTTTATCCATACAAGAGACTATTTCTTCAGCTATTTGTCTTGGAGATTTTTTCAACTGTTTTGCAAGCTCCATTGCCACCGGACTGCTTAGATCACCAAAGTTTTCGTTTTTAGGAATTTCTACCTCAGGATCAATATCTGTTAAACCAAGTTTATTTATTGCTTCACTGATTTTGATTTTAAGAATTCTATGCATTCCCATCACACCACACCTTTGCATTTTGAAAGATTTTTAACCATGGAGAAGCTTTTAATTTTTTCCAATCCTTAGGCATCCAGGGCCATTGCCAGAGCAGAAAAGCTCTTTCAGGATGAGGCATCATTGCAAGATGCCTTCCATCCTCTGAGCACAGTGCAGTTATTCCAAAAGGTGAACCATTTGGATTAAAAGGATAGGCTTCTGTAATATTTCCTTCATCATCAACATATCGGATTGGTGCAAGATTTTTTTCAAATACTTTATCTAAAATCTTTTTATCAGGGAAGTAAGCTCTCCCTTCTCCATGAGCTATCCATACTCCTAAGATAGAACCTTCCATTCCTTTTAGCATAATTGATGGAGAGGGCAAAATCTTTACTGTTGCCCATCGGGATTCAAATCTTCCTGATTTATTCCATATAAAGCGGGGTTGTTTGGTTTGTTCAATTCCATACCATGGAATCCATCCAAGAAGTGCCATAAGCTGACATCCATTGCAAACTCCTAAACTGAAAGTATCAGAACGCATGTAGAACTCTTCAAACTCTGCTCTAAGATGAGAGAATCTTATACAACCTGCCCATCCTTTAGCAGAATCTAAAACATCGGCAAAGCTGAATCCTCCAACAAAGGCAATACCTTTAAACTGTTTGAGAGATATTTTTTTATCTAAAAGATCCTGCATGCATATATCCCACGGCTCAAATCCCGCCATCCAGAAAGCTGCTGCCATCTCTCTGTCTCCATTACTTCCTTCTTCACGAATTATGGCAATGCGAGGTTTTGCTTTCTTTTTAAGTATCACAACAGGAGTCTTTTCTGGTTTAAAAGTGAGCGTATACTTTGGTGAAGTTCTATTGTAAATTAATCTCTTTTCCTCTTTTACGCACTCAGGATTTGCCTGAAGCATATCAATTCTATAACTTGTCTCCTCCCATAGATCTCTCAGTTTTGTCATAGGCTCATCAAAGACAACTTTCTTGCCCTGTTTAATAGTAACTCTGTCTTCTTTTAAAGTTTTTGCAATCTCTATATAGGGAAGGCTGTAATCTGTAAGTATATTCTTCACTTTATTTAATTTTCCAATATCAACCTCTATTGCAAGCCCTGGTTCTTCATTGAAAAACTCTGAAATGAGCCAATCCTGTGCAGATTCATTATACTCTATTGATAACCCTGCACTGCCTGAAAAAGCCATTTCAAGTAAAGTTACAATCAAACCTCCATCTGAGCGGTCATGTCCTGAAAGTATCAAATTTTTATCAATTAACTCTTGCACAGCATTAAAAGCTCTCTTTAAAAGTTCGGGATCTTCCATATCAGGAGTTTCATCTCCAAGCTGACCAAAACATTGAGCAAGAGCAGTTCCGCCAAGTCTTTTTTTACCATTGCCTAGATCAATAAAGAGAATTACGCTTTTTCCAGGATTTTTTATATCCGGTGTAATTACTTTATTGATATCTGGACATGGGGCATAGGCTGAAATAACAAGAGTTCCTGGGGACTTTACAACTTCAACTCCTTCTTTTGTCTTTACCTTTGCAGCCATTGAGAGAGAGTCTTTACCTCCATCAATGGCAATACCAAGCTTAATCATAAAATCCGCCATTGCCTGAGCAGCTCTATAGAGTCTCACACCTTCTCCAGGAAGTTTTGCTGCCCACATCCAGTTAGCAGAACATTTTATATCTTCAAGACACGTGATCTTTGCCCAAACAATGTTCGTAAGTGCTTCTGTTACTGAAAGTCTTGCCATTGCTTCAGGATTTATAATTCCTTTTATAGGTTGTTCTCCAATTGCATGGGCTATTCCTGTTCTGTCAAAATAACTTTGTGCAACAACGCACACATCTGAAACAGTAAGCTGAACCGGACCGGCACACTGCTGTCTTACAATAAGTCCTGTAACTGAGCGGTCAACCTTGTTTGTAAGAAATCTCTTTGAACCAACTGAAAGAAGTTTTAACACTCTTCCCAGTGCTTCATGAATTGTTAAATTATCAGGCAGTCGGAGTGGCTCTAACTTCCTTTCAACTTTGATAAGTTTAAACTCTTTCTTCGGAATCTCTCCCAACACATCTTTTAAATCAAAGTTTACTGCAATCTGACCATCTTTACTGTCATAAACAATTAGTTTCCCATCTCCTGTTACTTCTCCAATAATTGACCATGGAAGTCTTTCTCTTTCACAGAGCCTTTTAAAAAGTGAGACACTTTCTTTTCTTATCAAAATCGCATCGTTTTCCTGATACTCAGCTCCCCATATCTCAAGAACTGAGAGGGTTTCATCTCCGAGTATTACTTTTCTTATATCAATCTTTGCTCCCTCAGGATATACAAGCTCTTTAACAACATTGCAGTTTCCACCCGCACCCTGATCATGAATGCTTACAATGGGATTTTTGTCTCCAAGCTCAACACAGGCACGAACAACTCTATTAAGTTTGTTTTCCATCTCAGCGTCTCCACGCTGAACAGCATTGAAGTCAAGAGCTTCACTTAGCTCTCCGGATACAACGCTTGATGCTGCACCGCCACCCATTCCAATTCTGTAAGCAGGACCACCAATTTTTACAACAAACATACCTTTTTGAGGCGGTTCTTTCTCCTTATGAATATCCATTATCTGTCCAATTCCACCTGTAAACATTATTGGCTTTACCCATTCAATTCTTTCTCCGTCGTTAAGTCTCATTCCAAAGGAGCGTGTAAATCCTGCAATAACAGGTTCACCAAATTTGTTTCCGTAGTCAGAGGCACCATTGCTTGCCTCAATCTCTATTTGAAGCGGTTTTGCAAGATTCTCTGGATACCTGAAGGATTTATCTTCCCATGGAAGTTCATATTCTGGAATTAGAAGATTTCCAACACAGTAAGCAGCAGTACCTGCTATTGGCAGAGCTCCTTTAC
This sequence comes from Thermodesulfovibrio aggregans, assembly GCF_001514535.1. Classification (NCBI taxonomy): domain Bacteria; kingdom Pseudomonadati; phylum Nitrospirota; class Thermodesulfovibrionia; order Thermodesulfovibrionales; family Thermodesulfovibrionaceae; genus Thermodesulfovibrio; species Thermodesulfovibrio aggregans. The sequence goes on along the minus strand of NZ_BCNO01000001.1, from coordinate 954,004 downwards.
CTGTGGCATGAACATCACGGATTCTGCCACCTGTTCCTGTTTCAGCACCAGGAAATGGAGCTACACCTGTTGGAAAATTATGTGTTTCTGCAGTAAAAATTAAGTGGTATAAATTTTTCTCTATTTTGAATTTTGATGGTTTTCCATGTTTTTCAGGTTTAAGATAATTTATCTTTGCTCCAAAGATAGCACTTGAGTTGTCTTTGAAGGCTATTACAGAGTTTTTCGGGTTTTTCTTTAAAGGCTCTTTAACTATGTCAAAAAGTGTACGCTCTAAAGGTTTTCCATCAACTATAAGATTTCCTCTAAAAAACCAGTGTCTGCTGTGCTCACTATTTGACTGGGCAAGATCAAAGCATTCCACATCAGTTGGATTTCTCTTTAGCTTATTCCTGAAAAGTTTTAGATAAAACTCAATGTCCCACTCATCCCAGCCAAGACCAAGTTCTTCATTTATTTTTTCAAGAGCTGTTCTACCTTCTTCCAAAACAGGCACAACTCTTACAGGTTTTGGAGTTATTCCATGAGAAAAATCCTTTAAAGGCTCTGGATATGGACACTCAACCATTCTATCATGAATCATCTCTAAAAATTTATCTTTCGGAAAGTTGTCAATTTCAGGGCTCAGCTTATATCTTCGGGAACGTTCTATCCTTTGAATTTTTTTTAAACCAATGCTGTGACACACGGAGACAGCACAGGTTGACCAGGCAGTTGAAAAATTAAGGCGAGGACCTACTTCAAATATCATTCCCTTAGATGCACTCAAAAAGCTTTTGTTTGAAAAATTCTCTGGGTCAAAGGTCTCAGAAAGGAGCCAACTGAGAATATTCAGTTCGTTCTTTGAAAGTGTTTCAGTTAATAAAATGTTGTAGCAAAACTCTGTTTCAAGATTTTTAATCTCCTCTGAAATCTCTGACTGAATGCGAAGAAGAAGCTGTCTTGTTTTATAATCCGATAAAGCAGGTTTTCTGTAAAATCTTATGATCACTTTGTTTTTTCCTTTATTATTAACTTTCCTTCTGCCTCTGCTACAACTTTGTTTTCTTTGTCTTTTATCCAGGCTTTTGCCTCAATTAGCTTTGATTTTATATGATTTGCCTCTGCTTCAACAACTATTTTTTCTTTTGGTGCTACAGGATTTTTAAATCTTATTTTTAACTCTGCTGTGACTGTATTGAATCCCAAGGAATTTGCGGCATAAACACAGGCTTCATCAAGAAGTGCTGCAATTATTCCACCATGAACTATTCCACTATATCCCTGATACTCAGGCTCAAGAGTAATCTCTGCACAAGACTTTCCACTGCCATGATTAAAAACAGCTCTTAAACCTTTAGGATTTTGTTTTCCACAGACAAAACAGTAATCCTCTGTTTTCATCATTTGTTCATCATCTCTAAAAACTCTTTATTAGATTTTGTACCTTTAAGTTTACTGAGTAAAAACTCCATTGCCTCAATAGGGCTCAAAGTACTTAAGACTTTTCTTAAAATCCAGACTTTATTTAAAACCTCAGGTGGTACAAGTAGTTCTTCCTTTCTGGTTCCGGAAGCTGCAATATCAATACTTGGGAAAATTCTCTTGTCAGCAAGTTTTCTATCAAGATGAACTTCCATGTTACCGGTTCCTTTAAACTCTTCAAAAATAACATCATCCATTCTGCTTCCCGTTTCAATGAGCGCGGTTGCAATTACTGTTAAAGAACCCCCTTCCTCAATATTTCTTGCTGTTCCAAAAAATCTTTTCGGTTTCTGTAACGCCGTAGCTTCCAGTCCACCGGAGAGCACTTTACCCGAGGATGGTGTAATAGCATTGTATGCCCTTGCAAGTCTTGTCAAACTGTCAAGTAATATTACCACATCTTTTCCTTCTTCTACCAGTCTTTTTGCTCTTTCAATAACCATCTCTGAAACCTGACAGTGTCTCTGAGCAGGCTCATCAAAAGTAGAGCTAATTATTTCTGCACCACTGACCTGCCTTTTCCAGTCAGTAACCTCTTCTGGTCTTTCATCAATTAGAAGAATAATTAAATAAATCTCTGGATGATTCTTCTTTATTGCCTTTGCAATTGACTGAAGAAGCATTGTTTTACCTGTTCTTGGAGCAGCAACAATTAAACCACGCTGCCCCTTTCCAACAGGAGTGAGCAAATCCATTACTCTTGTAGAGTAGTCTGCAGGGTCATATTCAAGATTGATTTTTTCAGTAGGATAATAAGGAGTTAAGTTATCAAAAAGAGGTCTCGAGATGCTTTCTTCAACTTGTTTACCATTAATTGTTTCAACTTTTAAAAGGGCAAAATATCTTTCATTTTCCTTTGGAGGTCTTATCTGACCTGTAATAAGGTCTCCAGTTCTTAAGCCAAACTTTCTAATCTGCGATGGAGAAACATAAATGTCATCAGGACTTGGTAGATAGCTGTAATCAGGGCTTCTTAAAAATCCAAATCCTTCTGGAAGAATTTCAAGAACACCTGAACCATATACAGTGCCTATCTTTTCAATCTGGTTTTGAAGTATTGCGAAGATCAGGTCCTGTTTTTTCATTGATGTGGCATTTTCAATGTTTAAAGCATTTGCCATATCCATGAGTTCTGAAACTTTTTTCTGTTTAAGTTCAGAAATAGAAATTGGAATAGTATTGTTTTCCATTATGTTACCTCAATATGGATTTTTCAGGATTTTTACATTTTATAAAAATTTAACCCTTCTTGGAGGGTAACCATTGATAAATTAAGCATACAAAATCTAAAAAAATTTGTCAATATCTATTTATTCAACCTTTTAATTTTTTAGCTCCTTTTCTTTCTCTGCCACGAGAAGCCTTGTTTTAAGAACTGTGTCAGGAATAAGACTTATAGAGTCTATTCCACATTCAACTAAAAATTCGGCAAACTCTGGAAAATCACTTGGTGCCTGTCCGCATATTCCAATTTTTCTTCCGAATTTTTTAGCAGTTTCAATTACCTGTCTCACAAGTCTTTTTACAGCTTCATTTCTTTCATCATAAATGTGAGATACCAGTGCACTGTCTCTGTCAAGTCCGAGTGTAAGCTGCGTTAAATCATTTGAACCAATTGAGAAACCATCAAAAATTTTTGCGAATTCTTCAGCTAAAATTACATTGCTTGGGATCTCACACATAACATATACTTCCAGTCCGTCTTCACCTTGCTTAAGTCCGTATTTTTTCATTACTTCAATTACTTTAATTCCTTCTTCAATTGTTCTACAGAAAGGAATCATAACTTTAATATTTTTAAGACCCATTTCATCCCTGACTTTTTTAATTGCAAGACATTCAAGAGCAAAGGCTGGCTCAAACTTTGGATCATAGTATCTACTTGCTCCACGCCATCCAATCATAGGATTTGACTCAACTGGTTCATAGAGCCATCCACCAATTAGACCTGCATATTCATTTGTTTTAAAATCTGAAAATCTTACAATAACATCCTTTGGATAAAAAGCTGCACCAATCATTGCTACTCCCTGAGCGAGTTTGTCAACATAAAAATCTGGCTTGTATTCATACATTGGTGTTCTTTTTTCTATTTCTTTAACTATTCTTGCTATTTTTGAATTATTTTGAGCCTGCTGTTTTAGTTTTGGATATTCAATCAATGCCAGAGGATGAACTCCAATGTGAGAACTGATTATGAATTCAATTCTTGCAAGTCCTACACCATCAGAAGGAATCTGACCCTGAATAAAAGCCTGTTCAGGAATTCCTACATTCATCATGATCTTTGTTTTAGTGTTTGGCAAGCTTGTGAGGTCAATTCTTTTTACTTCATAGGGAATAATTCCCTTAAGAACTCTTCCCTCCTCACCTTTAGAGCAGTCGACAGTGATTGGTTCATCATTTTTTATAACTTCTGTAGCATTTCCTGCACCTACAACACACGGGATACCAAGTTCACGGGATACTATTGCAGCATGACATGTTCTTCCTCCACGATTTGTAACAATTGCTCCAGCAATTTTCATTATTGGTTCCCAGTCAGGATCTGTCATATCTGTAACAAGTACCTGTCCTGGTTTAAAAAGATGAATTTCAGAAGGTTCTTTTATTATACAGGAATTTCCCTGCCCGATCTTGCTTCCTATTGCAAGACCAGTGCAGATAACCTCACCCTTTCCTTTAAGTTTATATACCTCATAAAAGTTTTCTCTCTTTAAAGAGTGAACTGTCTCAGGTCTTGCTTGAACAATAAAAAGCTTACCTGTTCCTGTTGTAGTTCCATCACCATCTTTTGCCCATTCAATATCCATTGGTTTTCCATAATGATCCTCTATTTCAATTGCCCATCTGGCGAGGGTTAAAATTTCCTCATCATTCAAAACAAAGTTCTGTCTTTCCTGTAAGGTTGTCTTAACTCCTATTGTAGGAGTTTTAGAGTTTCCATATATTAGTTTTTGCTGTTTTGCTCCAAGCTTTTTTGAAATTATTGCTCTATAACCCTGCTTTAATGTTGGTTTAAAAACATAAAACTCATCGGGATTTACTGTGCCTTGCACAACATACTCACCCAATCCCCATGAACCTGTAATGTAAACCACATCTCTAAATCCTGATTCTGTATCAAGAGTAAACATTACTCCAGAGGAGGCTTTATCAGAGCGAACCATTTTCTGAACAGCTGCAGAAAGGTATACTGAGAAGTGATCAAAGCCTTTGTCAATTCTATAAGAAATTGCCCTATCTGTAAAGAGTGAGGCAAAACACTTCTGTACTGCTTCTACAACTCTCTGAGCTCCTGTAATATTTAGATAAGTTTCCTGTTGTCCAGCAAAAGATGCATCGGGAAGGTCTTCAGCTGTTGCACTTGAACGAACTGCAACATCTACATCTTTGCCATATTTTTCCTCCATTTCCTGATAGGCTTTAATGATTGCCTGCTTTAAATCTTCGGGCATTTTAGCCTGAAGCATAAGCTTTCTTATTTTTTTACCCTTATTTTTGAGGTCTTCAACATTTGATTTATCAATGGTGGAAAGTATTTTCCTCAGAGGTTCATCAAGATTGTTTGATTTTATAAAATATTTATAAGCCTCTGCTGTAACTGCAAATCCATCGGGAATATTAATGCCTTTTGGTGTAAGATTTCTCAACATCTCACCTAAGGATGCATTTTTACCACCTACGATTGGAATATCCTTTATGCCTATTTGGTTAAACCATAAAATTAAAGACATGTTTTTACCCCCTTTTGTTGAAATTTTTTATAAGTATATCAAAAAATTTTATTTATGACAATAGAGTTTGACATTTTCTTTCAGAACTTTGTAGTATTTACAATATGATTAAAATTGCCGTGATTGATGGACAGGGTGGAGGAATTGGAAGTTTTATAATTAAATCTTTAAGAGAATCATTTGGAGACAAAATAGAAATAATAGCACTTGGCACAAATGCAGCAGCTACGGCTAATATGATGAAAAGTAAAGCCAACAAAGGAGCTTCTGGAGAAAATGCTATCGTATGGAATGCTAGCAAAGTTGATCTCATAATAGGTCCTTTAAGCATTCTTGTGGCAAATGCTATGATGGGAGAGTTAACTTCAAAAATGGCAGAGGCAGTAGGGAACAGTCCGGCAAAAAAATTTTTATTACCAATAAATCAGGAAGGAATTGAAATTATAAGTGTTGTAAAAGAACCTCTTCCACATCTTGTGGAAAAATTAATCCTTCATATAAAGGAGGAGTTCAATGTGTGAAGCAAATGCATATGTTATTAAAGATGGGAAGGAGGAAATTTATTTAGAGTCTGTTGATATACTAAAACCTGAAGGCAATCAGATATATCTTCGTAATATCTTCGGTGAGCAAAAAGTTTTTAAAGGCAAGATTAAAGAGATGTCCTTGCTGAATCATAAGATTATTCTTGAGGAAGAAAAATAAACTATAGATTCTAATGCTTATTCGCTTCATTGAATTTGAGGAACATGATCCATATTTCAACATGGCAGTTGATGAAGCAATTAGTTTGCTTGTTCGTAAAGGGAAGATTTTGCCAACTTTCAGGTTGTATGGATGGAATAAAGTAGCTGTAACGATAGGTGAATTTCAAAAAATTGAAGAAATTAATCAAAAATTCTGTATCGTCAATCAAATACCAATCGTAAAAAGACCTACTGGAGGCAAAGGAATTTTGCATTACGATGACATTACTTACAGTTTCTCCTGTAGAAAAGATGGAAAATTTAAAGGGAATCTATTTCAAACTTATGAAATTTTGAGTCAAATATTTGTTAGAGCTTTTAACTTAACAGGAATTAATGCGGAAATAAAAAGAGAGAAAAGATTTATTAATAGAAGTTCTCTTTGTTTTGCCCGCTCATGTTTTGGAGAAATTTGTTTTAAAAATGTAAAAATTCTGGGTTCTGCTCAGAAAAGATGGATTGATGGATTTCTGCAACAGGGAACAATTCCTGTTACAGTAGACAGAGAACTTCTAAAGAAAGTCTTTATATGCAACTCAGAAGAAGTTGACCTAATTTTGGGAATTAAAGAATTAGTTAATGATTTTGACAGAAATATTTTTCAAGAAAATATCAAGAGAGCTCTGAAGGAGGAAGGTTTTGATGTTGTTGTTGAACCTCTTCAGAAGGAGGAGCTTGCTCTTGCTCAGAATCTTTATGAGAAACAAGCCGTATATAGTAAGACAGAAATGCAGCAAATACTATCATGCTGATATAGATGTTAGCAAATTGAGTAATAAATTGATATACCGCTACCAGTATAGGACCCAGATGAGGAATTATTGCAAGTAATGAACTAAGTGATAGAATAACTCCTCCTGCTAAAATATATGTTAAAAATAAAAGTGCTGCTCTTCCAATTGATTGAGGATAGAGTACTATTAATTTTTTTGTCTCTTTTATCGTATCTTTTACTGTGAAATTTTTAACGAAAATCCCAAAAAATCCAAAAAGCGTAAATGTTATCCATATTAAAAACGCTAAAATACCAACAAGCAATGCACTTAAATAAATAAAAATGTTAAAAAATACTGATACAGAGTGACTGAAAGAGCTTAAAAAGTTTACAATTTTGGAGTTGATTTCACTCACAAATCCAAAAATTAACGTAAGACAGATAAAAATTAAAAACGAAAAAGTTGCAAAAAAGGCAACTTTCCAGAAGTATTTTTTTCCATATTGATGGAAATCTTTAAAATTAAATGTTACATTTTCCTTTAAAAACTGATACATTATGCCTATTGTACCTCCAAAAATATAAATCCAGAGACTGACAATTAATAGGACATAGACCAATAGAGTGACTATAAAAATAATTACAAAAATTAGAAATTTTTTCATGAGATGCACAGAAGACAAAAATATTTCAATGAAACTGCCTTTCAATATATCTGTAAGGTCAATTCCGAAAATTACGAAAAGAATTCCAAGGGGAATGCTGAGAATAAAAAATAGTCCGAAAAAGCTAATAAATAAATAGGCAAAATGTATCAAAGGTAACTGAAAGTTTTTATGAACTGTTTTTAAAGCATCATTTATACAGGTAAAAAAGTTCAAGGCTTTATACCCACCACTGTTATATTAAATTCATTTGCTTTTTTTATCATTTTATCCTTTTCTACTATAAAAGTTTTCCCAGCTTCAATGGCTAAAACCCTTGCCTTAGCTTTTTCCATCGTTATTATTGTATCCATTCCTACAGTAGGTGGGTCAAGTTTCAAAGCCTGCTGAGGCTTACTGACTTTTACTACAACAGAGTCTTTGACAAATTCTCCTGCTCTTAGGATTGTTTCATCGGTTCCCTCAATGGCTTCTACAGTAATTACAGATCTTTCTTTTACAACAACTGTTTGCCCTATATCAAGTTCACCAATTTTTTTTGCAACTATAAATCCATATTCAATGTCTTTCCACTCTTCTTTTGTAGGTTTTCTCTTTGTAAGAATTCCTTGTGGTGTAAGCAACTCTGGAAGTATTTCAGACAAATCAATAATTTCTATACCTTCCTTAGAAAACTCTTTTTCAATTATACTAAGAATTTCATTGTCTCCTCTTAGTTTAGCTGAAAAAAGCATTTTTAATGCTCGAAGGTCAGGCTTTATTTTCTCTCTTTCAAAAATAATTTTTTTCGGGACTTTACCTGTTAAGATTAGATTTTTAACTTTATTTTTTTTAAGGAAATCTATAATCTCTCCAGCTTTACCTATATTAATCCATTTGATTTGATCGCTATAAATACTCAACTCATTATCAGCAAAGCCCTGTAAGGCGACTGTTATAACTGTATAACCTTTTTTTTTAAGTTCCTTTGTCACTAAAAGAGGAAGGAAACCATGAGCAGCAATTATTCCTATCTGCATATTCCTCTTTTATTTGCTTCTATGAATTCTATTAAGTGCTTAATTTCAGCTATCTGTGGAAGTTCGTTTTTGACTTTTTCAATTGCTTCTTTTAGTTGAAGTTTATCTCTGAATAAAATTTTATAAGCTTTTTTTAATATATTGATTGTTTCATCGTTGAATCCTCTTCTTTTAAGTCCTACAGTATTTAATCCATAAAGTTTAGCTCTCGGACCAGAAGCCATTGTAAAGGGAGGAACATCCTGTCCCACTCCACTGAATCCTCCTATCATTGCATGAGCACCTATTCGTGTAAACTGATGTACTGCTACCAAACCTCCAATAAATACAAAATCCTCAACCTCTACATGACCTGCCAGCGTTGCAAGATTTGCCAAAATTACTGAATTTCCAATTTTGCAATCATGGGCAATATGCACATAAGCCATTATAAAATTATTGTCTCCGATTACCGTCCAGCCATCTCCAGAAACACTTGCCCTGTGAATTGTTACATATTCTCGTATAATATTGTTATTACCAATTTTTACACCTGTTTTTTCTCCTCTGTATTTTAAATCTTGAGGAGGAAATCCAATTGTTGTAAATGGAAATATTGTACAGTTTTCACCTATCTCGGTTATTCCTTCAATTTGAACATGACTCATAAGTCTTGTGCCTTTGCCTATTTTAACATCATCTCCAATTATACAGTAAGGACCAATTACTGCACCTTCATCAATTTCTGCTTTTGAACTAACAATTGCTGTTTTATGTATCTGGCTCATATTGACTCCCTCACTTTGTAACCATTGCTGTAAATTCAGCTTCTGTTGCTACTTTTCCATCAACTTTCGCGACACCTGCAAATTTCCATACTCCTCCACGCCTGTGAATAACATTAACTTCAAAGATAATCTGGTCTCCTGGAACAATGGGCTTACGGAACTTTGCTTTTTCTATACTCAAAAATAAAACTCCTGTGCCATCAATACCTGATTTAAAGGCAAGAACACCTGCTACCTGAGCCATTGCCTCAACTATAAGTACTCCTGGCATTACAGGATTTCCGGGAAAATGCCCCTGAAAAAATGGCTCATTAATTGTAACATTCTTTATTCCGACAGCCTTTTCATTAGGAACAATCTCTAATACTCTGTCAACTAAAAGAAATGGATATCTGTGGGGAAGAATATTCATGATTTCTTTAATATCAATCATTCTGAGCCTCCTTATGTCAATGTTGTTCAAGTTGTTTAATTTTTTCTTCCAGTTCTTTTATTTTTTTGTAAAGTTCAGGAAGTTTTTGAAAAATTGCATTTGCCTTTAACCATTCTCTGTGAGGCATGATAGGTGAACCAGAAAACACACCTTTCTGAACCTTTCCCGGCATAACTCCTGCCTGTGCTGTTATTATTGTTCCAGACTCTATCTCTACATGATCTGAAATGCCAACCTGTCCTGCAAGTATGCATCCATCACCAATTTTAGAACTCCCTGCAATTCCTACCTGTGCTACGACTATACAATTTTTACCGATTTTTACATTATGAGCAATCTGAACTAAATTATCAATTTTGGTTCCCTGCCCAATTACAGTATTTCCTGTTGTAGCCCGGTCTATTGTAACACAAGCACCAATCTCTACATCATCTTCAATAATTACTCCACCAACCTGAGGAATTTTATGATGTTTTCCCTCATGGAAGATATAGCCAAATCCATCAGAACCAATGACGCTTCCAGAATGAATTACTACTCTTGAGCCAATTTTAACTTTTTCTCGGATTGTAACATTAGAATAAATCACACAATCAGAGCCAATTAATGTATCTTTTCCAATAAAAGTAAAAGGATAAATTACAGTATTTTCTCCAATGATAACATTTTCATCAATCCAGACAAAGGGATAGATTGTAACATTTCTGCCCAGTTTTGCTGACTCGGATATAGATGCTAACTGGCTAATTCCTTCAAAGGGATGGGGTTTTACATAAAAAAGTTCAAGAAGCTTGGCAAAAACAAATTGAGGATTTTCAACAATAAGTTGAGGTTTATCCAATCCTTCAATTTTTTCTTTTAAGATAATTGCAGAAGCTTTACTTTTTTTGGCAAATTCAGCATATTTTGAACTTGCTATGTATGTAATATCACCTTCTTCGCAGTCTTCAACTCCTTTTACTCCTGATATTTCGACATCTCCATCACCTTCAATTTTTCCATTAAAAATTTTTGCTATCTCAGAAAGCTTCATTTTTTCCCTTTTTGCTGAGACATTTTTTGATTATAAATTGATATTATCTTATCAGTAATATCCACTTCAGGAGTTGTAAAAAGAATTATCTGATCAGCTTTTTCAAGTATAAGACTATAACCTTCCTTTTGAGCATACTCATTAATTAGCTGTCTTATTTCCTTAAACATGCTTTGTGTAAACTCATTCTGTTTTTTTTGCAGTTCTACCTGATAATCTGCTGCTGTTCTTTGAAGTTCTCTGCTAAGGCGTTCAATTTCTTCTTCTTTTGCCTTTCTTGCATCTTCACTTAAAACAGAGCGTTTTTTTTCAAACTCTTCCTTAAGCTCCTGCAGTTTTTTCTGTTTCTCTTCAAGAGTTTTCTGCCTTTCTTCAAGCATACTCTGAAGTTGGGCTACAGCTTTTTTACCTTCTTCTGATTCATTCAAAACCCTTATGATATCAACTACGCCAATCTTTAATTCCGCACAGGCAACTGAAGCAATCGACAATGTTAAAACAAAGGCAAACACAACAAATAAAAACTTCTTCATTTCACTTCCTCCTGAAATATTTATTATATCACTGCAAAATTAAAACTTTCTCATTAGAAGAATGAACCAAATCCAAATTCAATTTTTGACTTTGACTCTCCTTCTTTTCTATTAAGATTTATTCCATAGTCTATTTTTACCGGACCAAGTGGTGAAAACCATCTAAAACCAAATCCTGATGTATACTTTAATTCAGAGCCGAATTTTTCACCTTCATTGTATCCTCTACCAATATCGACAAATATAAGTCCTTTCAGTTTCATTTCAGCTACTATCGGGAAAAGATACTCAATATTGAATATCAATGCTTTCTTTGCTCCAATTGGTTCATTTTTGCTGTCCTTTGGACCTGCTTCACCATAACCCAAACCTCTTATTGTATCAAGTCCACCTACATAAAATCTTTCATAAAGCGGAAATTTTTTACCAAAGAGAGCATCAGACATGCCAAGTCTTCCCCTTAAATGTAATGTTGATTCTTCAAATATGGGGAAGTACCATCCAAGATCAAGCAAGCTTTTCCAGAAACCTGTGTCTCCTCCAAGACCTGCTAAAGTCACGCTTAAAGAGTGTCTTCTTCCTGTACTGGGATCAATGTAGCTGTCACGAGTATCATTTATAATTTGAAATGTAACAGCACTTGTAAGAAGTCTTCCTTCCATATCCTTAATTACAGTATCAGCATCTTCTGCCACATCCGTAACTCGGGATCTTTCAATATCATAAGTTATTGAAGCAGACCAGTCTTCTCCGTATCTTTTGCCAAAAGTAAGAGACAATCCCGTTGCGTCTCGTGTATAGTTAACATATTCTCTTTTCTGTCTGTAAACATTGAATCCAAAAAGCAAAGGTTTATCCAGAAACCAGGGATCTCTAAAAGCTATGGTATAGTAAGAACTTCTTCCTCCAAGCTCACCTCTCAAAGTCAAAGAATAACCTCTACCAAAAAGATTGTTCTGGGTAACATCAACCATACCAATAAGATTGTCAATTGAACTGTATCCACCACCTATTGTTAAAAATCCAGTAGGTTTTTCTTTCACATTCACATCAAGATCAACTGTTTTTTTATCAGGATCAGGTTTCTGATTTATATCAACAGTTTCAAAATACTGAAGGTCTTCAAGTCTTTTCTTGCTTTTCTGAATCTTTGATGCCGAATACTCATCACCTTCATCTACCCTGACCTCTCTTCTTATTACTTTGTCAACTGTTTTAACATTGCCAGAGATATTTATTCTTCCAATTGTAAACTTGTCCCCTGGTTTTATATTGTAAGTCACATCAACTGTTAATTTTTCTTCATTTGGAAGAACATCAGGTGAGACACTCGCAAGTGCATATCCACGGTCAGAATAGAAGTGTGTTATTGCTTCAACATCCTTACGCATTTTAGCTTTGCTGAAGATTTCACCTGCTTTAAGCTTTATAAGTTCTTTAAGTTCTGACTCTTCCTTTTTGTCGTTGTAACCTGACAGTTTTACAGAAGCTACTTTAAATTGAGGTCCTTCAGAAATAGGAATTGTTATAGTCATCCATTTTTTGTCCTGAGAAAATTCTATCTTTGGCTCTCCAACAGACACTTTAAGATAACCATTGTCGTAGTAAAGGTCTTTTATTTTTTCTAAATCCTGCATCATTTCGTATTTTTTATAAAATCCGCTTCCAGTAATGAAAGAATAAAATTTCCTCTCAGATGTTGCCATAACTTTTTTAATCTTTCTTGATGATATTGCCTTATTACCTTCAAATTTTATTTCTTTTATTTTTACTCTGTTGCCTTCCTCTATAACATAGGTAAGTTCAACTTCTTGTTCTGTTTTTTTCTTAATAACAGGAACAATTTTAGCAAAATAATAACCTTCTGACTCATAAAATGCCTTGAGTCTCAAAGCATTATCGTTTATAAGAGTTACATCTGAAATAGCTCCTGCTGTAATTGTAACAACTTCTTTAAGTTTATCCTCATCATACTCTTTATTTCCTTCAAAGCTTACCTTTACAATCGTTGGTTTTTCTTTAACAGTATAGATTACCTTTACTCCACCTTCAAAAGGTTCAATGTCAACCTTTACATCTTCAAAATAACCCATTTTATAGATTGATTTTATATCCTCAGAGATTTTCTCTTGAGAAATAACCTCTCCAAGTTTAAGAGAGATTTTATTTTTTACTGCAGCTTCTTCAATTCTTTTGAGTCCTTTTATTTCAATGGCTGTTACTACTGGAAGTTCCTGGGCATAAGAGTTTAAGCTAAAAAGAAAGGCAAAAAAAATAACAACTATCATAATTCGTTTCATAGCAACCTCGCTACAAAAGTTTTTAAGTATATCATAATATCTTGAAAAATTGAAACACCTCAAAAAGTTTCTGATGAACAATTGTTTTAATATTCTCAAGGTCATCTTCTGTTTCAGCTTCAAATCTTAAAACCAATGCTGGTTGAGTATTTGAAGCCCTTATTAAAGCCCATCCTTTAGGAAAGTTTACTCTTACTCCATCAGTAAAATTACATTCGAACTTGGCAAAACTATCTTTTATTTTCTCAACAACCATAAACTTTTTTTCATCAGGACAATCAACTCTTATTTCCGGTGTGTTTTGCATTGTTTTAACTCCTTTCAAAAGTTTTCTTACTCCGTAAGGTTCACCTGATTTTTTTATTATTTCTATTAATCTAAGTGATGCATATATGGCATCATCGTATCCAAAGTATTTATCACTGAAAAATATATGACCACTCATCTCACCTGCAAGAACTGCTCCTTCGTCTCTCATCTTTTTCTTGATAAGAGAGTGACCTGTTTTCCACATAATTGGATTTCCACCTGCCTTTTCAATCTCTTCATACATCACATTAGAACACTTAACCTCGCCAATTATCTTTGCACCTGGTAATTTTTGTAATATATCCCTTGCAAATATAATCATTAATCTATCTCCCCAGACAATATCACCATTCTCATCAACCACTCCTATACGGTCACCATCCCCATCAAAACCTATTCCAAGATGTGCCTTTTCAACTACAACAGTTGTTATCAAATCCTGAATATTTTCAATAACCACAGGATCGGGATGATGATTGGGAAATCTGCAATCGGGCTCACTGTAAAGTTCTATAACCTGAGCACCAAGCTTTTTTAAAATAACCGGTGCAACTAATCCTGCTGTGCCATTTCCTGAGTCAACAACTACTTTTATCCCTTCAAAGGAAGGAAACTGAGCTGTCATATAGTTAACATAGTCATCAATAATATTGTAATATTCAACTTTTCCTTCTGTACCAATATTGACAAAATCCTTTTTATCAATAATTCTTTTCAGTTCTTCAATTTTTTCTCCATAGATCGTTTCCTTACCTATACTCAGTTTCATTCCATTAAACTCAGGAGGGTTGTGACTGCCTGTTATCATAATTCCACCATCAAGGGGAAGTCTATAAAGTGAAAAATACTGTAGTGGAGTTGGACATAATCCTATATCAATAATATCTATGCCACATTCTGTAATCCCTCTGATTAATGATTTTTTAAGAGGCTCTGATGACTCTCTCGCATCCATTCCAATAGAAAACTTCTCAGGCATTCTCCCAAGCACTTTAGATGTTAAAGAAACAAAAGCTTTCCCAATTAAATAAACTACATCCGGTAATGTCAATAACTTTGTGTAAATTCATAAATAGGTGTATTCCTCCATTTTTCGTTTAAATGGCTTATCACTGCAAAAACTATTCTTTCAATACTTTCAACATTATTAAAACAACTCATAGTTCTCGTTCTTCGCCTTACTTCCCTAAATGCCCTCTCTATTATGTTTGTTGTCCTTAACTTCTTCCATAATGCCTTAGGTGTCTTGTAAAAAGCTGTCAATTGCTCCCAGTTCTTCCTTATACACTCTGCTGCTTTAGGATAAAGTCTGCCCCACTTGCTCTCCCATAACTGAAAATTTCTCTTTGCCTCTTTTAAATTCTCTGCACTATATATCTTCTTAGCTTCAAAAAGACATTCCTTTTCATCTTTCTTTCTAAGATA
>NZ_BCNO01000001.1:902015-936801 GCF_001514535.1 Thermodesulfovibrio aggregans | reverse complement strand
TTATGTATCTGGGAATTATCTTACTTTGAAAACCTGTCTCTCTTAGTCTGGGCATGTTAATCTGAAGTTTTCCATCTTTCAGGATTATGTATCTCTTCCAGTATCCATTCCTACGGTAAACTCTCTCTGGGGTTCTTTCATATTTTTGAGCCCCTGTAAGTGCTGTTATCTCCTCTTGTAATGCTAATTCAATAAACTTTTTCTTCATTAACTTCATTTTTTGTTCAAATTCTTCCCAGAAAGATTCATTAAAATTACTGTTGAATTCTTTCCATAAATCTGGTAATCTTAAATTAGTTAAAGGTTTTTCTTTCATGGATGTATTCCTCCTTTCTTTGTTTGATTTTTGGTTAATTTAATGGAGGATACACCCTCTTTTATTGCTCTGTCAATTTTACACATAAAAAATTTTACACTACCACTACATCCTCTGTAAGGTCTTCGCCATAAATGCCTCTTATATCATACTTTCTAAATATTCTCTCTTCCATAGATGTCCTCAAATCTTTTTATATCATCTTCTTCAACATACTCTCCTACCTGAACCTCTATTATTTCAAGGGGAATTTTACCTGGATTTTCAAGCCTGTGAAGTGTGCTTTTTGGAACATATACTGACTCATTTTCATGAACATACTGCTCCCTATCTCCAATTTTTACTTTAGCAGTTCCTTTTACAACTACCCAGTGCTCGGATCTGTGATGATGCATCTGAAGAGAAAGAGAAGCTCCAGGATTCACTGTTATTCTCTTTATTTTATACCTATGTCCTGTTTCAAGAAGAGTGAAACTTCCCCATGGTCTGTAAACAGTGGTGTGTTCTTCAACTAATTGAGCAGCCTTTTTAGTAAGAATTTTTACTATTTCTCTAACCTTCTGCGATTCTCCTTTCTTTGCAATAAGAAGTGCATCTTCTGTTTCAATGACTAAAGTATCCTGAAGTCCCAATGTAGCAGTAAGTCTTTTATTAGTGACAATAAGACTGTTCTCTGTGCCTATGTTTACAGACTCTCCTATTAATGCATTACCTGAAGAGTCTTTTTCAAGGATTTCATAAAGACTTTCCCATGAACCAATATCTGACCAGAATATGTTTAGTGGAAGAAGCGTTGCTTTGTCTGTTTTTTCCATAACAGCATAATCAATGGATATATCAGGAAGGTTATAAAAATCGCTTAAAAGTTTTTCATAGGGTTTTTCAAAAATCTCACCAATTTCAGGAACATTTTTTTTAAACTCTTCAATCATTGTATCTGCTCTAAAAGCAAACATACCAGAGTTCCAGAAGTAGTTTCCATCTTCTATGTATTTAATTGCCGTTTCAATATCAGGTTTTTCAACAAAATTCTCTACTTCATAAAAACTTTCTATTTTGGGCATTTTTACCTTAATATATCCATAACCTGTTTCAGGACGGTTGGGTTTTATACCAAATGTGACTATGTATCCCTTTTTAGCTATCTCTTCTGAAGCTTTAACATAACTTGAAAATTCATTTTCTGGCTTAATTAAGTGATCCGATGGAGATACAAAAAAAACTTCATCTTTAGATATTCCCTTTTCAATTGCATATTTTAAAGCTAAAGCAATGGCAGGAGCTGTATTTTTTGAAGTAGGTTCAAGAATTATTTCAAAGTTTGGCTTAATTTTTAGTTTTTTTGATATTTCCTCTATCTGCTCAATTACATAAAATTTATGTTTTTCATTTGTTACAATAAAAATTTCTACATCATCATAAAAACATAGCCTTTTTAATGTTTTCTGAAAAAAACTCTCATAGGAATTGTCAATAGGAAGTTTTAAAAACTGTTTTGGAAAGTTTTTTCTTGACAATGGCCATAGTCTGGTTCCTGAACCACCTGCAAGAATTAAAATCTTCATTTTAAACTCCTGTTAGATGTATCCGTAATCTTTAAGCTTTGTAATAAGTTGTTCATCTTTGTTATTTTTAAATTGATTAACAAATTTTTCAATGTATTTTGCAATTATATCAGATTCAAGGTTAACAGAACTTCCTATTTTTTTAAATCCAAGTGTTGTCATCTTTGCAGTATGTGGGATGAGCACAACTGTAAAGGAATTTGAGTATAAATCAACAATTGTAAGACTTACTCCATCAACAGCAATGGAGCCTTTTTTTATGCAGTATCTGAGAATTTCCTCTGGAGCTTCAATCTCTATTTTTAGATCATTGCCTATTTTTTCAATCTTTTTAATTTTACCCAAACCTTCTACATGTCCACTTACAATGTGTCCACCAAGAGGAGTATTAAGAGTAAGAGCAGGCTCTAAATTAACGGGCTCATCTTTTCTTAATTCAACAAGAGTTGTTTTCTGAAGTGTCTCATGAGATACATCAAAGGAAATAACGCTCTTTGATTTATCTATCTCACAGACAGTAAGACAAACTCCATTAACCGATATGCTATCACCTATGCTTGCTCTGTTTATTAAATCTTTTGAATAAATTCTTAGCCTTGCTCCTTGAGCAAGTTTTTGAATTTCATAAACTTTTCCGAGTTCAACAACTATTCCAGTAAACATTACTTTATAATTTTACCAATTCTTTCAAGTCTTGGTTTATTACTTTCACTATCCCATGACCAGTATATAATAAATGCCTTACCTTTTACATCTTTTAAATCAACAAATCCCCAGAAACGACTATCATAACTCTGATCACGATTGTCTCCCATTACAAAAAGTTTTCCTTTTGGAACTTTTACAGGTCCAAAATTATCTCTTGGGTCAAGTTCTCTCGGATGAATATATGAATCAACATATCTTGCATAGGGCTCTTTAAGTTCGATTCCATTGACAAAAACTTTTTTGTTTTTTATCTCTATAGTATCTCCCTCAATCCCTATAACTCTCTTTATAAAATCTCTGCTTGGATCCTCAGGATATTTAAAAACTATAATGTCTCCTCTTTTTGGTTTTTCAAAAACAAGAACTTTTTTATCGGAAAAAGGTGGATGAACTCCGTAAATAAACTTATTCACCAGAAGATGATCTCCTATCAAAAGAGTTGGAATCATTGAACCGGATGGTATTTTAAAAGCCTGAACAATGTAAGCTCTTATAAAAAGAGCAATCAATATGGCAATGCCAATGCTTTTTATATATTCAAGAATCTTTTTACCTGTCATCTGACCTCCTACTCAATTTTTAAAACTGATAGAAAAGCTTCCTGGGGTATTTCAACACGACCAATTTGCTTCATTCTTTTTTTACCTTCTTTTTGTTTTTCAAGAAGTTTTTTCTTTCTTGTTACGTCACCTCCATAACATTTTGCCAGAACATTTTTCTTAAGTGGAGCAATGCTTTCTCTTGCTATAATTTTGCTACCTATGGCAGCCTGAATTACTACTTCAAATAGTTGCCTTGGAATAACTGTTCTTAATTTTTGAACTATTGCCCGAGCTTTATAGTAAGCCTTATCTTTATGAACAATAACTGAAAGAGCATCCACCTGTTCTCCATTAATAAGGATATCAAGCTTTACGAGGTCAGAGGCTCTGTATCCAATGAATTCATAATCCATTGATGCATAACCTTTTGAAAGAGATTTTAGTTTATCATAAAAATCCCATAAAATTTCATTCAAAGGCATTTCATAAACAAGAAGAATTCTATCTTTTGAAATAAATGAAAACTCCTTTTGAATTCCTCTTCTTTCCTGACAGAGTTTTAAAATCTCTCCTACAAATTCCTCTGGAACAATTATGGAGACTTTCATAAAGGGCTCTTCAATTCTTTCATAAATTTTTGGAATTTTACTCGGATTATCAATCAGATATTCACCTTTTTTATCAACGATCTTATATCTCACTGTTGGAGCTGTGCTTATAAGAGAGAGATTAAACTCTCTTTCAAGCCTTTCCTTTATTATTTCCATATGAAGCAAGCCTAAAAATCCGCATCTAAAACCAAATCCAAGAGCTGCTGAGGTTTCAGGCTCAAAGAAAAATGAAGAATCATTGAGTCTTAATTTTTCAAGAGATGATTTCAATTCTTCATATTGATTGGTCTCCACTGGATAGAGCCCGCAAAAGACCATAGGCTTTACTTCTCTAAACCCCGGTAAAGGCTGCTGAGCAGGACTTTCTACTGCTGTAACTGTGTCTCCTATTTTTGTGTCAGAGATGTTTTTAATTCCTGCTATAATAAATCCGACCTCACCTGCTGAAAGTTGCTCTATATCTTTTGGAAAAGGAGTAAGAATACCAAGTCGTTGCACTTCATATTCTTTTTGTGTTGCCATCAACCTTATTTTCATCCCTGGTTTTATTATTCCATCAAACACCCTTACAAGAATAATAACTCCCAGGTAGTTGTCAAACCATGAGTCAAAAATCATAGCTCTTAGAGGTGCCTGAGGGTCACCTTTTGGTGGAGGAATTTTTTTTACAACTGCTTCAAGAATCTCTTTAGTTCCAATTCCTTCCTTTGCAGATGCCAGTATTGCTTCTGAGCTATCTATACCTAGAATATCTTCTATCTGTTTTTTTACTCTCTCTGGGTCTGCCTGAGGAAGGTCAATCTTGTTTATTACAGGAATTATTTCGTGGTTGTGATCTATTGCAAGATAAGCATTTGCAACAGTTTGAGCTTCCACACCCTGGGTTGCATCAACAACCAAAAGACTTCCTTCACAACAAGCAAGAGAACGGGATACTTCATAGGAAAAATCAACATGCCCTGGAGTATCAATGAGATTTAAAATATATTCATTGCCATCTTCAGCCTTATATTTCAGTCTTACAGCATGAGCTTTAATTGTAATACCTCTTTCCTTTTCAAGATCCATTGAATCAAGAATTTGTCCCATTTTACCACCAAGATTCACAGCTCCTGTAAATTCGAGAAGTCTATCAGCAAGAGTGGATTTACCGTGATCTATATGGGCAATTATTGAAAAATTTCTTATTCTTTTCATTGATTTCTCAAAATTGAAACAGCTCCTAAAACTCCGCCGCTGTCAACTAAATTAGATAAAGTTATTTTAACTGAATCAGAAAGTCCTTTCATTACTCTTTTTTTAGCTTCTTGAATGGCTGTTTCAATATAAATATTTACTGCCTGGGAAAGTCCACCAGTTAAGACAATTTTTTCAGGAGCAAAAATATTTATCAAATTTGCCATCCCGGCACCTAAGGCTTTGCCAGCTTCCTTAAGAACATTTCTACAGACATTGTCACCTTCCATTGCTGCCTTATATATATCTAAAGAAGTTGCTTTGTAAAAATTACCTTCATAAAATTCTTTAATCTGACTGTCCTCACCATTTTCAAGCTTTTCTATAAAACTGTCTTTTATTGCTCTGGCTGATGCATAAACTTCAAGACATCCAACTCCTCCACAACTACAGGATTTTCCTTGAAAATTAATACTCATATGTCCGACTTCCATAGGAAACTTAGCAATTTGTCCATTTAACCATAAACTACCCCCAATTCCTGTTCCAAGTGTCAGAATAATGAAATTTGATATACCCCTGCCTTCTCCAAATAAGGCTTCAGCAATTGTTGCAACATTTGCATCATTTTCTATTTTTACATCTACATTATACCTTTCCTTTAACTCTTTTCCTAAGGAATAATCATTCAAAGATGGAATATTGGCTGCTTGAATGACATTGCCTTCTTTGTCTACAATACCTGCAACTCCAACACCTATGCCAGTAACTTTGAATTCTTTAAAAATGCTATCTAACTCATCAGTAATTGTTTTCATTGGATCACTACCAGTGGGAAATTTGCATATTTTTACAATTTCCCAATCTTTAGAAATCAGACCAATCTTAATGTTTGTGCCACCTATGTCTATGCCAATGTAATACATAAAAAGATATTATATCATAAACTTTAAAAACTGTTAGCTTGAAATGCAGGGTAGAATTTTTAGACTGAATTTTTTTATAATTTAGTTTTTAGAGAATGATTAGGAGGTTGTCTATGAAAGGACAAACAGCTATAATTACTGGGTCTTCAAGGGGTATCGGTAGAACAACTGCAGAGGAGTTTGCAAAAAAAGGAGTAAATGTTGTAATTGTGGATATAAATTCTGAAAATGCTGAAAAAGCTGCTGAAGAGATTAAATCTCTTTATGGTGTTGAAACCCTGGGTATTAAAGCAGATGTTTCTAATTCAGAAGATGTTAAAAGACTATTTGATGAATCTGTTAAAAAGTTTTCAAAGATTGAGATTCTCGTAAATAATGCAGGGATAACAAAAGACAATCTTCTTATAAGAATGAAAGATGAAGAATGGGATGCTGTTTTAAACATAAATCTTAAAGGAGCTTTTCTTTGCTGTAGAGAGGCAGTCAAAATTATGTCCAAAAATAAGTATGGAAGAATTATAAATATTGCCTCTGTTGTAGCTTTCATAGGAAATCCTGGACAAGTTAACTACTCAGCATCAAAGGCAGGACTTGTAGCTTTAACAAAAACTCTGGCTAAAGAGTATGCTTCCCGCGGAATTACAGTTAATGCAGTTGCACCTGGTTTTATTCAAACAGCCATGACAGAACAGTTACCTGAAAAAGTTAAAGAAGAGATGCTTAGAATGATACCACTTCAAAGATTTGGAACTACTCAGGATGTAGCAAATGCCATAATATTTCTGGCTTTGCCAGAATCTGGATATATAACCGGACAGGTTATTCATGTAAATGGCGGAATGTACATGTAAAAAAAGAAAAAAAGGAGGTAACTGATGGTAGAAGAAAAAGTAAAAGAAATTATAGCAAAACAGCTTGGTGTGGAGGTATCTCAGGTAACACCTGAAGCATCCTTTGTTGAAGACCTTGGAGCAGATTCTCTTGATACTGTTGAGCTTGTGATGGCATTTGAAGAAGCCTTTGGAATTGAGATTCCCGATGAAGATGCTGAAAAGATCAGCAAAGTAAAGGATGCTATTGAGTACATAAAAAACAAAACAGGTCAGGCATAACTGCCATATGAAAAAAAGAAGAGTTGTAGTGACCGGGATGGGGATGGTTTCTCCTCTCGGTCTTGATGTCAAATCTTCATGGGAGGCACTTCTTCAAGGCAAATCAGGAGTAGGTTATATTACTCACTTTGATGCAAAAGATTATCCCGTAAGAATCGCTGCTGAAGTTAAAGGATTTGATCCTGCAAACTACATTGAACCAAAAGAAATCAAAAAGATGGATAGATTCATTCATTTTGCAATTGCTGCCACTGAGATGGCAATACAGGACTCGGGCTTAAAAATCAATTCTCAGAATTCTGAAAGAATTGGCATTATTATTGGTTCAGGGATGGGAGGACTGCCGACTATCGAATACTATCACAAAACATTGCTTGAGAAAGGCTGGAAAAGAGTAAGCCCCTTTTTTATTCCAATGGTAATTATTAATCTTGCAGCAGGTCAAATATCCATAAGATATGGAATAAAAGGACCAAATCTTGCAGTAACAACCGCCTGTGCTACAGGTAATCATTCAATTGGTGAGGCTTTCAGAATGATTCAATATGGAGACGCAGATGTAATGATTACTGGAGGCGCAGAGGCTGTTATAACACCCATGGCTGTAGCAGGATTTTCAATAATGAGAGCTCTTTCAACAAGAAACGACGAACCAGAAAAAGCAAGCAGACCTTTTGACATTGATAGAGATGGATTTGTAATGGGCGAAGGAAGCGGAATTATTATTCTTGAAGAACTTGAACATGCATTGAAAAGAGGAGCAAAAATTTATGCAGAGTTGGTAGGATATGGAATGAGTTCTGATGCCTATCATATTACAGCACCTGCTCCAGAAGGTGAGGGTGGAGCAAGATGTATGAAGGCGGCAATCAATGATGCTGGAATTAATCCAGAAGAGATTGATTATATAAATGCTCATGGTACAAGCACAAAACAGGGAGATGAGCTTGAAACCCAGGCAATAAAGAAAGTTTTTGGTGAACATGCTTATAAACTTTGTGTGAGTTCTACAAAATCAATGACAGGACATCTTCTTGGTGCAGCAGGTGGAGTAGAGGCAATCTTTACAATTTTAAGCATTTATGAAAATGTTGTTCCTCCAACAATTAACCTTGATAATCCAGATCCAGAATGTGACCTTGACTATGTCCCATATAAACCAAAGAAAAAAGAAATTAGATACGCAATGACAAACTCATTTGGTTTTGGCGGCACAAATGCCTCACTCTTGTTCAAAAAATTTACAGAAGCATAGCATATTCTGTTTATTAAATTTTTATTACTAATACCATTAACCCTGAAAAGGGAGAAAAATACTTAAAGCGTTAGGGATGAAAGTACTCTCCAAAATCGCAAAGAAAGAAAAAGTTTAGGCAAACCATTGACAATCAAGGCTTTAGAGGCAGTTGTAGTGGTAAATTTTTATTTTAATATTGTAAAAATCTTTTATTTTCAACAAGTTTCAAAGTTAAACTGACAAAATCAAGTTAAAATTGCTTTACCTGTGCTTCAGAATGCTATTCAAGCTCTTGAGTCTATATGTGGTGAACATGTGGTTAATGATGTGGAAAATGAAAATTGCAAACCCTTGAAAATCAATGAGCCGTGCAGGATTCGAACCTGCGACCCGCTGATTAAGAGTCAGCTGCTCTACCAGCTGAGCTAACGGCCCACAAATTTAGAATACAAAAAAATATCTGAAAAGGTCAACTTTTTAAGTATCTATGTTAAAAAGATAAATTTTTTCTTCGAGATTTAGATTTTTTCTTTCTTATTTTCTCAATTTGTTTCTGTTTTTCAGTAGGAATACCTAAATATTCTTTAAACTTTTCTATAAGCATTCTACGGGCAAAAAAACGATTTAATCCCTGCGATCTTTCCTTTGTGCACTTAACCTCAATGCCTGTGGGTATATGTTTTAGATAAACTCCTGTTGAGGTTTTATTTAGTTTTTGTCCCCCATGTCCTGAACATCTTATGAACTTTTCCTCAATATCGGTCTCCTTAATTCCGAGATTTTCCATCTCATACAGGAGTTCTTTCTCTTTTTTTTCAGTTACAGGAAACTTTCCCATATCACTAGAAAATACTTATAATTTTATCAATTTCTGAGAGAGTTTCAACAACTATGTCAGCGTCTGTAGTCCTAAGTTGCTCAATACTGTATGGACCTGTAGCAACAGCAACTACTTTTGCTCCATATGGTTTAGCACATGCCACATCTCTTGGAGTGTCACCAATAACAACACATTGATGAAAGTCTATGGAATTATTAAATCTTTCAAAAAATCTACGAACAGCTATTGGTAAAAGTTGATTTCTGTCTTCATGGTCACTTCCAAAAGCACCTATTGGAAAAAAGTAGTTTAGTCCAAAAGGCTCAAGCTTAATTCTTGCGCCTTTCTCTAAATTTCCCGTAAGAAGTCCCATTGGATATTTTAATTCGTAATGAATAAATTCTATGAACTCCTTTACTCCGGGTTTTAAATGTTTTGAGTTGTTATTGATCTCAATGCTTAGATTTTTAAGATAACTTCCTATCAAATCATTAATCAGATGAGTTGAAGGCTCAATTCCCTTTAGAATGAGTCCCTCCTTTATTATCTGAACATCTGTCTTTCCAGCCATTTCAAAGTTTTTGAATGCATCTTTAATCCCCAAAACTTCTTCAAATGCT
This sequence comes from Thermodesulfovibrio aggregans, assembly GCF_001514535.1. Lineage (NCBI taxonomy): Bacteria > Pseudomonadati > Nitrospirota > Thermodesulfovibrionia > Thermodesulfovibrionales > Thermodesulfovibrionaceae > Thermodesulfovibrio > Thermodesulfovibrio aggregans. The sequence continues at coordinate 927,168 of NZ_BCNO01000001.1, read as the reverse complement.
TTATTAAGAGAACGAGTTCCTGCTCCTCCAGCACTTATTAAAGTTCCATCAATATCAAAAAGAATTAGCTTCATAGTTCCTCCGTGGAATTAGTTTTTCTTTTAGAAACTTTGCAGTTTTTGATGTAGGCTCTGGCTCTCTTTGCCATTCTGTTAAATCTTCTTTCTTTAAAGCTTCATCAAGCAAAACAAGAAAAACTCTACGTGGCACTTCGTAGGCTCCCAGGCTTAATAAATGTCTGTTAGTAATCTGGCAGTCAATAAAATAAAAACTATTTTTTATCAAATGCTCAACAAGGCATGCAAGAGCTACCTTTGATGCATCTTTCATAAGTGTAAACATAGACTCACCAAAAAAGGCTTTACCAATTGAGACTCCGTATAGTCCTCCTACTATTTTATCCTCAAACCATACTTCAACTGAATGAGCATACCCAAGCTGATGAAGTTCTGTATAAGCCTCTATCATTTCTGGAAGTAACCATGTTCCTGTAGAGTCTCTTCTCGGTGCTGTTGCACATCCTTTTATAACTGCATAAAAATCTCTATCAAAGCTCACTCTGTAAGTATCCTTTTTCAAAGTTTGATAAAGACTCCTTGCCATTTTAAAAAGTCTTGGAAATATCAAAGGTCTCTGAGGAGGTGACCACCAAAGAATTGGTTGATGGTTATACCAGGGGAATATGCCAAATTTGTATGCAAGAATAAGTCTTTCCGGGCTAAGATCTCCACCGATTGCGAGCAATCCATCAGGGTCTGCTAAATCTGGATGAGGGAAAAATAGTTCTTCAGGAAGTAAAAATACTGTCATCTACTTCAAAAGACAGGCTTTCTTCGTAAACATAGACTTTAACTTTACCACCGTTTTTAAGCTTTCCAAATAAAATTTCTTCAACAAGCGGAGCTTTTATTTCCTTCTGAATAATTCTCTGAAGAGGTCTTGCTCCAAACTTTGGATCAAAACCCTTTTGAGCGAGCCACTTTCTTGCCTCTTCTGTAAGTTCAACAAAGATATTCTTTGACTGAAGTTGCTCATTAAGTTCTCTAATGAATTTATCTACAATCTTTAACACAACTTCTTCTGGTAAAGAATTGAAACTGACAACTGCATCAAGTCTGTTACGAAATTCAGGACTGAAAAGCCTTTCAACTGCCTCTTTACCTTTTTTGATCTGATCAGAACTTCTGTCACCAAAGCCAATTACCGGTCTTTCCATCTCTCTTGCACCAATATTTGATGTCATGATAAGGATAACATTTCTCATGTCTGCCTTTCTTCCTGTATTATCTGTAAGAGTTCCATAATCCATAACCTGCAGTAACACATTAAATATCTCTTCATGAGCTTTCTCTATCTCATCAAGCAAAAGCACACAGTGCGGTGTTTTTCTAATCTGTTCAGTTAAAAGTCCTCCCTGTTCAAATCCGATGTATCCTGGAGGTGCTCCAATAAGCTTGGCAACAGAGTGTTTTTCCATATATTCGCTCATGTCAAATCTTATAAAACCTATACCAAGAATTCGGGCAAGTTGCCGTGCAAGCTCAGTTTTTCCAACTCCTGTAGGTCCAGTAAATAGAAAACAACCTATTGGTCTTTGCGGCTCTTTAAGTCCTGCTTTGGCAAGCTTAATTACCCTTACAACTGCCTCCACTGCTTCATCCTGTCCAAAAATTACTCTCTTTAGCTCTGTTTCGAGATTTCTGAGTCTGTCAACATCACTGGATGTTATCTCCTGAGAAGGTATTCTCGCTATCTTTGCAACTGTCTGTTCAATTATTTTTTCTGTAACCACAGGGTCATCGCTATGATATAGTCTTACAACGGCACCTGCTTCATCAATAACATCAATGGCTTTATCAGGTAAAAATCTCTCAGTTATGTATTTTGCTGAAAGATGAACTGCTGAACGTAATGCTTCTTCAGTGTAAGTAACTCCGTGATGTTCTTCATAGTGAGACTTTAACCCTTTGAGAATTTCAAATGTTTCTTCTTCAGTAGGCTCAGCAATATCTATTTTTTGAAATCTTCTTGAAAGAGCTCTGTCTTTTTCGAAGTAGTTTCTGTATTCCTCATAGGTTGTTGCACCTATGCAGCGAATCTTTCCTTCAATTAAAACAGGTTTTAAAAGATTGGAAGCATCAACTGTGCTTCCACTTGCAGAGCCAGCACCTACAACTGTATGAATTTCATCTATGAAAAGTACACAGTCTTTAATCTTATAAAGAGAGTTTATCAAAGCTTTCATTCTTGCTTCAAAGTCTCCCCTATACTTTGTTCCGGCAAGTAAAGAACCCATATCAAGAGCAAAAATTTTAACATTTTTAAGATGAGAGGGAACTTCGCCATGGGCAACCTTTAATGCCAGTCCTTCAACAATTGCTGTTTTACCAACTCCTGGTTCACCTACAAGAATTACATTATTTTTTCTTCTTCTTGATAAAACCTGAATAACTCTCTCAAGTTCTAGCTCACGACCAATTATTGGGTCAATTTCTCCTCTACGGGCTTTTTCTACAAGCTCTATCGTAAAGGTTTTAAGAGGATCTCCCCTTTTTTCTTCTTTTCTTACTGTTTCTTCAAAACCTGTTTTGGGTATTCCGTGAGAAATGTAGTTTAAAATGTCAATTCTCGTTATTCCATATGATTTAAGAAGACTTACCGCATATGTATCCTCTTCAAGGAACAGGGATGCGAGAAAATCTCCAGCATCAGCTTCCTTTTTTTCTGCAGTCTTTATGTGATTCATAGTTCTTTCCATTACTCTCTGAAAACTTACTGTTGGATATGTCTGGCCTTTGGTTTTTCTCTTTGGGACCTGTTCTTCAAGAAATCTTTCAAGATTTCTTTTAATCTGTTCAGGATCTCCGCCGCAGTTTTTAATTATTTCCATACCAAAATCATCATGGAGGATAGCATAGAGAAGATGCTCAACAGTAAGATACTGATGGCCTCTTTCAATGGCATCTTCAACGGTGGCTGATATGATAATCTGTAAATCTTTATTAATCATCTCTTTCTATACTGCATTTTAACGGAAAACCATTGGCTCTTGCAAGGCTTTCCACCTGAGCTACCTTTGTTTCAGCAATCTCCTTCGGATAAATACCTGCAAGACCTTTTCCGTGTCTGTGAACATAAAGCATAATTCTTGTAGCTTCTACTCTTGGTTTGTCAAAAACTGTCATTAAAACATATACAACAAAATCCATTGTAGTGTAATCATCATTCAGAAGATATACTCTGTAGCGGTCAGGATTATCAAGTGAAATTTCTTGCTCTTCATCAAAGAAGATTTTTTCTTCCATAATTTTATGATAAAAAGAAACTTAAGAAAAGCTCAATGTCTGATAAGTCCAAAGATTGCTATAAGAATGCTTATAAATGTAAAACCTGCACCCATAAACCACTGTAAAAATTGAAACCGTTTCTCCATAGCTTCAAATCGCTTATCCATAGCTTCAAATCGCTTATCCATAGCCTCAAAACGTTTCTCCATAGCCTCAAACCGCTTATCTGTTGCCTCATAATAAGCTTTCATCTCTCGCTGAAGTGCCTCAAACCGTTTCTCCATAGCTTCAAACCGAGCATTTTCAATCTCTCTCAATGCTTTAAGCTCTTCTTCAACTCTGATTACTCGCTCAATAATAGAAAGCTCTTTTGCCCTTTGTTCATTCTGACGAACAAAGTCTTCAATAATTTCCTTTACAATTGCTTCAAGTTCCTGTTTTGATATTTTTTCAATAACCTCAGGCATACTCAATTATATCACATTTATGTTCTGTACGCAGAGTTAATCCGTACATAATCCTCTGATAGGTCAGTAGTAAAAATAGTTGTATGTCCTTTGCCAAGATTTAGATTTATCAGAATTTCAATCTCCCTTTGCTTGAGAGACTCTTTAAGTTCATCCTCTCTCATTGTTGGTAATCCTCTAAAAAGGCATATATCGTTGATGTAAATCTCGATTTTTTCCTCTTTTACAGGGACTCCTGAATAGCCAACAGCAGCAATCACTCTACCCCAGTTTGGATCACCTCCGTAAAGAGCCGTCTTAACCAAAAGAGAATTAGCCACTGCACGGGCAACTCTTCTTGCATCCTGAGTTGTTTTAGCTCCTTTAACTGTGACACTCACAAACTTTGTTGCACCTTCTCCGTCTTTCACTATCATTTTTGATAGTTCAATGCATAGATCAGTAAGAACTTCTCTAAACTGCTTCCAAAGATTGGTTTTTCTCTCAATTTTTATCTCAGACTCTCCATTAGCAAGCATCAGCACTGTATCATTTGTTGACATGTCTCCATCTACTGTGATTGAGTTAAAGCTTTGTGCTACAGCATCTCTTAATGCTTCTTTCATCAAATCAGAGCTTATCTTTGCATCGGTAAGTATTGTACAGAGCATTGTTGCCATATTTGGACAGATCATTCCCGCACCCTTACATATTCCAAGAATTGTCACCGGTGAAGCAGTTTCAATTTGCCTGTATGTAAGCTTTGGAAAAGTATCGGTTGTCATTATTGCCTCTGCAACCTGTAAAGGCTGAGCGTTTCCCAGACTGTTTACAAGTTCATCAACTGCTTTCATAATTCGTTCTACAGGTAGAGGCATTCCAATGACTCCAGTTGAAAGCGGATAAACATACTCTTTATTAATTGCAAGCTTTTCTGCAATATAATCAGTTACTTTTAGTGCATCCTCTATGCCTTTTTTCCCTGTGCAGGCATTGGCATTTCCACTGTTTAAAATCAATGCCTGAGCCTGTCCTGAACGAATTCTTTTCATGCATATTTTAACCGGTGCTGCCTTAATCTGGTTTGTTGTAAAAAATCCCGCAACCTGAGCAGGTCTTTTAGAGTAAATCAATGCAATATCATATCTGTCCGGATATTTAATCCCTGCTTTTGCTACCGAATATAGAAATCCATCTGGAGAGACAATATCCATTACTGCTCACCTAACTTAAATGTATCATGAAGCACTCTTACTGCAAGCTCGGTGTATTTAGCATCAATAAGACATGAAATCTTTATCTCTGATGTACTTATTGCCATTATATTTATTCCATGATTTGCAAGAGCTTCAAACATCTGAGCAGCAACACCTGAGTGAGTTCTCATTCCGACACCGACAATTGAAATTTTTGCTATGTCTTCATTTAAAAGAACTCCCTCAGCACCCAGTTCGTTTGAGATTCTTTGCGTAAGTTCAAGTGCTTTCTTTGCATCTGTTTTTGGAACAGTAAATGAAATATCAGTTGCCTTTCCATCACTGCTAATGTTCTGGACAATCATGTCAACAACAATATTAGCATCTGCAACAGCTTTGAAGAGTTTTGCTGCAATTCCCGGTCTGTCAGGAACTTTGAGTATTGTAATCTTTGCCTGATTTTTGTCATGGGCAATGCCTGAAACTACGACTTTTTCCATATCTTTATCCTCCTTTGTAACTAATGTTCCTGGATTCCAGTTAAAGCTTGAACGCACTACTACTGGAACATTGTATTTCATTGCAAACTCTACTGAACGAGTCTGCAAAACCTTTGCTCCTAAAGAGGCAAGCTCAAGCATTTCTTCATAGGAAATTTTTTCAAGCTTGCGAGCATTGGGAACAATGTTTGGATCAGCTGTAAATACACCATCAACATCTGTATAAATTTCACATAAATCAGCGTTCAATGCTGCAGCTATGGCAACAGCTGTTAAGTCCGAGCCACCTCTTCCAAGTGTTGTTACATCTTCATCTTCTGTTATCCCCTGAAATCCTGCGACTACAACAATATAACCATCTGCTAAAGCTTTAACTGCCCTTGTTGCGATAATTTTTTCAATTCTTGCCTTTGTATGAACTGCATCTGTTATTATTCCCATCTGTCTTCCTGTAAGAGCAATCGCCTTATGTCCTAATCCATGTAAAGCCATAGCGGTCAGTGCTGCTGTGACCCTCTCTCCTGACGAAAGAAGCAAATCCATCTCTCTTTCTGGAGGGTCAGGACAAACTTGATGGGCAAGCCCGATTAGTTTGTCCGTTTCTCCTGCCATTGCAGAGACAACCACAACTACTTTGTTACCTTCTTTAACAGTCTTTGACACCCTTTCAGCAACAGCCTTTATTCTTTCAATGTTTGCAACAGAAGTTCCACCGTATTTTTGAACAATAAGCATGCTCTTTCCTCCATCTATAAATTTAAGTTTTTCTATTATGTAAAAAATCTCAAGCTTTTTACAATAACTCAATTTTTAAAACATCTTGCTTGATGGAAGATTTAAAATAATGGTGCTATTGGCTTGATGGAAAACTTATTTTTCTTTCCCAATCCCATGCAGTTTTGATTATAAATTCAAGGTCGTCATATTGGGGCGTCCAGTTCAATTTTGACTTTATCTTGCTACAATCAGCAACAAGCTCAGGCGGGTCTCCAGGTCTTCTTTCAGTTTCAATAACTTTAAAATCTATACCTGTAACCTTCTTTGCCACTTCTATGACCTCTTTTACCGAGTATCCATGACCGTAGCCACAGTTAAAGACTTCACTTTCACCACCCTGAAAAAGCCATTCAAGAGCAACAATGTGAGCATCAACAAGGTCAGTTACATGAATATAGTCTCTTATACATGTTCCATCACGGGTGGGATAATCTGTGCCATAAATCTCAAGATGAGGGAAATCACCTTTTGCACACTTTAGAGCTCTTGTTATAAGATGGGTTGATTCTTTATATGCCTGTCCAATCTTTCCTTCTGGATCTGCACCAGCCACATTAAAGTATCGTAAAGAGATATATCTTAAACCATATGCTGAGGAAAAATCCCTGAGTATCATCTCTGACATCATCTTTGACCTTCCATATGGATTAATTGGCATAAGCGGAGAATTCTCACCTACAGGCACGCTTTCAGGAATACCATATACAGCTGCGGTGGATGAGAAAATGAATTTATCTACATTGTTTTCAACAAGAATTTTTAAAAGATTTAGTGTGTTTTCAGTATTGTTTTTGTAGTACTTTACAGGATTTTGAACGCTCTCAGGAACGACAATTGATGCGGCAAAATGAATTACTGCATCAGGTCTGAAATCCTTAACAATTTGCTCTATGCGAGAATTATCAGCAAGGTCAACAACCTCAAGCTTTCCATAAAGCACAGCCCATCTGTTTCCACTTGAAAGATTGTCAATTGTCAGAATTTCGTATCCCAGCTCACCAAGCCTTTTAACACAATGACTTCCAATATATCCAGCTCCACCAGTGATAATAATTTTTCTTCCCATTCTTAATCTACCCTCCTGCGGCAGTCAATACTTTATCTTCAAGTCTCTGAAGTCTTATCATTATACCATCAATTACCTCTTTTGTGACAAAGCTTTATTAAGGTCTCCTCTAATTCTTGCTACTTCAATGAACAAATCATTAGGTTTTTTATAAATTAGCTGTTCGAATTTTTTCTAAATTTTTTTCAGCATAATGTTGAAGGCAGGATTTAGACCCACAAAATGTAGTTTTAAATGATTGATTTTCCTAACTTTGTCAGCTGAATTCTAAAAAATTGTTGAAAATTAAAAACTACTGAGTTTATCAATTAAATTTTCTAACTCATTGAAAATATTGAACTTTATTTTTAAAAATAGCAAATTTTTGCACAACAAAAATCGTATTCTTTTGATTCTTCGACAGTTTATATTTTGAAATCTTCTCTAGCTGTTACATTGGATGGCTCTTTACTCTTAATGCTCTGAATAGAGACTTAGCTACTCTGTCAATCTTGTTCTTTAAGTAATATACCTGTCCATCAATACTAAACTCTGTCAAGACCGTCTTTAAAATCTGCTAAAACATCAAGTGCCCTTTATAGATGATTTATTCCAATACTTTCAAATCCAAAATACTCCTGCTTTGTCTCATACATTCCAAGTTTACTGTCTGATGAGATCATATGCCTTGTTGTCATGTAAAATACTGCCTTTGCAATATCAGCCCTTTTGTTTTCTGTCACAGAGTTGAAAAATTCATCAAGACTCAATCTATCCCAGAGTTTCTTTATCAGACAATGTCCATAGTTGAGTATTCTTCCCTCTGAGATGTTTCTAAGTTCAAGCTTTGGTTCTTCCTGTCCTAATGCTCTCTTTGCAAGTTTTTTAAATGACTCTGTGTTCAGGAAATCTTCAAGCCTGCCAAGACTGAATAGATACCTGTGCCTTGTTTTTCCAGAAATGAAAATAAAAAATAGGATTAAGTAAAATCAAGGGTTTACGAGGCTAAAATGTCAATTTTCGGGGTCTAATTGATAAACTCAGGACTATAGACAAGCCTGCTTTTCTTATGAGCCTCAAAGGCAACTTTAAGAGCTTTATCAGTTTTAGTTTTGATGCAATCAAGACAGACTCCGGGATATTTTGATATAAAAAGAGAAGAATTATTACAGATTTTGCAGCGTACCATTAGTTTTACAAAAATCTTCCCCATGCACAGTAGTAATCAAATTGGTCATCGTAAATGCGAAGTCTCTTTTTGATAACAAATATTCTATGTAAAACAACTCCAAAGATAAATCCTCCTACATGTGCCCACCAGGCAACTCCTCCTACGTCTTCGGGAGTAAGTAATGAACCCAGTCCTGAAAAAAGTTGAATGAAAAACCACATTAGTATGTAAATAATTGCTGGAATAGCAAAGAAGAACGGGAAAAATAAAATAGGAAACAGAGTAATAACTCTTGCATGGGGAAACATTATCATATAGGCACCTAAAACTCCTGAGATTGCACCTGAAGCTCCAACTGTTGGTATTACTGATGTTGGGTTAATGAGGCAGTGAATCCAACTTGCTCCAAATCCGCAAAGAAGATAAAAAATCAAAAATCTAAAAGAACCCATTTTGTCTTCTACATTGTCAGCAAAAATCCACATTACCCACATGTTGCTTATTAGATGAAACCATCCTCCATGAAGAAACATACTTGTCAAAAAAGGAAGATAATAAAAAGGATCAAAGGGAAGCGAATCTACAAGCATGTATCTTGCAGGAACTACACCAAAAATATGAAATAGATAATCTAAGTCATCCTTTGACAAAAGAAGTTCAAAGATAAAGATAAAAGAGTTTAAAGCGATAATAAGCCATGTCATATAGGGAGTATATCTTCTAGGAAGGCAATCTCTAATTGGTATCATTTTAATTTACTCCTCGTTTTTAATTTTTAACTTTTTCTGCATCACGGTTTATAGATACAGCCTTGATAATGCTTGGTATGACTGAGATTATGATAATACCAAGAATAACCACAGAGAAATTTTCTTTTACTATCGGAATGTTTCCAAAAAAATATCCTGCTAAAATAAGTGAACTGCTCCATAGAAAACTGCTAAAAATATTATATATTTGAAATTTAAGGTAGTTCATTTTACCTATTCCAGCTACAAAAGGAGCAAATGTTCTTAAAATAGGTAAAAATCTTGCGATGATGATGGTTTTTGCACCATGTTTTTCATAAAATAGTGCTGTTGTGTGAAGATGTTTTTTATTGAAAAATAAAGAGTTTTCTTTTGAGAAAATCTTAGGACCAACAAACTTCCCAATGTGATAATTCAATGTATTACCTAATGTAGCAGCAGCGGACAAAACTATAAATGAACTCCATGGACAGAGAAGTTCTCTTGAAGATAAGGCACCTACAGTAAATAGCAGAGAATCACCAGGCAAAAAAGGTGTTACAACAAATCCGGTTTCTGAAAAAACTATAAAAAAAAGAACCACATAAATCCAGATGCCTACCTGTGAAAGAAGATTTTCAAGATAAATATCAATATGAAGAATAATATCAATCAGATCAAACATTGCCAAAGATAAATAAATTCATGAGTTTATAACCATCCTCTATCTGAATATCAGGAGATTTTAGAATTTCCTCTGAAAATTCTCTGTTTTTCTTTTCAGTACGGTTGCTATCATAGATTACAAATGGGACTGGTTCGTCGGTATGGGTCCTCAGTTTAATTGGGGTTGGATGGTCTGGAAGAAGTAGGATTTTAAATTCCTTAAATTTTCTTGGTGCTTCATCGAGAATTTTTTTTATGACAATGCTGTCAATGTCTTCAATTGCCTTGATTTTTAATTTATAATCACCCTGATGACCTGCCTCATCTGGTGCTTCTATGTGAATATAAACAAAATCCACTCTTTCAAGGGCATTAAGAGCATAATCAACCTTTCCTTCATAGTTTGTATCTATCCAGCCAGTTGCACCAGGAACATTTATTATGTGAAATCCTGCTAAAATACCCAAACCTTTTGTTAAATCTACTGCTGATATAAGGGCACCTGAAATTCCATATTTTTCCTGAAATTTTGGTAGCATTGGAGTCCTTCCCTGCCCCCAAAGCCATATGCTGTTTGCAGGTTTTTTACCTTCAGAGACTCTCTTTTTATTAATTTGATGGTCCTTAAGAATATCCATTGATTTGAAAATAAGATCTTTCAAAAATTTAGAGTTCTTTCCTACAGGAAGGTACATTGAGATCTCTTTTCCTGTAATATCATGTGGTGGAGTACATTCTACCTCGTCTGAACCATCTTTCCATAACATTATATGGCGATAACTTACTCCGGGATAAAATCTTAAATTATCACTTCCAAGTTTTCTATCTATTTCCTCAATAAGAATTTTTGCTTCCTCAGAGGATATATGACCTGCTGAGTAGTCTTCCATAAAGATTTTGTTTTTATCCAAAACTTTAAGAGTAACAAGATTACATCTGTATGCTACATCATTTTTTGATAGATTCAATCCCATACTTACAGCTTCAAGAGGTGCTCTTCCTGTGTAATAAACTTTTGGATCGTAACCAAGAATGCTCAGGTTTGCCACATCACTTCCAGGAGAAAATCCCTGAGGAATATTTTTTACAGAACCTGTCAGCCCATGACAGGCAAGCCAGTCCATGTTTGGAGTTCTGGCAGCTTGAAGAGGTGTAAGTCCACCAAGTTCTTCTAATGGATAGTCTGCTGCACCATCAGGAACAATAACAATGTATTTCATAAAATCTTCTCCATAAAGGCTTTCACATTATCAAGGTTTGCAGGTAAAATATGAGGTTCATCAGCTACCTTGAAAACAGTATCAGGATCTTTTAGTCCATTTCCAGTAAGTGTACATACAACTGTTGAATCTTTTTTGAAGTATCCCTGATTGTAAAGCTTTATAACTCCTGCAACAGAAGCTGCAGAAGCAGGTTCACAAAATATTCCTTCATAACTTGCTATCATTTTATATGCCTTAAGAATTTCTTCATCTGTAACAATATCTATTTTCCCACCAGATTCGTCCCTCGCCTGAACAGCAGTTTTCCAACTCGCAGGATTTCCTATTCTTATGGCAGTTGCTATTGTTTCAGGTTTATCTACAGGTCTTCCAAGCACAATTGGTGCCGCTCCTGCTGCTTGAAATCCAAGCATCTTAGGAAGAGTTGTGATCCTTCCTTTTTCCTTATATTCTTTATATCCCTTCCAGTATGCTGAGATATTACCTGCATTTCCCACAGGCAATGCATGATAATCTGGTGCATACCCGAGTTGATCACATACTTCAAAAGCTGCTGACTTCTGTCCCTCAATTCTATAGGGATTTATTGAATTAACGAGGGTAATTGGATACTCTTTTACAATAGCTCTTACAATATCTAAAGCCTGATCAAAATTTCCTTTAATCTGTATTACCACTGCTCCATGAATCATTGCCTGAACGAGTTTTCCAGTTGCGATTTTTCCTTCTGGAATAAGAACAATTGCCTTAATCCCGGCTCTTGCAGCATAGGCTGATGCAGAAGCTGAAGTATTTCCAGTTGAAGCACATATTACAGCCCGTGAGCCTTCTTCGACTGCTTTTGATATGGCAAGAGTCATTCCTCTATCTTTAAAGGAGCCCGTAGGATTTGCTCCATCAAATTTGAGATAGAGCTCTATATCCATGTTAAGCTTTTTTGTGAGATTGTTTACTCTAACAAGAGGCGTATTTCCTTCCAAGAGAGTAATAATTGGAGTTTTTTCTGTTACAGGGAAAAATTCATAGTATTCTTTTATAATTCCTCTCCAAGGTGTTCTTGTACTCATAGCTATTCAATTATGTCTCCTTCTATTAATTCAACTACAACTCCCTGCTCTCTGAGGGAGTTAATTCCCTGTTCAAGATTTTCTTCTAATCCTTCAAGTTCAAGGATCATTTCTCCAAATGTATCAGTGACTCTTGCTCTACGAATATTTGGCATAACATCATATTTTTTTGCCATTCTAAAAAGAACAGGCTCCTTAATTAATTCTTGAGGAAAGGTGAGCCTTACTCTTAGTTTTTTTATCTCACCCATAAAAGCCTCCTTTCTTATTTTCCTCCTGCAATGGCAGGAACAATTGAAACCTCATCTCCATCTTTAGCTACAGTTTCTTCTCCCTGGAGGAATCTCACATCTTCTTCATTAAGATAAATATTTATAAACCTTCTTATCTTACCATCTTGACAGAGTCTTTCCGCAAGTCCTGGATATTGTTTATCAAGAGCATTTATTATCTCTATTATTTTTCCTGCTGGAGCTTCCACTACATCTTTGCCACCAGTGAGTTTCTGAAGTGGTGTTGGTATTAAAACTTTTACAGCCATTTTTACCTCCCCTTTTCATTAATTCTTTTTAAAGCTTCTTCAAAGGAAGCAAGATTAGGTTTAATGTTATAAACTTCTACTGTTTTACCACCTAAAACTTCTGCTGTTTTAAGTCCGTTTCCTGTAATACAAAGTACAGTTCTATCTTTTCTATCAATTTTTCCCTCTTTTAAAAGTTTAATATAACAGGCAAGAGTAACTCCTCCTGCTGTCTCTGTAAATATACCTTCTGTTTTTGCAAGAATTTTTATTGCTTCAATAATTTCTTCATCAGAGACATCTTCCATAGCACCACCACTTTCCTTTACAGCCTGCAGAGCATAATATCCATCAGCAGGATTTCCTATTGCAAGAGACTTTGCAACAGTGTTTGGTTTTACAGGTCTTATAACATCTGTTCCCTGTTTAAAGGCTGTAGAAATTGGTGAGCATCCTGTTGCCTGAGCACCATATATTTTTGTCTCAAGCTCCTTTAAAATTCCAAGCTCTTTAAACTCCTTTAATGCCTTCCACACCTTTGTAAGAAGTGAGCCACTGGCACAGGGAACTACAATGCTGTCTGGTGCTTTCCAGCCAAGTTGTTCAACTATTTCAAATCCCATTGTTTTTGAGCCTTCTGCATAAAAAGGTCTGATATTTATGTTTACAAAAGCCCATCTGTATTTGTTGGCAATTTCACTACAAAGCCTGTTTACGTCATCGTAGTTTCCATCAACTGCAACAAGATTCGGCTCATAAACAATGGAAGCGACAATTTTACTTTGTTCAAGTGTTGCAGGAATAAATATAAATCTTCTAAATCCAGCCTTTGCTCCATGAGCTGAGACAGCATGAGCAAGGTTTCCAGTTGATGCACAGGCTACAGTATCAAAGCCAAACTCCTTTGCTTTTGTAAGTGCCACTGCCACAACTCTATCTTTAAATGAAAGTGTAGGATGGGCAACTGTATCATCTTTTATATAAAGTTCCTTTACATTGAGATATTTGGCAAGATTTTTAGCTTCAACCAAAGGTGTAAATCCTGAATTTAGTCCAACCTGTGGTTCACCATCTATTGGTAGAAGTTCTTTATATCTCCACAATGTTTTGGGTCTTTTTTCTATTATTCTTCTTGAAAGAGCTTTCTTTATCTTTGCGTAGTCATAAACTACTTCAAGCGGACCAAAACAGAATTCACATACATATATTGGTTCTACAGGATACTCTCTTCCGCATTCTCTACATTTAAGTCCTTTTACATATTTCATTTCCCACCTCCAAATTCCATAGTTAATTTTTTATTTTAACATTAATTTAATCAAATTGCCGATAAATAAACCATACAAATCTGGTAAACCTTATGTTTTGAATTCTTGCTTTTAAGACAATCCAAAGATAACCTGAAAAAATTTTTCGAGATCTTGATATAAATTAACTCAATATGCTAAATTAATTTTATGGAACGCAAGGATTATTATAAAATTCTTGGTGTCAGTAAGGATGCCACTCAGGATGAGATTAAAAAAGCTTATCGTAAGCTTGCGAGGAAATATCATCCTGATTTGAATCCAGGTAATAAAGAGGCTGAAGAGAAGTTTAAAGAGATAAATGAAGCATATGCTGTGCTGAGTGATCCTCAGAAAAGAGCTGAGTATGATAGAGGTGAAACCTTTGATTTTAAAGGTTTTGATTTTGGTGGTTTTGACTTTACAAAGCACTTTGATCTGGGTGATATCTTTGGTGATATATTTGGTGAAACTTTCACTACAACAAGAACTACCTATATAAAAGGTGAAGATATAGTTATTCCTGTTACATTAACCTTTGAAGAAGCTTATAAAGGTACTGTAAAACCAGTAACATATCAGAGATATATTGAGTGTCAGGTATGTCATGGAAGTGGCGCTGATAAGGTTGATATATGCTCAAGATGTGGAGGAACTGGTAGAGTTCAGGTTTCAAGAGGATTCATGAGAGTAAGTCAAACATGCCCTAATTGTGGAGGAACCGGAAGAACTGCTTCATCAAAGTGTAAAAACTGTGGAGGAACAGGAAGAGTTTTAATTACTGAGACAGTAAAGGCAAAAATTCCTGCTGGTGTAGACAGTGGCTCAAATGTAAAGGTTAAAGGATATGGAAATGCTGGAAGAGGTGGAGCTCCCTACGGGGATTTGATACTTGAGGTTAATGTTATTCCCCATCCATTTTTTACAAGAAAGGGGGAGGATGTATATATTGAGCTTCCAGTAACATTTGTTGAGGCTGTCTTAGGTGCAAAGGTTGATGTTCCTACTCCTGATGGAAACACAGTTACAATGAAAATTCCCGAGGGAACTCAGGGTGGGCAGAAATTTAGAATTTCAGGTAAAGGCTTTCCATCTCCAAAGGGAGGCAGAAAAGGAGACATGTATGTGGTTATAAAGATAGTAGTTCCTAAAGGATTGTCAGCTTCTGAAAAGGAAGAAATCAGGAAAATTGAACGCTTTTACAGAGAAAATCCAAGAGAATTCATGTTGAGGAGGGAGTCATGAGACAGGACGAGAGATTCTACATGATAAGCATGGTTTGCAGACTTCTAAATGTTCATCCTCAGACACTGAGGCTTTATGAAAGAGAAGGTTTTATAAAACCAAAGAGGATTAAAAGACAGAGAGTTTACACAGATGAAGACATTGAAAGACTTAACTTTGTAATAAAACTTACAAAGGAATTTGGAGTTAACAGGGCTGGAGTGGATATTATTCTCAGAATGCGTGAAAGAATGCAGATGATGGAACAATTCATACAGGAAGTACTTCGCTACGTTGATGAAGATGTAAGAGAGCAGATTGAAAAAAGAATTAAAAAGTTTTTTGAACAAATTTAAGGAGGAAAACCATGAGATTTGATAGACTTACATATAAAACACAGGAAGCCATAAGAGAGGCTCAGAGGATTGCCTCTCAGCACGGCAATCAGCAGATAGATGTGGAGCATTTATTTTATGCTCTGGTTGAGGATACTGAAGGGCTTGTTTATCGAATTTTAAAGGAGTGCGGTGCAGACCTAAACACAATAAAAATAGATTTAAAGAAAGCTATAGATAAAATTCCAAAAGTTTATGGTGCTCAGCCTCTTGAACAAATTTATATTACTCCAAGATTTAACCAGCTCTTTGAGAAAGCAGAAGCTGAAGCTGAACATCTTAAGGATGAATACATAAGCGTTGAACATCTTCTTATAGCTTTGTTTGATGTTGGTGGACCTGCGCTTGATGCAATAAAAAAGCAGGCAGTAACAAGGCAGAAAGTGCTTGATGCAATGAGAAAGATAAGAGGAGTTCATCAGGTTACGGACCCCAATCCAGAGGAAAAATATCAGGCACTGGTTAGATATGGTAAAAATCTTACAGAGTTAGCCCGCAAAGGCAAGCTTGATCCTGTTATTGGAAGGGATGAGGAGATAAGAAGAGTTATTCAGGTTTTAAGCAGAAGAACAAAGAATAATCCAGTGCTGATTGGAGACCCTGGCGTTGGTAAAACCGCAATAGTTGAAGGTCTTGCACAGAGAATTGTAGCAGGCGATGTTCCTGAATCTTTGAGAGACAAAGAACTGATAGCTCTTGATATAGGTTCACTTCTTGCAGGTGCAAAATACAGGGGAGAGTTTGAGGAAAGGCTTAAAGCAGTTCTTAAAGAGATTACCCAGTCAGAGGGACGAATTATAACATTCATAGATGAACTTCACACACTTGTTGGTGCAGGAGCTGCTGAGGGAGCAGTTGATGCAGCAAATATGCTTAAGCCAGCTCTTGCAAGGGGAGAACTAAGATGCATTGGTGCCACCACTGTTAATGAATACAGAAAATATATTGAAAAAGACCCTGCACTGGAAAGAAGATTTCAGCCAATTTTAGTTAAGGAGCCTTCTGTTGAGGATACAATCTCTATTTTGAGGGGGCTTAAGGAGAGATATGAGGTTCATCATGGTGTAAAGATAAAGGATTCAGCACTTGTTGCAGCTGCGGTTCTTTCAGCAAGGTATATAACAGACAGATATCTGCCTGACAAGGCAATTGATTTGATTGATGAAGCTGCAGCAAAGCTTAGAATGGAGATTGACAGCATGCCAATTGAACTTGACGAAATTGAAAGAAAACTACGTCAGCTTGAAATAGAGCGTCAGGCATTAAGTAAAGAACCAACCGAGGATGCAAAGGAAAAGATAGAAAAAATTACCCAGGAGATAGAGCAACTGCTTGCTAAAAAAGAGGAATTAAGCAGGCAGTGGCAGGCTGAAAAGGAGATTATTTTAAAGATTAGAGAGATAAAGGCAGAGATTGAGCAGACCCGAATTGCCTCAGAGCAGGCAGAACGTCAGGGAGACCTTACAAGAGCAGCAGAACTCAGATATGGAAAGCTTATTGAACTTCAGAAAGCACTTGATGAGGCAAATGCTCGCCTGAAAGAGATTCAAAAAGGAAGAAAGATGCTTAAAGAAGAAGTTGACGAGGAAGATATTGCAGAGGTTGTTGCTAAATGGACAGGCATCCCTGTAAAGAAACTTCTTGAGAGCGAAACCCAGAAACTACTCAAAATGGAGGAGCGTCTCCGTGATAGAGTTGTTGGACAGGATGAAGCAATTATTGCTGTATCAAATGCCATAAGAAGGGCAAGAGCGGGATTACAGGATCCAAATAGACCTATTGGTTCATTTATGTTTCTTGGTCCTACAGGTGTTGGTAAAACTGAGCTCGCAAAGGCACTTGCAGAGTTCCTCTTTGATGATGAAAATGCAATTATTCGTATTGATATGTCAGAGTATCAGGAGCGACATACTGTATCCCGTCTGATCGGTGCACCTCCTGGTTATGTTGGATATGAGGAAGGCGGACAGCTTACAGAGGCAGTACGTAGGCGTCCATACAGTGTTGTTCTTTTTGATGAGGTTGAGAAGGCTCATCCTGAAGTTTTCAATGTTTTGCTACAGGTTCTTGATGATGGTCGTCTGACTGACGGTCACGGTAGAACCGTTGATTTCAGAAACACAATTATCATTATGACATCAAACATAGGAAGTGCTCATATTCAGGAGTTTCTTGAAAGTGGTGGCTCTGAACACTGGCAGGATTTAAAGAAAGATTTAAGAACAAAGATTATGGATGACTTAAAAACTTTCTTCAGACCGGAATTTCTTAACAGAATTGATGAGATAATTATCTTTAATCCATTGAGCATGGAAGTGATGAAGAATATTGTCGAAATTCAAGTAAAAAGAATAAGGAAATACCTTAAACAGAGAAAGATTGACATTACTCTTACAGAAGCAGCAAAAGAATACATTGCAAGAACTGGCTATGACCCCGTATATGGTGCAAGACCATTAAGAAGGGTATTGCAGAAAGAGATACTTGATCCACTTGCGATAAAACTTATTGAAGGAACATTCAAAGAGGGAGATGTTGTGGAAGTAGATTTCAAAGATGGTAAAATTGTATTTGATAAAGTTGTATTAGCAGAAGCAGCCTAAAAATTTAGGAGGTGTAAAATGGCTATTGTAAAATGGAGTCCTTTAAAAGAGATTGAGGAGATTAGAAAAGAGATGGACAGGCTCTTTGAGGAGTTTCTATCACCTGTAAGAAGGAGAAAAACAGTAACAGCAGAGGGAATCATTTCTCCAAATGTGGATATTTTTGAAAGAGGAAATGAGCTGGTTATTCAGGTAGAAATTCCAGGGGTTGATAAACAGGATATTGATTTAACTATTACTGATGATAGACTTTTAATCAAAGGAGAAATAAAAAAACCTGAAGGTGTTTCTGAGGAAGACTATATCTTGAATGAAAGAAGCTATGGACCTTTTTCAAGAACCATTAATTTGCCATCAGATGTGGATAAATCTTCAGTTAAAGCAAATCTCAGGAATGGCTTACTTGAGATAGTTATTTTAAGAAAAGAGGAATCAAAACCACGAGAAATAAAGATTCCATTAGAGTAAAATTTAAAGACCCGAGTTTGTTTTGAGCAGACTCGGTTTTTTTTATATCTAAAGAAAAAAGGTTTAAAATTGACAAAATAACAAAGAAAAGATTAATTTAAAAGAGTTGTTTACAAAATATCTGTGGAGGTAAAAATGGCTGAAGGCATTTTAGAGCTTACAAGTGCTAAATGGGAAACAGAAGTTTTAAACTCAAAAGGAATAGTAATGGTAGATTTTTGGGCACCATGGTGTGGACCTTGTAGAATAATTGCTCCTACAATAGAGGAACTTGCAAAAGAATATGCAGGAAAAATAAAGGTAGGAAAGCTTAATACAGATGAAAATCCAGATATTGCAACTCGTTATGGAATTATGGGAATCCCAACGATAATGTTTTTCAAAGATGGACAGAGAGTTGATCAGATTGTAGGTGTTGTCCCAAAGTCTATCTTAAAGAGTAAACTTGACAGTCTTCTAAACAGTTAATTGGTGAAAAAACTTTTAGTTATAATCTTACTTGTGATTTTTCCTCAGTTGGGGCAAGCTGCACTAAATAAAGGTGAGCTTGCTCCTAATTTTTTTCTTACTACTCAAGATGGTAAAAACATTGAGCTCTATCAGATCAGAGGAAAGGTTATTTTAATAGAATTTTTATCAAATAAATGTTTTGCCTGTGATTATGTAATTCCTGATATAAACAGTCTTTATAAAAAATTTAAATCTGAGGATGTTCAAATAATTGGAGTTTTATTTAACGATGAAATAAAAGATACTTACAAGTTGATCGAGTTTGCAAAAGATAGAGGAATTGAATATCCTCTGTTCATAGCAGATGTAAAGGTAAAAAAATTATATAATGTTTATGGTTTCCCTAATTTTTTTATCTTAAAGAATAAGCGGATTGCTCAGATATATAGAGGTATAACAAAAAATACCTTTGAGTTGTTAAATAAAGATATTGATTCTTTACTCAGGAGGTAATGATTGTTTGAGGCACTAACTGAGAAACTTGATGCCATATTTAAAAAGCTAAAAGGTAGAGGAATTCTCAAAGAAGAGGATGTTGACGCAGCTTTAAAAGAGATTAGAATTGCTCTTCTTGAAGCAGATGTTAATTTTAAGGTTGTCAAATCTTTTATTGAAAGAGTTCGTCAGAAAGCAATAGGTAAGGAAATTCTTGAAAGTCTTTCACCGGCACAGCAAGTAATAAAGATTGTTTATGACGAACTATGTGAGCTTTTAGGAGGAACAACTGCTAAAATTAATTTAAGTCCAAATCCACCAACTATTTTTATGATGGTGGGTTTGCACGGTTCTGGAAAAACAACAACCTCAGCAAAGCTTGCAAGAATTTTCAAGAAACAGGGACGAAGACCAATGCTTGTTGCAGCAGATCTACAGAGACCTGCAGCAATTGACCAGCTTGTTACTCTGGGCAAACAGATAGATATCCCGGTATTTCATTCTTATGAAATTAAAGATCCAAGGCAAGTATGCAGAGAAGCTCTTAAAAAAGCTTTAATTGATAGAATGGATCCTGTAATTGTTGATACTGCAGGAAGAATGCATGTTGATGAAGAACTTATGACAGAACTTAAAGATATAAAAGAAATTCTTAATCCTCATGAAATTTTATTTGTAGCTGATGCAATGACAGGACAGGATGCTGTAAATATTGCAAAAAGTTTCAATGAGAAGATAGGAATTACTGGAGTGATTCTAACAAAGATGGATGGCGATGCTCGTGGTGGTGCTGCTCTTTCAATAAAAGAGGTAACAGGTAAGCCTATAAAACTTATTGGAACAGGAGAAAAGCTTGATGCTCTTGAAGAGTTTTATCCTGATAGAATGGCAAATAGAATTCTCGGCATGGGAGATGTTCTTACTCTTATTGAACAGGCACAGAAAGCTTATGATGAGAAAGAAGCTGAAAAACTAAAGAAAAAGATTGAAAAAGAAGAGTTCACATTTGAAGATTTAAGAGATCAAATTAGAAAAATGAGAAAGATGGGACCTCTTGAAAATATTCTTTCAATGCTCCCGGGAGCTCATAAGATATTGAAGGATATAAAAATAGATGAAAGGGAGTTTGTAAAGGTAGAGGCAATTATAAACTCCATGACTCCTGAAGAGAGAAGAAATCCCAAGATTTTAAATGCCAGTAGAAGAATAAGAATTGCTAAAGGGAGTGGAACAACTGTAACAGATGTAAACAGACTGATCAAGCAGTTCAATGAGATGAAAAAGCTAATGAAAAAAATGAAGCATGGTAAAGGGTTTAAACTACCAAAGATATTTCCATTTTAAATACTGTGAATTAAATAAATGATAAGAAAAATTGCAATTGCAAGAAGTGCTATAATTAGAAGCAAATCAAGTACAATAGAAGGCTGATAGGCATCTTCATCAATCTGTTTTTCTACTTTTTTATATCTTATAAAAGCAAGAAATCCCATAAAAGCTCCGAGAAAGATAAGAAATACTCCAAAAAAGCTTGAGTACTCTCCATGCCTGGACGGAAGTTCTTTACCTGTGAATAAATACAGTTGCTTTAAAAAAAGTCCAAATTTTTCAACTACAAATCCAAATACCATTATTCCTATGCTTGTTCTTATCCAGGAAAGAAAAGTTCTTTCATTGGCAAGATGAACCCTTCTGTTACGTACCCGGGGATGGATGTTATTGTCTTTATTCATTAAGGAGTATTTTAAAATAAAACAGTTAAAATCGCAACAACTCAAAATTCTGTCAGTATTAATTTCCCGTCTTTTAAAAAATAGATTTTTTCTGCAACTGCTTCTATGAAATCTCTATCATGAGAGACTACGATATAGGTGTTCGCATTTCTCTTTAGATAGTTTAAAACTTTTCCTGAGGTATTCTCGTCAAGACCTGCATTTGGTTCATCAAGAAGATAGCAGACTGGGTTCATGGCTATGACTGTTGCTAATGCTACGAGTCTCTTTTCTCCTCCTGAAAGTTTATAGGTAACCCTGTTTTCAAACCCTCTTAAGCCAAGAATTTCCAGAGTATCTTTTACTATATTCATAGCCTCTTCTTTAGATTTTCCAAGATTTAGAGGACCAAAAGCTATATCTTCCTTTACAGTAGGACAGAAAAGCTGATTGTCCGAGTCCTGAAATAGAAAGCCTATTTTCTGCCTCACCTCTATGAAATCTCTCTCTTTTTTTCTCATTTTTCCAAATATTTCAACAACTCCTGATTGAGGTTTAAGCAGTCCCATGATTATATGCAAAAGAGTTGTTTTGCCCGAACCATTTGGACCAATAAGCCCGATTCTGTCTCCCTCATAGACATCAAAGTTTAAATCTTTGAACACAACTCTACTGTCATAGTTAAAGAAAATATTTTTTAAGCTTATTAACGGTTCCTTCAACTTTCAACCCACACTAAAATGATAATTGCTGTTGAAATAACACCGAATATTATATCACTTTTTTTTATTTGAAAATGCTCAAAAAGAGGGAAATATCCATTGAATCCCCTACATAACATGGCTTTATAAATTTCCTCTGCTCTTTCAAGGCTCTTTATAAGCATCCCCCCAACAATATAGGCATAGGTCTTATAGGTATGAAGATTTGTCGCTGGCACAAAGCCTCTCAAAGCAGCAGCCCTTTTTATCTTTAAGTATTCATCATGAATTACAGTTATGTAGCGATAAAAGAGGAAAAATAAGGTAACCAGTTTTTTGGGCATTTTAAGATGAAGCATAGCATGGGCAAGGGAAAAAACAGAGGATGTTGAAAGCAAAGATATGGTGGCAATGATTATTGCATTGCATTTAATTGTTATTGATAGAGCATATTTAATTCCTTCAAGACTTATTCTTATTGAACCTATCTCTATATGGGGATTCCCTGGATACGTTAAGGGGATAAAAAGCCAAATAAAAATTATAAAGAAATTTGCAAAAAAAAGTCTTGAAATTAAAGGTTTGAACCTTACCTGAGAAATTACAAGAAGGATTAGTGAATAGGAAAGATAAATTAAAGGAGTTTTTATGCCCGAGGATACTGCACAGAGCACACTAAATAAGCAAAATACCAGAATCTTTATCCGTGGGTCTGCTCTGTGTAGAAAGCTATTTCCTTCTGAAAATTCCTCAAGATGCATTTTTCTTTCTTTTAAGAAGCATAATTATAGCCCAGACTCCGAATATATATCCAATTCCTCCAATTATATCTCTTATGCTTATTTTATCCATCTGCTTTCGTAAATCCATCAGCTCAGTTCTCAATCCCTGAAGTTTCGCATCAATAGCTTCATCAATGATCTGTTTAAGTTCTTCTTTATTTAAAGATGTCTTGGGTATTTCTTTTTTTTCAGGTTGTTTTTCAGGCTCTGATTTTTTAATGTCCTTTTTTTCAACTTTTTCTGCTGCCTCAAGCATGTATTCCGCTCTATGCCCTTCACCTGCAGGAATTACTATTTTTAACTGCCCTGTGTTTGAAGTGGTAAATTTAAATTTCCCTTTTTCATCAGTTGTAACTTCTGTAATTTTGTTTCCTTTGCTATCATAGACTTGAACCCGAGAGTTTTTACAGGGTGAGCCATCAACAAAGTAGCATTCGCCAAACACTTTATCTCCCTCTCTGTATGCATAGGCACTAACCTTATGAGCATAGGCAGAGTTAAAGAGAAAAAGAATAACTTGCAGGACAATCATTGCCTGAAAAAGTTTATTAAATATATGATTTCTCATGCCAGTGCCTCCGGTTTAACTTTTTTAAGATATATGACAACAAAACCTGTAATAATTCCTTCAATCACAGCAATTGGAAGATGCATGGCGAGAAGAGTTCCTGCAACACCAATAAAGCTCTTTTCAGTTTCAATCAGAGCAATGCTTATAAAAACTGCTGCTATAATTAAAGCCAAAGCTCCACCAAGAAAACCTCCAGCAAATGCTAAATTTTTACCTTTTCTAAGCATTCCTCTGAAGGCATAATACGACAGAACCCCTGGCATTGCCATTGCAAAGGTGTTTACACCGAGAGTTGTAAGTCCACCAAACTGGAAAAGCAAAGCCTGTAACACAAGTCCAACAAAGATAGATGGAAAGGCTGCCCAGCCAAGAAGCATTCCAACAAGCCCGTTTAAAACCAGATGAGCAGAGGTTGGCCCAATGGGGATGTGAATCAATGAAGCAACAAAAAAGGCAGAGGAAAGAACAGCAACCTTTGGTATGTCTTCATTTTTTATCTTGCGAAGCCCCAATGTTAATCCAGCTAAAGAAAGCACAGCGCCGGTAATTAATACCGGCGCAGAAAGAACTCCCTCTGATATATGCATTATTTCATCTCCCTTGCTTTAACCCAGATAATTCCTCCTATTTCAACAGGATATTCTTTCCCATCTTTCTTAATCTTATATGGAGCATCTGTAAGAGCTGCAAAGCCCCACCATCCAGCCTTTGGAATTGCATAAGTAAATACTCCGTTTGCATCAGCTTTTATAACCTGTGTAATATAGGGTTCCTTTGGTGCTTTAACCTTGCCACCTTCGTTAAAGTATTCAACTTCAACATCTGCAAAGGGTAAAGGCTTTCCATTTACCTTAACAACTCCCTGAAATACATTTCCAACCCAGAGTCCATAGGGTCTTGTAAGAGGCACTATTTCAATTGGAAGTCCTACTTCCTTATCCCATCCTTCCTCTTTTCCAAGAGCCTGAACAACAACCTTTGGATAGTGAGCTATGAATTTTTCCTCAGCAGGCTCCCAGTAAGGCTCTGGCTCAAGGTAAAAGATGTAGTCTCCAGGGCGCTTGATTGTAAAGGTAGTCTCCCAGGCACTTTTGCCTTTTACCTTTTTGTTAACAAGCGTATTCAGCAAATCAGTTTTTTCATCTCCGAGCATTACGCCAAAAGTCTTAGGTTTTTCCATGTTAAGCCATTCCTGTTCAAATGGATGCATGAAGTAAACTTTAAGAGTGATTTTTTTTGGGTCTTTTTCTCCGATAATGTCATCAGAAGGCATAATCACTCCAAAGTGTGCAAAAGCTACACCTGTAAAGAATAAAACTCCAATAATGCTGATTAAAAGCTTTGTAAAACCTTTCATGGTTCAACCTCCTTTAAAAGTTAATATTCCATCTTACGCCATAAACATGTCCTGCCTTTGTGTTGTCTGATTCTCTTGCAGTATCACGAATGTACTGATAATCAAGGGTTATGTCTGAACTGAGAAATTTGCAAGAAAAAAGCTTAAACTTCACATAAGACTCAAATACCTGACTGTGTTTTAACTCTTCATTCTTTGATGGACTCTTTAAATAGGCATAACCAACGCCTATTTCATCATCCTTACGACCCCACACACTTCCATTTAGATTCAATCCAAGTGAAAACATTCTGTTATAATCTACCTTTGCAGAGTCATCCTGCCAGCCTGCACGGAAAAATGCTCCAAGTATGTCTTTTATCAACTGCTGGTCAAAGGATACTCCAACTCCTTTCAATGCTTTGTATGCATCGGTATCCCAGTTTTCAAATCTCTTATTCGTTGTGTATCCATAGAGCCTGTAATTACCCTCACCAATTGGTG
>NZ_BCNO01000001.1:867448-900389 GCF_001514535.1 Thermodesulfovibrio aggregans | reverse complement strand
TATCTTAGAAAGAAAGATGAAAAGGAATGTCTTTTTGAAGCTAAGAAAATATATAGTGCAGAGAATTTAAGAGAGGCAAAGAGAAACTTTCAGTTATGGGAGAGCAAGTGGGGTAGACTTTATCCTAAAGCAGTAGAGTGTATAAGGAAGAACTGGGAGCAATTGACAGCTTTTTACAAGACTCCGAAGAGTTTATGGAAGAAGTTAAGAACAACAAACATAATAGAGAGGGCATTTAGGGAAGTAAGGCGAAGAACGAGAACTATGAGTTGTTTTAATAATGTTGAAAGTATTGAAAGAATAATTTTTGCAGTGATAAGCCATTTAAACGAAAAATGGAGGAATACACCTATTTATGAATTTACACAAAATTATTGACATTACCCTTTACAGCTTCTTATAGCAAAACCACCAATCGTAGCATTCGTATTGTTTGGTCCTTTCTTGAGCTGTTTTAACATCAGATGCAGGAGGAATGATAACTTTATCTCCAATAAGTTCATTGTTGGGCCAGCCTGCAGGAATAGCAACTTTATTTGCATCAGATGTTTGCAAAGCCTTTACAACTCTAACAATTTCATCTATGTTTCTTCCAACCTCCTGAGGGTAGTAAAGAACAAGTCTTAATATACTATTTGGATCGATTATAAATACAGCTCTTATAGTGTTTGTCCCCTTAGCTGGACTTATCATGCCAAATGATTTTGCTACCTCTCCCATATCGTCTGCAATGATTGGAAATGTTATCTCTACACCAAGCTTTTCCTTAATCCATTCAACCCATTTGATATGAGAAAATACCTGATCAATTGAGAGACCAATTAACTCACAGTTTAGCTTTTTGAATTCTTCAGCTCTTTTCTGAAATGCAACAAACTCTGTAGTACAAACTGGTGTAAAGTCTGCGGGATGACTGAATAACACAACCCACTTGCCCTTATAATCTTCAGGGAAGTTAATGATTCCGTGCGTTGTTTTAACTTTTCTGCTTTCAATTTTTTCTCCTAATAATGGCATCCTAATTTCCATTTCTCCACCTCCAATTATATTTTATAAAAATTATAATATAAAATTAATTAAAAGTCAATATTGAATTTTATAAGATGCTAATGTTATTATTTAAAAAATACAAAAGAGGAGAAGAAAAGATGGACAATGACAAGAAGATGATTCCTTATGTCTGTGGAAGATGTGGATATATTTATGATACTCAAAAAGGAGACAAAAAGGGGAAAATCCCGCCTGGAGTTCCCTTTGAAGATTTGCCTGAAGACTGGGTTTGTCCTCTCTGTGGAGCAAATAAAAAAATATTTAATCCAATGCTTGGTTATTAAGAATTCTTAAAGGTATTTTTTTACATAATCGGCGATACTAAACTTTCTCTCCAATCCTTTATCGCTCATATAACGAATTTTGCCAAAAATTTTTCTTTCTTGCATGGGTCTATCAAAGTTACCGAAACACCAGGATATTCCAAGATATCCATTTGGATCTCTACCGTCTAAACCATACTTATCATTGAGATAGCAGGCAATATCAAAAGCGTTTTTCGGCTCAGATGTCCACTCTATTATCTTTTTGCACCAGTACATTCTCATGTAGTTATGTATTTTCCCTGTCTTAAGAAGTTCCTTCTGTGCTGCATTCCAGTAAGGATCGTGAGTTTTTGCTTGCTCAAAGTCTTCTAAATTGTATTCATACTCCCTATAATCTCTTTTGTGTTCCTGTAAAGTCTTTTTTGCCCAATCTGGTATTCCCTCATATTGATTATAAAAAGGATTATACCAGCAGAAATTTCTTGCAAGCTCTCTCCAAATTATCAGTTCATCAAAAAATGATTTTACATTTTCATCTTCTCTGTCATAAAACCTTAAAACTTCTAAGGCTATTTTCAATGGAGATATCTGTCCGAAATGCAGATAGGGGCTTAAGTTTGAGGTGTAATCTTTTGTGGGATCAGATCTAAACTCTCTGTATTTGGGTAGTTTTCTTTCTATAAATATTTTCAACCTCTTTTCAGCCTCATCACTGCCACCTACAAAGTACTTTTCTACAGTTGAAACTGTTTTATCTATATTTAACATGTTTAGGATTTCTTCCAAATTATCTAACTGTAGCCCTTCAATATCGAGATCGAGGGAATTAATCTTTGGTTCAATTTTATCGAGAGGTTTTAAAAAATTTTCTAAAATTTCATATATTTTTTTTCTGTAGATATAAGCATAAGGAATCTGTTGAGTGGCTATAGTCTCAATTGGCACTAAAACATCACTTTCGACTTCATAAACTGCCACATCTGACTTTTTTGCCACTTCTATTCGCCAGTTTCTCTGAGTTTTAAGATAGTTTCTATCTAAAACTATACAGGCTGAGTTTTTACCAATATCCAGGCATCCTTCTATGAAACTCTGTTTTCTTATTATAAATTTTATTCCTCTTTTTTCTACTTTCTCTTTTGTTTTTAGTATTCCCTCAAGCATAAATCTGTAATATCTCTGATTTGAGTATCTATACTTATCAGTTATGAAAAAGGCAACTATGACTGGCTTGCTTAGGGAATTGGCTTTTTCTATGGCAAACTCTAAGCTATGATTGAAGTCTTCTCTCTGAGAAACTTCCATGCAGTAAAGAACAAATTTTCCATCCTTTTTATCTTCACGATCATTAATTTTTTTAACTCTTCCCTCAAACACGTAGTTTAATCCTGATATACTTATTTCACACAATCACTAAACTAACAAAAAGTCTTGATAATATGGCAGTTGTAACTTTATTTTCAATCGATTTTTTGCCTCAACTGATTTGCTTCTTCTATAAATTTTTTGATCTTTTCAATTTCTCTTTCAGAAAGCATCTTCTTTATCTCATCAATCTTTTTTAAAAAAATTTCAAGGCAATGCAAAATATTTTTCTCATTCATCATAAAAATATCCGCCCAGACCTCTGAAGAGCTTCTGGCAATTCTTGTTGTGTCTTTAAATCCAGAGCCTGAATACTTTATGAAGTTTTTATCCATCTCTGAAACAGTATTTACAAGACAAAATGAGACTAAATGGGGAAGATGACTTACGAGTGCATAAATTCTGTCATGTTCTGCTGGGCTCATGAACTCAACAGATGCACCTGTTTTAGTCCATAGTTTTGCTATTTTTTCAACGGCCGATTTATTAGTATTTTCTGTAGGAGTAATAATTACTCTTGATCCCTCAAAAAGGTCTTCTCTTGCATGCTCAAATCCTGCTCTGTCCGAACCAGCAATAGGATGTGTTCCAACAAAGTAAACTCCCTGTGGCATGATTTTCTCAAGTTTATTGACTACTGCCTCCTTTACACTGCCTACATCTGTAACCACTGTGCCTTTTTTAAGATAAGGAGCCATTTCTGATGTGATTTCCTCGAATACTCCCAGAGGTGTTGCAATAACAATAAGCTCTGCCTCACAGACCTCTTTAAGTGAGTCAGTGTAGCTATCTATTATGCCGAGTTCACAAGCTCTCTTTAGTCTTTCCTTATTTCTTCCAAATCCGATGATTTTATTAACTAAGTTTCTTCCTTTTAACGCTAAAGCTAAGGAGCCTCCGATTAATCCGACTCCAATAATTGATACGGTATTAAATCCATCCTCCATTAAACTTCCCTGCCAACAGCTTCTGCTACAGCCTTGACTTTTTTCATCATCTCTTTAAACTGCTCTGGGGTAAGGGATTGCTCACCATCAGAGAGAGCTTCTTCAGGATTTGTATGAACCTCAATCAATAGCATGTCCGCACCTGCTGCAACTGCAGCAACTGCCATTGGTGTAACAAGGTCGCGCTTTCCAACCCCATGACTTGGATCAACTGCCACTGGTAAGTGACTGAGTGACTTAAGGAGTGGAACAGCGCTAAGGTCAAGGGTATTTCTTGTAGCAGTCTCAAAGGTTCTGATTCCTCTCTCACAGAGTATCACTTTTTCATTTCCTCTTGAAAGAATATACTCTGCAGCCATAAGAAGTTCTTTTATTGTTGCAGACATTCCTCTTTTAAGTAACACTGGTTTGTCAACTGAACCTACTTCCATAAGAAGTTTAAAATTCTGCATATTTCTTGTACCAATCTGAAGAATATCGACATAATCAATCATTACATCTATGTCTCTTGGATCCATTATCTCACTTATTATTGGAAGTCCTGTTTTTTCTTTTGCTTCTTTGAGATAATTGAGTCCTTCAATTCCAAGCCCCTGGAATGAATAGGGCGATGTGCGGGGTTTAAATGCACCACCTCTTAAAAATGAAGCTCCAGAAGCCTTAACTTTTTCAGCTATATCAAGCAGTGTAACTCTGTTCTCAACAGCACAGGGACCAGCTGCAACATGAACCTTTTTACCTCCAATCTGTAAATCGTCCACTTGAATTACTGTGTCAGTCTTTTTGAAATCTCTGCTTGCCAGTTTGTAAGGCTTGAGAATTCTTACAACATCCTCAACCCCTGGTATTGCTCTTATAGCATTTTCCTCGTCTTCTGTTACCTTTGAAGTATCTCCAATTACTCCAATTATTGTTCTCTCTGTTCCCTTTGAGACGTGCGGTTTTAGACCCTTTGCTTCAAGTTTTTTTACAATTCTTTCAATCTGCTCTTCGCTTACATCAGGTCTTAATACAATGATATCCATATTTCAACCTCCTAAAAATTTTTTTAATGCTTCAATAAAAGCTTTATTTTCTTCTGGCAAACCTATGGTTACTCTTATTTGATGAGGTCCCACAGGTCTAACAATAACTCCCTGTCTGAGAAGATAGTCAAAAACTTCCTTAGATGAAATGCTTTCAGGCAGGATTATATAAATAAAGTTTGTTTGAGTGGGAAGATACTGAATTTCTTTTATTTTATCAAGCTCAGAATAGAGATATTGTTTGCCTTTTTCGTTGATTGCCAGAACTTTATTTAAATGTTCTTCATCTTTCAAAGCAGCTTCAGCAGCAATCTGAGCTATGGTGTTTGTATTGAAAGGTTCCCTTATTCTATTCATCTCTGTAATGATTTCTTTTTTTGCAATTCCATAACCAATTCTCAAAGATGCTAATCCGTAGGCTTTTGAGAAGGTTCTTAAAATCATTATATCTTTGCCTTCTTTAAAATAGTTTAGAGTGTCAGGATATTCAGGTTCTGTAACATATTCATAGTAGGCTTCATCTACAACAACAAGTATGTCTTCTGGAAGAGCTTTCATGAATCTATCAAACTCTTCAGCATAGTTCATTGTACCTGTTGGATTATTTGGATTGGCTATGAATACAATTTTTGTTCTTTCTGTTATCTCATTAAGCATAGCATCAAGGTCATGCCTCCAGTCTTTAAGAGGTATTTCTTTTGGAATACCTCCCTGTGCAGTTACACTCATAGCATAAACAACAAAAGAGGGTGTTGCCATAACTGCCTCATCGCCAGGTCCTATGTATGTTTTTACTGCAATATCAATAAGTTCATTTGAGCCATTTCCGAGAATAATCTCATCATGGGTAATTTTTACTCCTTTTTTAGTAAAAAGTTCACACAAAGCGTTTTTAAGGTAGAAACCACTTCCCTCTGGATATCTTGCAAGCTCTACAGGATTTGATAGAAACTCTCTGATAGCTTCAACTACTTTTGGTGAAGGACCAAGAGGATTTTCATTGGAGGCAAGTTTAATGCATTGTTTTATCCCGAGTTCTCTTTCGACCTCTTTAATGGGTTTTCCCGGAATGTATGGTTGAATTTTCTGCACATACGGCAAAGGTTTAATCATAAAGCCTCCTCCGCACCCTTACGGGTAATTCACCCGCCCTAATGGGCGATTCAAAGTTCAAGGTTCAATGTTCAAACATTGGATATGAGCCGAGATGAACAAGCTCTATACAGTAATCTTTGACTTTTTCAAGAGTTTTTATTACCTCTTCATCTTCTATATGTCCTGTAAAATCGACAAAGAATATGTACTCCCACTTACGCATCTTTGCTGGACGGGACTCTATTTTTGTAAGATTTATATTTGCATCTTTGAAGGGCTTTAAAGCATTGTAAAGGGCACCGGGCTTGTCCTGAAGAGAAAACATTATTGAGGTTTTATCGGAGCCTGTCTTACCTGGAAAACTTTTTCCGATAACAAAAAACCTTGTATAGTTGTTTTTATAGTCTTCTATATGTTTGGCAACAAACTTAAGTCCATAAATCTGAGAGGCAAACTCACTTGCAATTGCTGCAATTTCTTCATCAATACAGGCTTGTCTTGCTGCCTCTGCTGTTGATGCGACATCATAAACAGGAATATTAGGCATGTTTTTGTTTAGCCACTCTCTGCATTGAGCTCTTGCATGAGGATGAGAGTAAATTTTCTTTATTTTTTCTCTTTGCCCACTACGGGAAAGAAGGTGAAGGGTTATAGGGATTATTATCTCTCCTGATATTTTTACTTCATACTGCATGAACATATCAAGAGTATATGTAACAGTGCCCTCATTTGAGTTTTCAATTGGAACAACGCCGAATTTTGACAATCCCTTTTCAACTGATTCAAATATGCTTTTAATGCTGTCTCCTGGTTCAAACCGTGCAAAGCTTCCAAAATACTTTATCGCTGCAAGATGAGTGAATGTTCCTTCAGGACCAAGATAGGCTATTTTTTGTGATTCCTGAAGTGCCAGTGTGGCTGAGAGAATCTCTCTAAAGAGAG
The DNA here is from genome assembly GCF_001514535.1 of Thermodesulfovibrio aggregans. NCBI lineage: Bacteria > Pseudomonadati > Nitrospirota > Thermodesulfovibrionia > Thermodesulfovibrionales > Thermodesulfovibrionaceae > Thermodesulfovibrio > Thermodesulfovibrio aggregans. The sequence goes on along the minus strand of NZ_BCNO01000001.1, from coordinate 893,699 downwards.
TTTTAATCACCTCATCAGAGAAAGGACCTTTATTTAGTTTTATAATTTTATCTATTACACTTTTTTCCCTAACGGGATCATAAAAAGAAAGGCCTTTTGCCTTTTTGGTTTCTGCTATTTCTATGGCAATTTTAGCTCTTTCATTTAAAAGTCTCAGAATTTCTACATCAATTTTATCAATTGTGTCCCTTAACTTCCTCAATTTTTCATCTACCATTTTTTATTCTATCACAGAATATACAGAATATGATAAAATTTTAAAATCATGGAAAAGCAGGATTTGATGGATAGAGTATTAAACTGGATAGCCTCTCACGATGATGAACCTCCTTATCTTCTTGTTGATAGGGAAACTTTAAAAGAGAAAATATCACTAATTGGAAAAGGAATTAAAAACTCAAAGGTCTTCTACGCAGTAAAAGCCAATCCAGACATAGAGGTTATTAAATATCTGAATAACTTCAACATAGGCTTTGAGATAGCTTCTGAAGGAGAGCTTGCAATTTTGAGTCAACTTAATGTTAATCCTCAGAGAATAATAACAAGCAATCCAATAAAGACATTTAAGTTTCTTAAAGAAGCAGTAAAATATGGAATTGACTACTATGCCTTTGATTCTCAAGCAGAAGTTGAAAAAATGGCAAGATATGCGCCGAATAAAAAAGTTTATGTAAGACTTTCTGTCCCAAACGAAGGCAGTGAATGGCCATTGAGTAAAAAATTTGGAGTTGAGATAGAAGAAGCTGTAGAGTTACTCATATATGCGAAACAGAAAGGACTTGAGCCTGTAGGTATAACCTTTCATGTAGGATCCCAATGTAGCAATATTTACAACTGGCACACTGCAATAGATAAAGCAAGACAGGTAAAAGAGCTTGCTAAAAAAGCAGGCATTGAGATAAAAATGCTTAATATTGGAGGCGGATATCCCATTGAATATACAAAGAAAGTACCTCCAATAGAGACAATAGAAGCTAAGATTAATGCACTTCTTGAAGAGTATTTTCCTGATACCGACATTTTCATTGAACCCGGAAGAGCGGTTGTTGGAGATGCAGGAGTTTTTGTCTCAAGAATTATTGGTAAAGCTAAAAGGGGAAATGAGAATTGGCTTTATATAGATGTTGGCGTTTTTAATGGATTGATGGAAAGCATAGGAGGAATTAAATATCAGTATATAGTTGGAAGCAGAGGAGAGGAAAAGCACTGGACAATTGCAGGTCCAAGCTGTGATAGCTTTGATGTCATAGACAAGGAAGTTTTGCTTCCTGAACCAGATGTGGGAAGTCTTATACTTATTCTTGCTGCTGGAGCATATACAATATCCTATGCTTCAGAATTCAATGGATTTTCCATACCAAAAACATTTTTAATTTAGGAGGATACCATGATTAAATTTTTCGAGAAGGACCCTTATGCTCCAATACAGTATGTGTATGATGTGGAAAAGGTTCTTTACAAAGGGAAAAGCAAGTTCCAGGAAATAATGGTTTTTGAAAATCCTTATTTTGGGAAAATTCTTGTACTTGATGGTGTCGTTCAACTTACCGAAAGAGATGAGTTCATATATCACGAGATGTTGACACATGTTGTTATGCATGCTCATCCAGAGGCAAAGACAGTTGCAGTTATAGGAGGTGGAGATGGTGGTGCAGTAAGAGAGGTTCTTAAGCATGACTGTGTAGAAAAACTTTATTTCATAGAAATTGATGAAGAAGTAATAAATACATCAAAAAAATTCTTTCCCTCTGTTTCCTGCTCTATAGATGATCCAAGAGTAGAGATCAGATGTATGGATGGCGCAGAGTTTATAAAAGAAATGAATGAAACTCTTGATGTCATAATTGTTGACTCTACTGATATAATAGGTTTTGCCAAAAGTCTTTTTACAGTTGAGTTTTTTAAATCAGTAAGAGATGCTTTAACAAAAAATGGAATGTTTGTAACACTATCAGAGTCCCTTATCTTTCACAAAGAGCTCGTATACGAAGTCCAAAACTCTATGAAACTTATTTTTCCTATTGTTGACCTTTATACTGCCTCTATTGCTACCTATGCAGGAAACTGGTGGAGTTTTTCTGTTGGTTCAAAATCTTTAGACCCCCGTGAGATAAGAAAACCTGTGAAAGTTTCTACAAAGCTCTATACAGAAGAGTTACACAAAAGTTGTTTTCTGCCCCGCGATATTTATAAAAAACTTTTAAATAAACAGCTTGACTGGTAAAAGTATTTGACTTTTTTAAGAGTTTCATGATAATTTTTAAATGTTAGCACTTAAACATGGAGAGTGCTAAAATGGAAAAATTTATGTTTGATGAGAGAACTAAAAAGGTATTGTATGCGGTTGTAGAGAGTTATATTGAAAAACCAGAACCTGTTGGTTCGCGCTATATTATGAAAAAATATGGATTTGATGTTTGTTCTGCAACTATAAGAAATATAATGTCAGACTTGGAAGATGCTGGCTTTCTTTTTCAGCCACACACTTCAGCAGGAAGAGTCCCTACAGACAGAGCATATAGATTTTATGTGGACTATATAGTTGAGGAAGCTCTGACTGCTCACTCTAACGAAATTAAAAAATTCATAGAAAGCTTAACAAAAAAGTTGAAAAAACTAAGAAACAATATGAATTTACTTTTTTCGGAAGCAACTCAAAGTTTATCTCAGGCTACCCATTATTTAGGTTTAGCTGTTTTGCCAGCTACAGAAAAAACCGCATTGCATAGAGTAGATTTCATTAAATTTAAAGATGATCTTGTTATAGCAGTTGTTGTTAATGATAAAGGTATTGTAAAAAATAAAATCATAAAAGCTTATCCAGAAATAACCCAGAATGAACTTAATAGCCTGGCTGATTTTGTGAATAGAAACTATCAGGGAAAAACCATAGATGAAATAAGAGAAGACCTCATTGTCAGGATAAAAAAAGAAAAGCTTTTCTGGGATAAACTGATTACGAAGATTTTAAGGATGTGTCAGGAAGCTCTATATTTTTCAATAGAAGATGTTTATGTATCAGGATTCTATCAGATAATGCATTTGCCTGATTTTTCTGATATTGAAAGACTTAGAGAAGTTGCGAAGACAATTCAGAATAAACATATTCTGTTAAAACTCTTTGAAAATATCTCAGAACAAGAGGAAGTAAAGATTATTATAGGAGAGGAGAATCCATTGGAAGAACTAAGAAATTTTAGTATAGTCGCTTCACCATATAAAGAAAAGGATAAATCACTCGGTGTTATTGCTCTGGTTGGTCCTAAAAGAATGAATTATCAAAGAGCAATCATGTTAGTTAATGCCTTTGCAAGGTCATTAACAAGAACGCTTTCAGATTAGGAGGTGGAGAAATGGAAGAAGTAAGAAAAGATGAGATGAGTGATAAAGATGAAATACAAGAAAGTAAAAAATCTGAAGAGATTTCCTATGAAGGTGCAGCAATTGAAGACAAACCAAGGGATATCATTGAAAATCTTCAAAATGAATTAGATCAACAAAAAAACAAGTATTTGAGACTATATGCTGAGTTTGAGAATTATAAAAAAATGGTTCAAAAGGAAAGAGACGAATTAATAAACTATGCCAATGAAAAGCTTATTAAAGATTTGCTTCCAGTTATAGATAATTTTGAATTAGCCATAAAACATGCATCAGATGGATTGAATTCTCAATGGCTTGAAAGTTTAAAGAAAGGAGTTGAAAATGCTCTTAAGGAATTTCTGCGAATATTAGAAAAATACGGATTAAAGCAAATGGAAACTGTTGGACAGGTCTTTAATCCAGAGTTGCATCACGCAGTCTCTACAGTGGAAACAACAGATGTTGATGATAACATAGTTGTAGAGGAGTTAAGGAAAGGATATATGTATAAAAATAAGCTACTAAGAGAACCTTTGGTAGCTGTTTCTCGTAAAGTAAAGCCTTCAGAGGAGGGCATGCACCCTTCGGGTGCTCAAGACACAACTAAAAAGGAGGATTAAACAATGGGAAAAGCAATAGGAATAGACCTTGGAACAACAAACTCTGTTGTTGCCGTTGTAATAGGTGGTGAACCGGTTGTAATACCAAATCAGGAAGGACAGAGAACAACACCTTCTGTGGTAGCTTTTACTGATAAGGGAGAAAGATTGGTTGGACAGGTTGCAAAAAGACAGGCAATAACCAATCCTGAAAATACAATTTTTTCCATAAAAAGATTGATGGGTAGAAAATATAACTCTCCCGAAGTACAGGAGGCAAAAAAGAGACTTCCCTATAAAATTGTAGAAGCTCCAAATGGAGATGCTCATGTGGAAATAATGGGTAAAAGATACTCTCCACCTGAGATATCAGCTATGATTCTTCAGAAACTCAAACAAGCTGCAGAGGACTATCTTGGTGAGCCTGTTACAGAAGCAGTAATTACAGTTCCTGCATATTTTGATGATAGTCAGCGTCAGGCAACAAAGGATGCAGGTAGAATTGCAGGATTGAATGTTTTAAGAATTATCAACGAGCCAACTGCTGCAGCTTTGGCATATGGACTGGAAAAGAAAAAAGAAGAAAAGATTGCAGTTTACGATCTTGGTGGTGGTACTTTTGATATCTCCATTCTTGAAATCGGAGAAGGTGTAATTGAAGTTAGAGCTACCAATGGAGATACCTATCTCGGTGGCGATGACTTTGATATAAGAATTATGGACTGGCTTATAGAAGAGTTCAAAAAACAGGAAGGGATTGATTTACGTAAAGACAGAATGGCTCTTCAGAGACTTAAAGAAGCTGCAGAAAGAGCAAAGATTGAGCTTAGTTCTGCAATGGAAACAGAGATAAATCTTCCATTTATAACAGCCGATGCATCAGGTCCAAAGCATCTACTTATGAAACTGAGCCGTGCCAAGTTTGAACAGCTCGTTGATGATTTAATAGAAAAGAGTCTTGAACCATGTAGAAAAGCTCTCCAAGATGCAGGACTTTCACCAACACAGATAGATGAAGTAATTCTTGTTGGGGGACAGACAAGAACTCCTAAAGTGCAAAAAGTTGTTCAGGAATTCTTTGGAAAAGAGCCTCACAAAGGCGTTAATCCCGATGAAGTTGTTGCTATTGGTGCAGCAATTCAGGCAGCGATTCTAAAGGGAGAGGTAAAAGAAGTTCTTCTTCTTGATGTTACTCCTCTGTCTCTTGGTATTGAAACACTTGGTGGAGTATTTACAAAGATTATTGAGCGTAACACAACAATCCCAACCAGAAAGTCTCAAATATTTACAACCGCAACTGATAACCAGACTGCTGTTACAATCAAGGTATATCAAGGTGAAAGAGAGATGGCTGCAGACAATAAACTTCTTGGTGTATTTGAACTTGTTGGAATTCCTCCTGCACCAAGAGGAGTTCCGCAGATAGAGGTTACTTTTGATATAGATGCTAACGGAATTTTACATGTTTCTGCAAAAGATCTTGCTACAGGAAAAGAACAGTCAATCAGGATTACTGCTTCCAGTGGTCTAACAGAGGAAGAAATTAAAAGAATGATTAGAGAAGCTGAAGCTCATGCAGAAGAAGACAGGCGTAAAAGACAGCTTGCAGAGGCAAGAAACGATGCTGACAACATGATATACACTGTTGAAAAAACACTAAGAGAGATGGGTGATAAAATTTCAGAAGATGAAAAGAAGAGGATACAGGATGCAATTGAAAAATGCCGTAAGGTCAAGGATACAAGTAATGATGTAAATGAAATAAAGGCTGCGGTAGAGGAGCTTGCTAGAACTTCTCACCGAATAGCTGAAGAGCTCTACAAAAGAGCAGGGACCTCACAGGCAGGTGCTTCTTCCGAGAGCAAAAAAGAGGAAGATGTAATTGAAGCTGAGGTAGAGGATAAAGATAATAAATGAAAGACTATTACAAGATTCTTGGAGTAAGCCGGGACGCCTCTCAGGAAGAGATAAAAAAGGCGTTCCGGCGCCTTGCAAGACAGTATCATCCCGATCTAAATCCAGGCAATAAAGAGGCTGAAGAAAAGTTTAAAGAGATAAATGAAGCCTACGCATGTCTTAGTGATCCTGTAAAGAGAGCAAACTATGATAGATATGGCACAGCAGAAGGAGTATCTTCAGGATTTGGATATGAGAGTTATACAACCTTTACAGACATATTTGAAGATATATTTGAAGGATTTTTTGGGAGTTTCGGATTCACGAAAAATAGACCCAAAAAGGGTGCTGATTTAAGATATGATATTACAATTACGCTGGAAGAGGTAGCTAAAGGAGTTGAAAAAGATATCAGATTTTATCGCTGGGAAATATGCGAAACCTGTGGTGGCTCCGGAATAAAACCTGGTAGTGAACCGCTTATATGTTCCTCCTGTGGTGGCACTGGCTATATCAGATACAATCAGGGATTTTTCTCAGTATCAAAAACATGTACAAAATGTGGTGGTAGTGGAAAAATTATTAAAGATCCCTGTTTTGATTGCTCTGGAAGAGGTAAGGTAAGGGTAGAAAGGGAATTGAAAATTAAAATTCCAGCTGGTGTTGAATCAGGAAGTAAATTAAAGGTTACAGGTGAGGGAGAACTAGGTGAATTCGGAGGTCCAAGAGGTGATCTTTATATTTATGTAGATGTTAAGGACCATGAGTTCTTCAGAAGAGAAGGAATAAATCTTTATTGCTCAGTTCCGATTTCATTTGTGAGAGCAGTTTTTGGTGGAGAGATTGAAGTTCCAACGATTGATGGTAAAGCAAAGATAGAGATACCCCCAGGAACTCCTTCAGGCAGAGTGTTTAAACTCAAAGGCAAAGGACTCCCAAGAGTAGGGGGTACACATAAAGGAGACCAGATTGTAACTGTTTATATTGATGTACCTAAGAAACTCAATGAACGTCAGAGAGAACTTCTTGAAGAGTTTGCAAAGGTATCTGGAGAAGAGATTAAAAAGACTTCAAAGGGTTTGAAAGAAAAGATAAAGGACATTTTTTCAATGTAGAGGTATACATGAAAAGAAAGTTCAACGTTCAAGATTCAAGGTTCAACTTCATAATTTCCCTTTTTTTAATCTTCTCTGTGACAGTTTTTTTACTGTCATGTTCAGGAAAGCCTGAGAAAACTTCAAAGTCTATATTAGTTTATACAAGTCTTTATCCTCTTGAAGAGTTTACAAAGTGGATAATTCCAGAGGCTCAGGTTGAGAGTTTAATGCCTCAGGGAGTTGATCCTCATAATTTTGAGCCTTCCCTAAAGGATATTCAAAAACTTTCAAACGCAGACATGATAGTTTATCTTGGAGATACAGATATTGACCGATGGCTTGATAAAATAAGAAACGAATTTACTCAAAAAGGAGTAAAGTTGGTCAGGCTTCAGGATAGCATTCAATTTAGAAAATACTCTTCATCAAATGAAATAGACCCTCATATATGGTTAGATCCGGTATTGGTTACAGAAATGATAAAAGCTATAAAAAATGCAGTTGAGCAGATTGCACCTGAAAGAAAAGAGCTTTATGAAAAAAATTTTTCAATATATGAGGCAAAGTTAAAGGAACTTGATAATCTTTATAAAAAGGAGTTATCAAACTGTGCCTTGAAAGATGTAATAATTACTCATGAATTCTTAAATTATCTTCAGGCAAGATATGGATTTTACTCTTACTTTATTGTCCATGAACCAGAACAGGAGCCTTCTTTAAAAAAAATAAAACAACTTAAAGAGGTTATGAAGAAAAACTCAATCGACTATATTATTTCTGAGCCTGAAGGAGATAAAATTGCTAAAGCCTTATCAGAAGAAACAGGAGCAAAAATATTAAAATTTAACACTCTTCATACTTCATTGCCCCAAAATAAGATTGATTACTTTCATACAATGCATGAAAATCTAAAAACCTTAAAGACTGCATTAAAATGCCAGTAAGTGCTATTACTTTAAAAAATGTTTATTACTCATTTGACAGCATTTTTGTACTTGAAGATATTAATCTTGAAATACCTGAGAGATGTTATCTTGGAATCATCGGACCAAATGGAGCAGGGAAAACGACTTTGCTCAGACTGATACTGGGTATAATAAAACCTCATAAAGGTGAAGTATTGATCTATGGAATGAGACCGCAGGATTATTTAAAATCACAGACTATAGGATATCTTCCTCAAAGAATATCCCAGACCATATATGAATTTCCAATTACCGTAGAAGAACTTGTTAAAAGCGGATATGAAAGAATTAAAAAGCATCATATTGATTGGGCTCTGGATGTTTTCAAGATTTCCCATTTAAAAAAGAAGTCACTGAGGGAACTTTCTGGTGGTCAGCGACAAAAGGCATTTCTTGCAAGAGCTATTGCCTTACAACCAAAAATTTTACTACTTGATGAGCCAACTACATACATAGACCCTTATTCAATGGATGAAGTTTTTCAAATACTTGAGGATCTTAATCAGAATTTTGGAATTACAATAGTTGTAGTAACTCATGATATAGCAACTTTTGCTCATGAAGTAAACTGTATTATGTGTTTGAATAGAAAAGTTGTATGTCTTGGTGAGCCTCAGAGAATTCTCAAAGATGAATATATGAAGATGTTATATCCTGAACAGGCGGTTTTTCTTCATAGAGATGTTTGAGATTTTTGAGTTAAACATAATAAAAAGGGCTTTTATAGTTATAAGTTTTATAGCGCCTTTAGCTCCGATTTTTGGAGTTTTTTTGCTATTGCGCAGATATGCCTTTTTTGCAGATACTCTTGCTCATGTTGGTTTTTTAGCAATTGCATTAAGTATTTTTTTTAAAATAAATTCTCTTATTTTGCTTATCTTCTTAAGCATTATGGTGGCTATTTCTGTTGAACAGCTCAGGTCAAGAGACAGGCTTCCAGCAGAAGGTTCTCTCTCATTTTTTCTTTATGCCGGTGTTGCCCTTTCAGTAGTTTTTATAACTTTTGCTGAAAATACTGGTTCAATAATGAGTATACTTTTTGGAAGTCTCTCTACTGTAACAAATGAAGATGTTTACCTTATTATTGCCACTGCTTTAGTTTGTTTGAGTTTTTTATTTAAATATCATAAGAAATTGCTAAATCTTTGCATTGATGAAGAAATAGCTCATGCCTGTGGAATTAATACAACTGTTGTTAAAATGCTCTTTGCCATTGCAGTAGCTCTTTCAATTTCTATCTCAATAAAAACAATGGGAGCTCTATTAATTGGTGCTCTTATGATTATCCCTCCACTGACTGCAATGCAATTCTGTAAAACCCTAAGAAACACCGTAATTTTATCAGTTATTTTTTCTCTTTTATCATCCTACGCAGGAATTTTTCTCTCCTATTATTCAGGAATTCCTCTTGGTGCAGCAATCTCAACTGTTTTGATTTTTTTCTTTTTAGTTTCTTTAATTTTTAAAGTCTTTAAATAAGTTTTATTTTTCATTCTTCTTTTCTTCATCTTTTTCTTTTTTCTTAAACAACTCTGACATCTCTTCAAGCTTTTTCATGACAAGATAGTTTATAGTGCCTTCTGGATATGTTCCATCCGGTTTAAGTTCACCTGCTGGCATATCTGTAAGAATTTCAAGCCCTTCCTCTGCATAGTCAATAGCATAGATATGGAAAGCACCTTCTTTAATAGCTTTTTGAATTTCCTCCTTTAGCATAAGATGTCTTACATTTCTTCTTGGAATAATTACTCCATGAGTTCCATCAAGTCCTCTGATTTTACAAAGTTCAAAAAATCCTTCAATTTTCTCATTTATTCCACCGACTGGCTGGACCTCTCCTCTTTGATCCATAGAGCCTGTAACAGCAATGTTTTGTTTAAGAGGAATTTCAGCGATGCTACTTAAAAGTGCATAAAGTTCAGCACAGGTAGCACTGTCACCTTCTATCATCTCATAAAGCTGTTCAAATGTAAGAGATGCGCTCAGACTTATTGGTTTTTTAATTGCATATTTGCTCCATAGATAGCTTGAAAGAATCATAACTGCCTTTTCATGAATCTTTCCAGACATCTTTGTTTCTCTTTCAATGTTTACAATTCCTGCCTTTCCAAGATAGGTTCTTGCAGTAATTCGTGAGGGTTTACCGAAACTATAATCACCAAGGTCAATAACAGCAAGCCCGTTAATCTGCCCAACTTTTTTGCCAGATGTTTCAACAATCAAAACATCCTCAAGAATTAACTCTCTAAGTTTTTCCTCTATACTTGCTGATCTATAAATTTTCTGTTCAAGGGCTTTATTTACATGCTCAGCATAAACTGTATCTTTTCCATCTTTTTTGGCCCAAAAATGGGATTCTCTTATGAGGTCTGCAATGCTGCTGAATTGAGTTGAAAGCTTTTCCTGATGTTCTGCCAGTCTAGAGCCATATTCAACAATTTTAGCAACTGCCGATTTATGAAATGGAAGAAGTCCTTCATCTTTTTGACAGAGTGCAATAAACTGGGCATATTTTTTCATATTTTCTTCGGTTCTTGGCATTCTTATATCAAAATCTGCCTTGACTTTAAAAAGCTCTCTGTATTCTTCATCATAGTTGTAAAGTATGTAATAAAGAAATGGTGTTCCAGTTAAAATGACCTTGACATTCAATGGAACTGGCTCTGGTCTCAGAGTGGTTGTGGTTATAAGTCTATATTGTTCCCATACATCTTCTATTCGTATTTCTTTGCTTCTCAATGCTCTTTTTAATGCATCATAGGAAAAGAGATTTTTAAGGAGTGAAAGAGCATCTATTACAATATATCCTCCATTTGCCCTATGAAGAGAGCCAGGTTTAATCATTGTAAAATCAGTAATTGCCATTCCATATTGAATTTTATACTCAATTCTTCCAAAAAGGTTGAGATATGTAGGATTTGGTTCATATATAACCGGAGCTCCCTGAGTTGAAGAATTATCGACAAGAACATTCACGCTGTATTTGGAAAAAGAAACTTCCCTCTGAATTTTCATGAAAGGAGGCATAGGTGGGACAGCCTCTTCCTGAATTTTAAAATCCTGAAGATTATTTAGGATATCCTCCCTGACAGCTTCAAGATAGTGTACTATTTTTTCGTTAAAAGAGTATTTTTTCTTAAGCTCTTCAATTGGCTGCTCTATCACATCAAGTGCAATCTGACGTTCAAGTCTTATGAGCATATCTTTTACAAGTTTTTCCGCTTCTTTAACAGCTCTTACTACGTCATCGAGTTTTTCCTGAAGCATTTTGCCAAGTTCATCAATTTTTTGTCTTGTATCGGGATCAAGTGCCTGAAACTCTTCTTCTGTAAGAGGCTCTCCATCTCTCTTGATAGGAACAATTATTAGCCCTGCAAGAGCTTTACGAATTGCAAAGCCTTTTGTTCTTGCTTCTTCTTCTACCGCAGAAAACCATTCCTTCTGCTTTTGCTGAAAATCTTCAAGAATTTTATTTCTTTGTTTATCATACTCTTTTGATTCAAAAGCCTTTGGAATTTCTACTTTTAATGTGTTAACAAGATTTTCCATGTCTTTCTGAAACTCTACTGCCTTACCAGCCGGTAAACTAATAGCAATTGGAGCATCAGGGTTTTTAAAGTTATATACATAGCACCAGTCAGGTGGCACAGGTTCCTGTTTTGCTTTTTCAGAAAGAAGTGTTCTTATTGCCCGCATTTTTCCTGTGCCCTGTTCACCAAGGGCATATATGTTAAAACCCTTTGCAGGTAAATTTAAACCGAATTCTAAGGATGCGATGGCTCTGTCCTGTCCAATTGTTCCTGTAAGTGGTGGCAATTCTTCAGTTGTTTCAAAATCAAATATTTTGTCATCACATTTTTTATAGACTTCTTCTGCCTGTAGTTTTTTTGCCATTTCTGTCCCCCTTCGCCATATTTTTCATATTATACCATTAAATTTTGCCTTTGACATGCAAAGATGTTTATAATTGAAGTAAAACTAAGGAGGTGTTCTATGAAGGCATCCCTTCTATGGAGAGAAATTTTAAAAGATCCTGGGAATAAGAGACACCTTCTGATAGAGATAGAAAAACTTGCAAAGGAAAATACTGAGCCCGCAGAAATTCATTTTGGAACATCTGGCTGGCGTGGAGAAATAGGCTCTGACTTTACAATGCAGAATGTAAGAGTGCTCGCAAAAGCAATTATTGAGGCAGTAAAAAGTGAGGATAGCAAAATTTTAAATGCTATAGGTGTCAGCTCTTTTAATGAATTCAAAGAAAGAGGAGTAATTGTTGGACATGACACGAGAATTCTTGGGAAAGACTTTGCCTATGAAGTAATAGGATTGCTTCAGTCGGAAGGAATAAAATGTTACTATGCAGGTGAAGCTTCAACTCCTGAGTTTTCAGCGGCAGTTGTTGAACTTGGTGCAGCAGCTTCAATTAATCTAACACCAAGTCATAATCCAGCAAATTATGGAGGATTTAAATTAAACCCTTCTGATGGAGGACCAGCTCCAGAAGAGCTTACGAAACCGATTGAAACACTTGCAAATGAAATTATGAAAACATCTAAAGAGGTAAAGAGTGTAAAACCAGAGAAGATTGACAGAATAGATCTGACAGAACTCTACATAGGTTTCATTAAGAAAAGAGGACTTCTTGATCTAGGAAAAATCAGAGACTTCATAGAGACTGAAAAGCCAATTTGTGCAATTGACCATATGTATGGAACAAGTAGAGGTAAACTTGCAAGAATTCTTTCATTAAAGCCAGGAACTTTTATATGTTTAAGGAAAGACAATGATCCTTTATTTGAAGGTCTTTCTCCTGAACCAAGTGAGATAAACTTAAGGCTTGCTTTATCCTATTTAAAGAGAGACTCATTAGGATTTGCAGCCATAATTGATCCTGACTCAGACAGAGTTCGTTTTGCGGATATGAATAGACAGATTCCTATGAATTACTTTGGTGCAATGGCATTTCATTATCTTTACAGTTACAAAGGTTTGAGAGGCATTGTGGCAAAAAGTGTTGGAACAAGCAATTTTGTGAATGCCATTGCAAAAGAATTAGGAGTTGAGGTAGTTGAGACAAAAGTAGGATTCAAACATTTTAGACCCTATCTGTTGCCTGAGGCAAAGGAAAAGGCAGTTGTTGCATTTGAAGAGTCTGATGGAATATCAGCACAAAATCACACTCTTGAAAAAGATGCACTCTTTGGTTGTTTACTTGCCCTTGAAATGATGGCTACATTAGGCAAGAATCTTAGTGACTATCTTGAAGAAATTGAATCTATTTATGGAAGATATTATTCTGATAGAACAGGTTTTGAGATATCCCGTGAAAACTTTGGTCCTCATGTGAAAAAGCATGTCTATGCATTGAAAGATTACTTTAAAGCAGGAGATTCATTTGAAATAGGAAAACTGAAGAAAAAGATTCTTAATATCATAGACATTGACGGAATCAAAATTGTATTTGATGATCTATCATGGATTATGATAAGGCCATCAGGCACAGAACCTAAAATTCGTATTTATGTGGAAACAAAAAACATGGAAGAGAAAGACTATCTTATTGAAGAGGCTACAAAACTGGCAAAGAAAATCTGCATAGAAGGTGTTCAATGTATGTTATCTTAAGTAGAATATCTTTATGCATTATATAGGAGAAGAATGATAAACTGGGCTAAGGAGCTTAAAAAAGAGTCTTTTCCCATAAAACCAAAAGAATTAACAGTAATACAGACCCATATTTCCTATGTTTTTGTCGTTGATGAGACTGTTTACAAAATTAAAAAGCCTGTGAACTTTGGCTTTCTTGACTTTACAACCCTTGAACTAAGAAAGCTTTACTGTGAAAAGGAAGTTGAGCTTAACAGAAGGCTCTGTCCTGATATTTATCTTGGCGTTGTCCCAATATCTCAGACTTCTGAGGGTTATAAGTTGGAAAACAGCGAAAACATCGTTGAGTATGCTGTAAAGATGAATAGACTTCCAGAAAATGGGATGATGCAAAAAATCCTGAAAGAGCGAGCATTAACAGAAAAACACATTGATTTAATTGTTGATTTACTCGTTCCTTTTTATAAAAAGGCTAAAACCGGCAGAGGAGTTGATGAGCATGGTAGTATTGATACCATTTCCTTTAATACTGAAGAAAACTTTAGTCAGACAGAGCGTTTTGTTGGAAGAGCCCTGAATAAATGGAGATACAATGAGATTGTCAACTGGACAAGGGCTTTTATAAGAGAAAGCAGGACATTGTTTGAAACTCGCATTAAAGAAGGCTTTATCCGTGAAGGACATGGAGACCTTTACTCTGCAAATATATGCTTTGATAACCTGAAAAAAGTTTACATCTTTGACTGCATTGAGTTTAATGAAAGATTCAGATGTGGCGATGTTGCCTCTGATATAGCTTTTTTAAGCATGGATTTAGATTTTCATGGTTACAGAGAGCTTTCAGAGTACTTTGTTAAAACCTATGTCGAAAAATCAGGTGACAGGGATTTGCCGAAACTTCTTAATTTTTACAAATGCTATCGTGCCTATGTGAGGGGAAAAATCGGATGCTTTACATCTGAAGATACTGCTTTATCTGAAGAAAAGAGGAAAGAGGCTTTGAAAGAGGCACAAAAATACTTTGACCTTGCCTATCTTTATGCTAAGGGTAAGCCAAAGATTTTTGTTGTCTTCGGACTTTCTGGAACAGGCAAGTCAACCCTTGCAAGAAAAGTAAGTGAATTTACACTTGCTGAATGGATTCCCTCTGACATAGTTCGTAAAAGCCTTGTAGGAATCGCACCAACAGAGCATCACTATGAGCCCTTTGAAAAGGGAATTTACAGTAAAGAATTCACAGAAAAGACTTACAAAAAAATGATAGAGCTTGCGAGGGAAAGTCTCATGATAGGCAGGGACGTAATTTTAGATGCCACTTTTCGTGAAAGAGTCTTTAGAGAGGCTGTGCTTAAGGAGCTTAACTTTGCAGATGTTTACTTTATATGGTGCACTGCAGAAGACAGCATTGTTAAGGAAAGATTTATGAAACGCCGGGAATCAGAGGACATATCAGATGCTCGCTGGGAGATATATTTAGCCCAGAAGGAAAAGTTTGAACAACCTGATGAAATTCCCGAGGAAAGATTAATAAAACTTGATACTTCAGAACAAACTGATCTGATAGAATTTTTAATTAAAAGAGTTTACGGAAAATAGTATGAACATCCTCTTGGTTCTCTCGCTATTTTAGTGAACTGATATAAGATTCAAAAAGTTTTAAACTTTTTTCCTGACTTTGACAGTTTAAGCTCAAAATTACCCCTTCCACAAAACCTAACTCTTTGATTTTTCTACATTTTCATTTTTTAACTTTATAATTTTTCTCCATTTTGTAGTAACATAAATTATTTGTCTTTATCGCACTTTACCATCGTAGTAATCTAAATTAGAAGCACAAATATGTTTATCCGAAGAGTAAAAGGTGGCTCAAAGCACAAACCAATAACATATCTACAGCTTGTCCATTCCTACAGGGATGAACTTGGCTTAAGAGAAAACTCAATCAAGGTCAAAAAAGCCTTATAAAGCCCTCTTACAGCAAATACCTGAGAGTAAAGCATAAAGAGGTATCCATAGATAAAGAGAAAATAAAGCAGGAGTCCCGATGGGACGGATATTTTGGATATGTAACAAACAACAGCCATCTTACAGAGGAGCAAGTCCTTGGAGCATACAAAATGCTATACAAGATAGAGGAATCATTCAGATGCATGAAAAGCAGTCTTGACCTGAGACCCGTGTATCACTGGACAGAAAGAAGGATAAAGGGACATATAATGCTATGTTTTTTAAGCTTTTACGTATTAAGAGTAATACAGAGGAAGTTAACAGAGGCAGGGCTTTACATAACGGCAGAGCAAGCGATTGAGGAACTTGACAGAGTAAGAGCGATAAAGATAAGGACGGAAAAAACAGAGGTTTATGCAAGGACAGCTGCAGAGAGAGTAATCAGATATTGAGAGCCTTAGGAGTAAAAATCCCGCCAGTAATCCTCAGAGAAGTTGTAGTGGAGTAAACAGGACAGGTGCACCCTAACATATTGAAAATAAATGATTTTAAATTTTTAACTGTCAAAGTCGGGAAAAAAATCCTCAATGAAGCAGAAAAAATAAACACAGAATACTCCCATCGCGCAAGGAATTTTTACAAAACCTTTTTTGAGAAGTAACCTCAGAAACCGAAAAAAGCTTCTGAGGTTATACAAATAAATTCTCTATCGGCAGTTTTAAGTAATCTTATCCAGACCAAGCTCTTTTAGTTTTGCCTCTGCAGGCTTTGTGGTTTGCGCATCCCAGCCTCTTTCTTTGTAATATTGAGTGAGAATTTCACGGAATTTATCTCTATCAAGTACAGCACCTTTTTTAGGTCCTATGGTAAAGGCATCTTCAAAAAATCTATCAGGTAGCCAGTCATCTTCACGACGGAATCCTTCACGATAATTGAACATCTTTTCAAGATTAAAAACTCTTTCACCGGCTTTTAAAAATTCAGCCTTATCATAATCAATTCCTGTGATTGCACTTAGAAGGGAAATCAATGGTTCCTCATAAACACTATCCATGGCAGCAAAAAAACAAACTCCTGTTGAGTCAATCATTGCTCTGAAATTCTGCATGGTTACACTGTCTCCATTAAGATGGCATCCACCCCTGTTTGCTGTGGCATAGCATAGAGCTCTTGGCGGATTTGCCTGAATATTGTGAGCAGCAAGTTCAAGACCTTTAACATGAATGGCAAACTTTTCGCTTCCCTGTCCTATTTTTTGAGAGAGCACTTTTACTCCCTTTGATGCAAGGTCTCCAACTCCATCCCTGTATGCGATTTTTTCTATAATGGCAAGAGTTGCGTCTACACTTCCCCATTTAAGATCAATTCCGTCAAGGAATTTCTGATCAATAATACCTTTTTCATAGGCTTCCATGAGAAAGCCAATCACTGCTCCAGTTGAAATAGCATCAAGCCCGAGATCATCCACATTGTAGATTATCTTAAGTAAGCCAGCCATATCAGATATCAAAAGATTTGAACCAAGCATTGTACCTGTTTCATACTCTGGTCCATCATGGACAATTCCACCATATTTACCCTTTGTACGTCCACTTTTTTTACATGCCAGAGGACAGTACATACAGGCAATGTTTCTTACCCATACATCTCTTCTTGCAGTTTCTGCACCAATTTTGTATGCTTCAGGGAAAGTTCCCTCTCGGAAGTTACGAACAGTCTCTGTACCCTGATCACTACTTTTTACAATATATCCAGCGGTTCCGTAATCCCTCCAGTTTTTTGTATTTGGAGAGTTTTTAAGAGCTAATCGGGCTTTCTCAACCATAGCGATAAATTTTTTATGATTGGCAACATCAGGCTGTATGCTACCTTTTACTGCTATTGCTTTTAAGTTTTTTGAGCCCATCACACATCCCACTCCACCTCTTCCTGCAGCACGGGCAGATGTATGAAGTATGCTTGCATAACGAACGAGATTTTCACCTGCAGGTCCGATATATACAGTTTTAAATCTTCTGTCTCCAAGCTCTTTAAGGAACGCCTTGTCAAAAGCATCTGTGCGCATACCTTTAAATTTTTTTGCATCACGAATATATACCTTATCGTCTTCTATGACGATGTAGCATAGTTCATTTGCTTTTCCTGTAATCATAATTCCATCATAGCCTGCCATTTTCAGCTCAGGACCAAAGAAACCTCCAACATTTGAGTAGGTTACTGTAGATGCATGAGGATAGGGAGAGCGAAGAGGTGATGTTATTGGAGATTTTGTAACCACACATGTTCTTGAGGCTGAAGGAACTGAAAAGCCTGAAAAAGGTCCTGTCATAAAGATAAGTGGATTTTCAGGTGAAAGGGGATCAACTCCTGGTTTTTTTAGATTATCCCAGAGTAGTTTCACCCCAAGACCCCGTCCACCAACAAATTTAACAAGGTCTTCCTCTTTGAGAGCTATTTTTTCAATTTTACCTGTTGTAAGGTCTATTTTCAGTATTTTACCGTGATATCCTTTTATCTTCATTTAACACCTCCTAAATCCGTGTCATACCAATGTTTTGCCAGTATAGAGGCAATTTTTTCTGGTGATAGTCCATAAAATTTTTGTTTTTCATTAACCTCAACATAGGAAAGAGCATCAAAGGGGCAGTGTTTTACACATTGGGGGTCACCATTACAAAGAGTACAGATTCCTCTTGGTTTGCCTGTTTTTGAGTCAAGCTCTATAACACCTTTTCTCTGTTCAGCACAGGCTCGGGCACAGTTTCCACAGCCTATGCAACGGGCAGGGTCATTTTTTATTGTCAAAGTTTTTTTATCTCTGTAAAGAGCTTTTATTCCTGTTTTAGGGTCTGGCTCAACAGGACATGAATTTACACATGGTGCATCAGGACACATGGCACACACATTTGGGACATCAACATCTGGATTGAAACTTACAACTTTTATGTTTGAATAAACTGGATTCCCAAGCCCTGGAATTTTTTCACCATTAATTGTTACGGGATTATTCCATGAAGAGCATACAGCCTCACAGGTTCTGCATCCTGTGCATTTACTGTAATCAACAAGAATCATCCTGAGCGTTCTTTTATCTGAACCAGCCCATGCTATTGAATGAATTCCCCATTTACCAGCAAAAACCAATGCAGCACCTATCCCGGCAGCTTTTATAAATTCCCTTCTTGTAAAACTTTCCGTTTTCCTCATTTTTTCCTCCCAATGGATAGATTATAATCAATTATATACTAAGATTGAATGGAATGTGGTAAAAGCTAAAGAAAAGATAACAGAAATCATTTTAGATTGAGCAATTTTATAAAAAAGGCTACTAACTGATAGTTAGTAGCCAGAAATTGATTTATAAATTTTAAATATTCTCAACCATCTCCCACACACCGCAGGGACATATTCCGACACAGAAGCCACAGGCAATGCATTTATTGTCATCAACCACATACTCATATCTTCCATCAGGTTTTTCCACTCTGCTTATTGCACCCCAGTAACAGGTCATTTCACACATGTGGCAATCCCTGCATGAGCCACAACTGAGACACCTTTCTGCCTCCTGCTCAAGGGAAGATGTAGCACGGCATCTTTCATAGTAGTCAAGTTTGATTTTTTCATAGGGTATTCTCTGCCTTAAATCCCTTGTTACAGGTGCATGCATCAATTCTCCATGTAGATATTGAGCAAGAATTCTTCCATGCCCAATTGCATGAGTTACAAGTCCTAAGCCTGTTACATCACCAATTGCGTAAACTTTTGGATCTGAAGTCTGGAAAAATTCATTTATAACAACCCAGCCCTTTTCAGTATGAATCTGTGGCTGAATAAAATCAAGGTCAGGCATATCACCTATTGCCATAATTACAAAATCTGCATCAAGAGTTGTTCCATCCTTGAAGTATATTTTCTTTTCCTCGGGAACATACTTTTCAGTAAACTTTGGCCAGAGGATTTCAACACCCTTCTGTTGTGCCCGTTCAAGCTCTGCTCCGAAAGATGCTGGTTTTTGAATATCAACTGCAGTTACTTTTTCTGCTCCACACAGGTAAGCTTCCACCGCAGCATCCATTCCAACATTACCAGCACCAATTATTACCACTTTTTTTTCTTTAAGATCAAAGGTTTTACCTTCATTTATTGCCCTTAAAAATTCATAGGCTGAGATAGCATGCTCTGAGCCAGGGAAAGGAATTTTTCTTGGTTTGTGTGCTCCAACCGCTATTACAACAAATTCGTTTTCTTTACGTATTGTTTCAAAAAGCTCTTTTGTAACCCGTGTATTAAGACGAATATCTTGAACAACTTCCTTAAATCTTTCTATTTCCATGTGAAGTATTCTTTTGTCAAGTCTGTGCTCAGGGATACAAAGCTCTATTTTCCCACCAATTTTGTCTGTTGCTTCATATACTGTTACAGTATGTCCTTTAAGGCTTAGTTGCCATGCAACAGACATTCCAGCAGGTCCTGCACCAATTACTGCAACTTTGTGTCCTGTTGGCTCTGCCTTCTTTGGAGGAGGAAGCAAAGCTGAAGCTTTACCAAGCTCTTTTGCAGAAATAGGAGCATCAATTCTTCCACGAGTGCATGCCTGCATACAAAGATTTGGACAAATCATCCCACAAACTGTGGCAGGAAGAGGGCTGTACTCAAGAACAAGTTCTAATGCCTCTTTAACTTTTCCAAGTCTTATAAGTGCTGTTCTCTTATGCGTTGGTATATTTGTTGGACAGCTATATGCACAGGGTGGTGCATATTTTTCATTTGCCCAAACAGGCTTAAATCTACGATATTTTCCAGTTACAATGTATGGTATAACAGTTGGTTCGTGGTCAATGTATTCTGCAAAAATTCCTCCCTGTCCAACTTCTTTTTCCCAGTAGTTTTTTCTGAATTCCTCCATGCTAATCTTAAACCATCTTCTCCTTCTTCTTTCCTGTGGTGTATATGGGACAAGTTTATGCCATTGCCCGATATCTTTTGTGAGTTCATCATAGTAATCCATTCTGTCAATGGCAGTAAGAAATGGCTTAAGATTTTCACATAACCACTGCCAGTCCTGTTCACTGAGTTCCAGAAGTTTTACATCTCTTTCACTGTAACCCTCAATTCTGCCACGGAAATAGATAATTCCTCCAACCATTCCAACACACGGTCTGTATCCAAGCACTGTTCTTGGATTTCGCGGATTTACTCCGCAGACAACCGCGATCCCACCAGCTTTAAACTCAGCAAAAGAGTCTCCCACATCTCTGAAATACCATGACTGAGGGGGATCAAATCTTGGATTGTGTTTTGTCATTGTGTCACATCTTGCACCGCCACTTCCCTGAACATAGAGAATTCCCTGTGCAGCAGCATTCCATGCTCCATTTGTTGCATCTCCCAAAACTGTAATCTTTGCCCCACAGTTAAGCCATCCAACATCATCGGAAACACCATTTTTTACCACTATCTCTGTTCCGAACATTCCCATTGAACCACATCTCTGTCCAACAGGTCCTTCAACTGTAACTTTTACAGTCTCACCTCTTGGATATATTCTTCCACCAATTCCATGTTGACCATCGGCATAGACATGTAAATTTCTTGCACCTTCTCTGACAGCTTCCTGAATGTATTCCTCAAGAATTCTTGAAGGAATCCTTCTTCCTTTTACATTTCCATGAATAATTACAGATTTTTCATCAACCCATTTTACCACTTCTTCATATGGTATAAGGGTTTCATGTAAGCCAATTTTTGGCATTTCTCTTTGTGTTGTTTTCTTAGCAGGCATAGCTTATCTCCAACCTCTCTGCCATTGCTTTATCATCTATACTTAGTCCATCAGACATTCCAATTGGAAGTTCTGTGCTTCTTCCCATTGGTGCAAATATCTTACGAAGCTCTACATCAGCAGCTTTAAATACTTCTACCAGCCTCTCTGCAACTTTATCAGGATCAAGACGCCTGTAAAGCTTAGGGTCTTGAGTTGTGATTCCTCTTGGACATTTTCCTGTGTTACATATATTGCAACGGTTGTATTCATCGCCAAGACAGTCAGCAGTTGCCTGCATTATGTATTTTCCAACAGCAACTGCTGAGGCACCAAGCATAATGAGCGCTGCTGCATTTGCTGCAAGATTTCCCTTTTTGCCGATTCCTCCTGCAGCAATAAGTGGAAGTTCGTTCTGTTTGCCCTGTTTTACAAGGTCAAGATAGCACTCTCTAATGTTTGATGCAATTGGATGTCCCATTTTGTCAAGAGAAACATTGTATGCTGCACCTGTGCCACCGTCTTCACCATCTATGCAAAGTGCTGCAGCATAGGGATTTCTTGCAAGATTGTTAAGCACAGCCTTTGCAGTCCTGGTCCCAGAAATTTTTGGATAAACCGGTACCCTGAAGCCAAAAGCCATTGACATTGACTGAATCATCTTCATAACAGATTCTTCAATTGAGTACTTTGTTTGATGAGTTGGTGGTGAAGGAAGGTCTACAAATTGAGGAACTCCTCTTATTTCTGCAATCAATTTTATAACCTTTGGAGCCATCAACAATCCACCATCTCCTGGTTTCGCACCCTGACCGTATTTTATTTCTATTGCTGCCGGGTCTTCAGTCATATACGGTAAAGTATGAATTATGCTGTCCCAGCCAAAATAACCTGAGGCAATTTGCAAAATAAAGTATTTTACATATCTTGATTTAAGAAGTCTTGGTGGAAATCCTCCTTCTCCAGAACACATAACAACAGGAATTCCTTCAACTTCATTTAGATAGGCAACTCCCATAGCAAGTCCTTCCCACATTGTTGGAGAAAGTGCACCAATGGACATGCTTCCAATCATTATAGGAAAGATTTCCCTTACAGGCGGAATAAACTTTCCTGAAGATTTATCAACAACAAGTCTGCCATTTTCAACTTTAAGGGGTAATTCCTCAGGAGGAAGAATTCTACCAATGTATGAGCGGACCCTGAATTCGTGTCTTCCAGCATCGAGAGCAGGGTCTGTAAGCATTGAGATTCTTGTGAATTTAAGCCTGTCAAGAGTTGACACACCTGGATCATTTCTCCTTCCGCCTCTTTTATATCCTTCTCCTCCACGATTTTTATAAAAGAGAAACTTATTCTGAGGATTATACTCTGGCTCTATTGCATTGTTGGGACAAACAAGGGCACAGATGGCACAGCCTGTACAGTAATGCTCTATATCGTTTACCTGTTCAATTACATGAATAATTCTTCTTACAGGCCTTGGCTTTGGAGTATCTCCTCCTGATTCAATAACTCTCATATATTTAACAGCCGGTCTGATTGCTCCCTGAGGACATACAGCTGTACATTGTCCGCATCTTTTACACCTGTCTTCTCTCCAGCGAATTATGTAAGGAAACTCTTTTATTGTTAATTTATGGTTAAAATCAAGCCTTAAGCCTGCAGCTGGTTCCATACTTTTACCTCCTTTGCACCAGGTGATACAATCACCATATCATACTTCATTGGATATATATCCTTTGATTCATCTCTTTCAGGAATAACTTTATCTAATCCGCAAAGTTCAGACATTAATGCGTATTTGCCCGGTACTCCTCCAACAACACCTGGTCTGAGTTTTTTAGCATCCTGAACCATAAAGCACGTTCCATCAGGAATAAACCCTATGACCATGTTAGGACCATCAATACACAATGAACGAAGGGACATTTTTAAAAGTGAAAGAGCTTCTCTGTCAGGTCTTTGCTCAATTTCTTCCCATTTTAAAGGAGTGATTATATCTTTATAATAAGTCAGTGGAAATTTGAGCTGTCTCATACAATAATGAAGAATATGACAAAAAACCTCGCTGTCAGAGTTATATCCCATGTAACCCGGGAACCCTCTGCTCATCAGGAACTCTCTTATAGGAACAAAGGCTGTGTTTTCACCATTTGTCATTGTGCAGTATCCCTGAAGGAAAAAGGGATGGCAGGCATAAAGATAAATCTGATAGTTGGTGTTCTGCCTGCCCTGTGCAAAAATTATTTTAGCTTTGAGAATATCTTTATCAAGTCCAAAAAATTCTGCAATCTCAAGAGGGTCTCCCACTTCTTTGAGTGTTATCACATCAGGATAAAAAGAAAAAACAAAGATAGATTCATCAGCTTCACCCATTTTTCGCAGGGTTAATCTTATATTCATAAGAAGCTGTTCTTTTTCTTCAAAGGGTTTGTCTTTCCATTCCTCAGGATAGTCATAAACACTGGCAAAATAAAAATCTCTTGCAACAATTCCCTTAACAGGCTTTATTTTAGGCCTCCATCTGTAAAGAAGCTTAAAGCCCATTTCATCCATATAGGCATCAAGAGTCTCTCTACCTTTTTTTGAGCATATTCCTGAAAGAATTGGATATTCTTTCAAATCTTTAAACTCACCACCAAGGTCTTTAAGTGTAAGACCAAGCCCAGAGCCATCGTGCCCTTCTTTCATTGTCTCAAGGGCAAGAATGTTTTCCATTGGCGAAAAATATTTTGATGAAGTTATAGCTGCCAGTCTACACATATTTTTTTATCTCCATAGGCAAAAGGTTACCTTTTGTTTTAGAATATCTAAGAAATGACATTTTTGTCAATATTTTTTTTAATTTCTTCAGATTGACAGATTTATGCTGTTTTTCACTTCCCAATTATTTTTGGAGATTTCTAAGCTTGTTCTGCAACACTCGTAAAACTTATCCTTCGGGTCAAATAGTTTCAGTTAATTAATACTACGATAGTTAAGAATTCTTCATCAAAAATCTCTAAAATCTTACAATCCAGTAGAGTGTCCAATGAAGAAATGCATAGGAATAAAACTCTTGACAAAAAAAATATTTACTGATATGATAATTTTGATGGCAACCGTTTGCCGTTAAATGAAATAATTATTGATAAATTTTTAAAGTCTGTTGGTTAAATGTTAAAGTATATATAACATTTGATTCTAAAAAAGAGGCTTTGCCTCATATAAAATTAAAAACTAAGGAGGATCTTATGACTTACTCAAAGCCAAGAGATGAAAAAGATGTAATGAAACTGGTCAAGGAGATGAACATTAAATTTATTAGGCTCTGGTTTACTGATATTCTTGGACAACTTAAAAGTTTTGCTATTCCAGTAGAAGAGCTTGAGGTTGCTTTCTCAGAGGGTATGGGTTTTGATGGTTCATCAATACATGGCTTTGCCCGAATTGATGAATCAGACATGATTGCAAGACCTGATCCAACAACTTTTGCCATTCTACCGTGGAGACCGAAAGAAAGCCCTGTAGCAAGAATGTTCTGTGATATTTACGAACCAGACGGGACACCATATAAAGGAGACCCCCGATATATTCTCAAAACAAATCTTGAAAAAGCTTCGAAAAAAGGTTATACATTTTATCTTGGTCCAGAACTTGAGTTTTTCTATTTCAAAACAGATAAAGGAACAGAAATTCTTGATGAAGGTGGTTATTTTGACTATCCACTTGATGCTGCAGAGGACCTTCGTAGAGACACTATTTTAGCTCTTGAGCAAATGGGAATTAAGGTAGAATATTCACACCACGAAGTTGCACCTTCACAGCACGAAATAGACTTAAGGTATGCCGAGGCACTTCAAATGGCTGATATTGTTATGACTTATAGGGTCGTAGTAAAGGAGATTGCAAAACAGCATGGTGTTTATGCTACATTTATGCCAAAACCACTATTTGGTGAAAATGGAAGTGGTATGCATACTCATCAGTCACTCTTTAAGGGAGATAAAAACGCATTTTTTGATCCAAAAGACAAATACTACCTTTCCGATATTGCAAAAAGCTATATAGCAGGACTTCTAACTCACATAAAGGAAATTACTCTCGTTTTAAATCAATGGGTAAATTCCTATAAAAGATTAGTTCCCGGATATGAAGCTCCTGTATATATCTGCTGGGCAAGAAGGAATAGGTCTGCATTGATAAGAGTTCCCCTTTACAAGCCAGGGAAAGAAAAGGCAACAAGAATTGAGTTGCGCAGTCCAGACCCTTCATGTAATCCCTATTTAGCCTTTGCATGTATGTTAAATGCTGGATTAACAGGAGTAGAAAAGAAATATAAGCTACCTGAGCCAATTGAAAAGGATGTTTATCACCTTGATCCAGAAGAAAGAAAAGCACTCGGAATAGATAACTTACCAGGCAGTTTAATTGAAGCCATTGAGTATGCTGAAAAAAGCGATTTACTTAGAGAAACTCTGGGAGACCATATCTTTACAAATCTTATTGAGAGCAAGAAAAAGGAGTGGGATGATTATCGTATAAGAATCTTTCCTTATGAAATTGAAAGATATTTGCCAATTCTTTAATTTTGGGGAGGCATCATATGCCTCCCTTTATTTTAATAAATGGACATTTCCTATAGAGACATTTTTTAATCCTGCATTCAAAGCAGTTTCATAACAATCGTGAGCTAATTTCTTTGGAGTAAAAGGAAAATCATCCATATAAAAATTTGGATAAAAACCGAGCAAACGACAAGGAATTGAAGGATTCAATGAAGCTATAAACTTGGCAATATTTCCTACTTCTTCCCGACTTTGACAGTTAAAAATTTAAAATTCTTTATTTTCAATATGTTAGGGCGCACCTGTCCTGTTTACTCCACTACAATTTCTCTGAGGATTACTGGCGGGATTTTTACTCCTAAGGCTCTCAATATCTGATTACTCTCTCTGCAGCTGTCCTTGCATAAACCTCTGTTTTTTCCGTCCTTATCTTTATCGCTCTTACTCTGTCAAGTTCCTCAAT
>NZ_BCNO01000001.1:803367-866424 GCF_001514535.1 Thermodesulfovibrio aggregans | reverse complement strand
TCTTTTTCCTAGCTCTTGATTTTTCTTCTTTTGTTTCCTTTTTTTTACCCTATCTTCCATGCTTTATACCCTTTTCTTTCCCCCCCCCCCCTGTTTTAGGGGTTATTTTAATAGAAGGGTGGGTCAATTTTCATGAGAATTTTCAATCTCAGGATATTCTGAAAAGGCATATGTTGAGATACTCTTGAATAAAGGTATTTCACCAATAAGGTATCAAAATCTAAATCTTGAAAAAGAACTTGATAATGCCTGATAGAGTCATAGTAGATACATCTGTTTTGATAGCCCTTGAGAGAATTGATCTTCTTTCTTTATTGTGTAGAAGTTATTGTGCCAGAAGGGGTATTAAAAGAATTTGGTAACATTAATTTAAATTGTCTTTCATCTATGCATATTGAAAAATCTTTTTATAAAGGAAATGAATCTGGGCCGGGGAGAGGCTAAAGTAGTGGTATTGGCTTATGATACTGGCATTCCTGTACTGATTGATGATTTAAAAGCAAGAAAACTGGCTGAGGAACTGGGATTAAGAATAAGTGGAACAATAGAATTATTGATGAAAGCTCAAAAAATGAATATCATTAAAAGTGCCTTTGAAAAAGTTTTAGAACTAAAGAAAAAAGGCTTTTACATTTAAGATGAAATATTAGAACAAGTTGCAGGGTTTAGTTGACAAGCCTATGCAGGCAGTGAAGTGCCAGCCCTTGTAGAGAAGGTCTTGCAATGCACCCAGTATCCCAAGCAACACCAACAGATCACTCTTTTCCAGTGGGTAGGTTGAGGTGAAAATTTGTAGATAAAATTTTTGAATGTGAAATTTACCTTGAATATTTTTTAAGATGGATGTAATTTAATTGTCAGTTTTGTATAATCAAAGAGGAGGCAAGAAAAAATGTCTGGTTTACCTGAATTAATAGTAGTTCTTTATCTTATAGCAATAGTTTTCTGGATTTCAGGAATTGTGGTTGCAGTAAGGATAAAGGGGAAAAAGGCTTTTCATATTATTTTTGCTGTGCTGTCATTGCCTGCCTTAATGTTTTTAAACAGAATAGTGAGCATCTTTTTAATTAAAAATCAGATAGTATCAACCTTTAAAAGTAGCGTAATCGCTTTTGTCATCAGCACTGTAGTGTTATGTTCACTGCAAATATCAATTTTTTTCTACATGAAAAAAGTTAAAAATAAAAGAACTCTATCAGCAGGAGATGAAAAATTAGATTAAAAAGAAATTTTTATGTGTCGTTGATCGTTTGGATGTTGCTTCTTTTATCAGGTCAGGCTCATGCTGATCAGACAGTGTTTACAGAGAAGACCGCGAAAAACTTCACCTACCACATGTTGTATTCAGACAGAACATTCACATTAAAAAACGGAGAATATGGCTCTCCCCTGAGCCCTGGTGAAGAAGACATGAATAGCTTTATTGAAGTAAAGCTGATAAAATACCTGATGACGAAGTCATTTGAAACAGTATATGTTGCAGTGGTGATACTTGCTGAAAGTGGTGGCAGAAGCGGCTATTTTTTAGATAACAGCACTTACTGTGGAAAATGATGGAGTTGTGCAGACCAATTCTATTGAACTTGGAGAGAGAGTTGAAATTGGAGAGTTAAAATTCTTGGAGGGTTATGCTTCTCCTTTTGGAGGCAGCAGAGATAAGATTTTCCTTAAGCTTTTTACGAACAGAGCATTAAAGGCAGTATTTTGGAGCTATACCAGATTACTATGTTTATCTGGCTGATATAAATGTCAAATTTGACAAGGAGGAAAAATTATGAAAGAAAGACCTAAAATAGCCCCTGTTAGACCCTCTCCCTTTGCTTCAAAAATAACGATTGTGATGCTTATAATATTTCTATTTTTTGGAGTAGCTATAATGGCCGATGCTCCTGATGAAACTCCTTTTGCCTTTTTTCGTATTATATGGATTATTGCATGTCTTGCAGGCATTGTATATTCAATTAAAAATCTCTCAACATATTCAGATTCAAAGAAAAAGAATATTCCTATCACTGCTACGGATGTAGTAGAGATAGATGAAAGTGAAATACCAGAAGGAATGGATTTTGAGAAAAAGCTCAGGAAACTTGAGGCTTTGAGAAAAGATGGACTTATAACTGATGAAGAGTACAGGCAAAAGCGTAAGGAGATTATGGATGAGAAGTGGTAAAAAGAGATAAAAACAAAAGAAGGAGGGCTATTTTGAGTAATAAGATATTTATATGGTTTTGTATGGTGATATTTTTATTCGCAGGAATTGGTTATAAAAAGGCATTCTCTTCAGAGCCTGTAATAATTACTGCAGAAGGTGAATATGTAATGGGTAATGGAGAGACAATGGAAGTGGCAGAGGAGAGAGCAAAAAAAGCAGCGGTGCAGAAAGCAGCTGAGCAGGCTGGCGCATATGTAAAAAGCTATACTAAAGTTAAAAATCTTGCCTTAGAAAGTGATTTCATTGAGGTCATTGCAAACCATTCAATGAAAATTGAAGTCATTGAAAAGAAAAAAACAGTTCTCGGGGATGTAGATGCAATAAGGTTTTATGTAAAAATTAAAGCCACCATGTCACAGGAAGAGATAGAAAGCAATCTCAAAAAAGTAATGCAGGATCAAAGCATTGTAGATTCTTACAACAGATTAAAGTCAGATTTTGAAAAACAGAATAAGGAAATGGAAAGACTTAAAAGACAGCTTGAACTTGCAACCGGTGGAGATAAAATGAAAATAGCAAAACTAATTTCTGAAGAAGAGAAAAAGTATAAGGCAAACCTCTGGCTTGAGAGAGCACAGCAACTTTCGTCTTTATTTGAAAGAGAAGAAGCGCTTAAAGCATATAAAAAAGCCTTAGAACTTAATCCAGATTTACCACAGGCTTATTTTGGCATTGCTAAATTAATACTGGATGAAAATATTGGTGAACCAATTGATGATAAAGAAAAAGAGGAAAAACTTAAATCCTTAAAAAAGGCTGAGGAAAACATAAATAAAGCAATACTACTAGATGAAAACTATGCTGAAGCTTATGCCCTGAGGGCAAATATCATTTATAAAATAAAATGGCTTGTTGGTGAGGAAGAAGATGAAAAGGATTATAATGACAAAGTTTTGAAAGATATAAACAGGGCATTAGCTTTAAATGCTCCAAACAAATTGGAGTTATACAAGTTACAGGCATTTATATATATTGATAGGCTTCAAAATGCTGTTTTAGAACTAATTAAAGAGCGCAGATTTGCTGACTCTGAGCAGAAACTCATTGATGATTACATTAACAAAGCATTAAACGAAATTGAAAAAGCTGCTTCTTTTTGTAACAAGGAAGATTCAGGATGTCTGGCTCAGTTCTATAGACTGAAGGCCAACAGTGTCTACTATTTAGCCGAAAGGTATTATTCCTGGTTTGACGAGACAAAAGCTGATAAATATCTGGAACTGATGAAAAACTATGGTCAGAAAGCACAGGAAATAGAAGATCAAATAGAATTGCAGAAATATCAACAATATAAATTAGAAAAGGAAAAATTGCAGGAAGAAATCAAAGATATAGACCAGACAGAATATGGAAAAATTGAACATTATCTATATGAAGGAGGATGGGAAGAAAGGGTAACAGGTGTTTCCTTTAATGAGATTAAGGGGAAAAATGAAGAAGAACAGGAAAAAATTGCAAAACAGATAAAATCAAGAATTGAAAAGAAGATTGCTTCAGGGAATGCGACAGCAGAAGAGTATCTATTTATGTCCTTTCGTGTGGATTCACCATTAAAAGAAGATTACTTCAACAAAGGGATATCCCTTCTGGAAAAAAGAAATCCTCAGGGGATTGATGCGCTCCTGCTTGTGTACCTATGTCTTCTTTATAAGGAAGGAAATTATGATGTTAAGATGAGCTATATAAAAAAAGCAAAGGAGATTGTGGACAGAAACCTTCCCCAGGCACAAAAGTCATTGAGTATTGATGAATTTATGTCCTTAGTCTCAGAGATGGGGATGGTAACAGATGACGAAAGTCGCGTTAATGTTACTAAAAAACTTGGTAAGCTTAACAGACAGCAGGCAGAAGCCTTTTTCTGGTTTGGTTTTGCAGCACAGATTTCTTCGCGGAAAGCAGAGATATATGAAAAACTGGATTTGCTGCAAAAGGCACGTGAGGAATACCTATACCTATGCAATACTTTCAAAGATCAATCAGCATGCAAAAACGCTGAAAGACTAAAATAAATAAAAGGAGTTGAAAGATGAAAAAAAGTTTAATTATTATGTTTTTTCTGTTGTTTTTATCTCCATCTTTATTATTTGCAGACAAAGGTCTTTTCTGGTGGGATATGGATGCACAGGTGAGTGAGGATTCTCAGAAGGCAATCATATTTCACAATAAAAAAGAAGAGGTTTTAATTCTTGGAACTGAACTAAAAGCAACTAAAGAAACTGGTATCCTTGAATTCATTCCCTTTCCTTCAGAGCCAGAAGTAAGCCTTGCTAAGGGAAATCCCTTTAAGGAAGTAAATAAGCTATTGAGAATAAAAAGGATAGAGTTTGAAGTACCAATTTACAAAGGTGGTGGAGGAGGTGGAGCAGAGCCTGTTGAGATAAGACTGAGTCAGAAAATAGGACTTCATGATGTGACTGTAATAAAGATAAATGACATAAATGGTTTTAACAATTGGGTGATTGATTTTCTCGATAAAAAGGGGATTAAAAAGATTGAAGTCAAGGCACTCAAGAATTTTTCAGCCATTGCTGAAGATTACATAAAAAAGGGAATCCAGTATTTTGTATTTGATTATGTGGAAGTTAAAAAAGAAGCAAGATTCATTGAACCACTAATTTACAGATTTAAGACTGACAGACTCTATTATCCACTGAAAACCTCAAACATTATTGGAGGAGTTGGCAGAGTTGAACTTGTGCTAATACTCCCCGGGACTATTGGAATAAATGAATATGAAAGAATAAGAATAATTGAAGCCTTTCCAGAGCAAAGAAGACCTGAATTAAGCAGTTCTTCAAAGGCGTATTTGAAAGAACTCAAGCCGATTTATGAAAAGGTGGAAGATATTTTCACTGAAAAGGACAAGATTTACATTCAGATGCTTCGTTATGAAGGAAGATATGAATTCAGAGATGACCTGAACCTTGATATATCAAAGATTGCACCCTATGCAAGGAAGTTAGAAAGGTGGTACTATGACTACAATTTTCTTGATGATTTTACACTTGATGAACTCAATGACTACTTTGAAGCTCATCCAGAGTTGAGGAAGAAATAGGAGAGAGTTTATGAGAAAAATCCTTATTCTATTTATTCTTTTATCACTGCTGGAATTTGCTTATGCACAGACAGAAACAGAAAAATACAGTTGCATAGAGGTAAAAACAGACCTTGAGAATGATAAAATTCGATACAGTATAAACAGGGAAAACACATCTGAGTTTACATTAAAAAATTGTATCCCTGAAAATCTGAAAATTTATGTTAAAAATAGAACAATCACCTATGCAAAATCAAGAAGGCTTATTGAAGACGGAAGAATTGAAAAGAACGATCTTTTCGCAATTGAATGCTATCAACCTTTAAGTGAAGATGGCAATCTTGCTGATTATGAAGGTATAAACTTAAATTTTTATAAGGGAAAAATCTCTGGTCTGATTACCCCTGAATATCCCCTCTATCCGACACTGAAACAAACTTCAGAAAAACTTAATATCGCCGTCCCACATAGAACCTTTATCATTTTCAATGGATTTGGAGGTTCATCCCATGAATTTTTCTGCTATGTTGATGGAAAAAAATTAGAAAAACCAACTAAGGATAACTGTCAGTATTCTTTTGACGAAGTCCTTGATATTCACGCAAAAAATAAAAATACTGTTGCAATAAGTGATCTCGCCGAAAAATATTTTAAAAGGCAGGATTATGAAAAGGCAGAGAAGGCATACAAAAAGTTGATGGAAATATCAAAAAATTCTGATTATTCGGGACTTTTATCAATCTATATTGCCACAGGACAGTATAAAAGTGCAGAAGAGTTGTTGTTAAAAAGATTAAAAGATTCACCTTTTGACACTCTATTATATATTTCACTTGCAAAGGTTTATCTTTACCAAAAGGATTATGCCAAGGCGAAATCGACTATCCAGAAGGCTTTAAAACTTAAGTTCGAAGCGGGCGAATATGAAGCACATGCAATTCTCGGTGAGGTGTATATTAAAGAAAGAAAATATCAGGATGCAATTGATTCCTTTGAAAAGGCTTCAAAATTTTTTAAAAAGGAATGTGAAGATAAAAATTTAATGATGTCTCATTTCTTCAACCGTCAAGAAACCAAACCTATTGATTGTTCAGTCCAGACAATCCCTTACCAGTTAAAAATAATTTACAGTCTTACCGAACTTGAAGATTTTAAAAGAGCAGAAAAGTTAGTAATAGAAATGTTAACTAAAACACCAAATGATCCGCACATCTACGGCCATCTTGCATATGTATATGCAGGTGAAGGGCAATTTGATAAAGCGTTAGAAATGGCTGATAAAGCCACATCATTGCTTAAACGAAAAGGTATAGGTGCTAATATTGTAATGGGTGAAGTTTATCCCATGATTGTTTATGTAAGTAAAAACACACCTGCAGAAAGAGCAGGTCTAAAAAAAGGAGATAAGATTATAAACCTCGGTGATAATGATATAAGGTTTTTGAGAGAAAATGGAGATATTTTGCGGACAGTCGTAGATTACATAAATAAAAATGAAAAAATAAAATTTAAGGTTTATTCTGAAAACTCTATTGAATTAAAAGATCTTGAACTAATACCTGAGGAGTTTTTAGAAAAAAAAGCCTCAGAGGTTTTAGCATTTAAGGCTTTGATTTTAAGAATAAAAGGAGAAACTTCTGAATTTGAAAAGCAGTCTTTAAAAGCCTATGAATTAAACCCTGAAGACAAATTAACCCTTACTGTAATGGGACTTCTAAAAACTGATAAAGGAAGATACAAAGAGGCGGTTGAGATTTTAGAGAAATTGACAAAATACAGTAATGATAGCCTTATTCTGCTTATAAAACCTTTAATTCATGCCAGAGCTGGAGAGCTGGATAAAGCAAAGGAATATTACAGGGAAATACCTGAAGAACTTTTAAAGACAAGAAATGCGCTATATAAAAGGCTTTTAAATGAGATAAGAGAAGTATTGAAATGAGCAAGACCTTCAAAATATTTTTTTTAATTCTCATAGCCTTGATACTCTGGACAGCATTGGCTTTTGTTGATGCTGGAGCAATTGGTATTGGAATAATTCTATCTGTTTTTGCATTTATTGATATAATCACAGGAAAATTCAAGGAAAATGAAAAAATAATCTGGATAGTTGTGGTCTTGATTGCTATTACCATAGGAATGCTTGGAATTTTATTAAAAAAACCCGCTGAAGATAACAATTCCATGAATTTTCTATTCGGTCTGATTGCTGTAATTTTAAGTTTATCTTATTTTTTAGTTGGCAGGAGAGGAAAATTGAAATAAAAAGGTGGGGTTCAAATGTGAAAATTACCTTGAAAGTATAAAAAAAAGAATAAAATTGCTTTATAGCCCATTTTAAAATATAAACAAAAAATAAATACTATGGAGGTGTAATATGAAAAATTTGATTACACTTATTTTAGTAGCAAGTCTATTTATAACATCTCAGCTTTTTGCTCGGACACCCTTTGAAGAAGCTGTGGACACAGCGATCGAGAGCAAAAGAGCAGAACAGGAAGGAAGATGGGGTGATTTTCCTGGTCCGGAACAACCACAGGAAAAAAGAGATGAATTTTTGAGACCAATTGAAGAGAAAATCCCTATACCAACTCCACACAAAGAAAAAGAAGATTCGAAATCGTTTAACAAACCTTGTTTTGAGAAGATTATTCTTGCAGCTAACAATGAAAATAGTTACTCTGAATGGAGCATGCAAACCAATGGATGTTATGAACGAGTATGCTGTTGTGATAAAAACGGACAAATGTGGTGTGAAAGATGTTGTCCTGATAGTTCAGGAAAATGCATAGCTTATAAGATCAGATGCCAGTGAAAGTAGTTTTTTTAAAAAACAGGATGGAACTATGGTAATACCAGAATGCTTTCTGGGATTGCCATATTCGTACAGTCGTTCACTGTTTTTTTAATGACAAAAGAGCAGTTAGAGACATATTATTTAGGAGCAGAAAAAGTGAAGTTGTAGAGGTTTTTGTGAAGAAAAATTTTTTAACCTCATTAACTATATTTCTTATTCTCTCCTGTTCATGGAAAACAGATTTCTTTGTGCTCAACAGTTCAAAAAACTCAGTATTAATCAACTTCAAATATTCAGTAGATTCCACAAAAACTACCCCTTATCTTGAAAAATTAAAAAGGGAAAAACCAGAACTTTACGAAAAAATAAAACGAACGCCCTGCAAGTTTGAAAAAGAAATAAAAAATGGCTGGTTCCCTATGCTATGTGATGAAAATTTAGAAAACTGCAGTTTATTGCAGGCTGATGAATTTATCTATAATCAAGATGAATGTTTTATAGAGGTAACATTAAAACCCAAGCAGTCCATAAAATTATTTGAAATTTGCTGTAACTATACTGGCCCAGAAGAAGAAAAAGAGACAGAAAAAAACGATAGTAAATCTGTTGCTAAAGACAGCAATGTCATAACCCTTACCATCAAATCTCCTGATGAGACAAAAGTGTACAAAGGGATTAAACTTATGAGGGCATTTGAGAAAATTGATAAAAAAATATGTGCTTAATTATGAAGGAGACAAAAAATGAGACAGATTAAACCCGGGCATGTTCCATCTAAGATAGGATTTTTTTCTTCAATAGCAGCTATAATCTTTGCGATATTTTGGATATTAGGCGCTGTTGAGATTGGGGCTCCATTTGTTTTCCCATTATTCGGAATAGTATTTATAATTATCGGAATAGCATATGCAAGGTACTCATACAAAAATGCATTCGGAGAGAAATTGATATCTGTATACGACATAGTCGATTATTCAGAAGAGAATGAGATTATCGAACGAAAAATAAACGATACTGGTGTCATCAACTACAGCCCCTATTGTGGAAACCCTGTAAAAGAGAGTTTTTCTTTTTGCCCCAAATGCGGAAAAAAGATTAAGTAAATATCTCTGGAGGTATATCATGGTTAATTTACCTAAATATTTTATGCTGGCAATCATACTTGTGGCAGTTTTCATTTTTAATCCCCTACCCTGTAGGGCTGAAGATATTGCTGATTCAAATAATAAATTTACATTTGAACTATACTTAAAACTCATACAGGGTAAAGAGGGGAGAAATGAGTTCTTCTCACCCTTCAGTATTGTTACTGCTATGGGTATGACTTACGAAGGTGCAAGGGGACAGACAAAAGATGAGATGCAGAAAGTCTTTCATTTCCCTTTAAATGATAAAACTCGGAGAGATGGATTTTTCAATCTAATCAACGAGATAAACAAAAAAGACAAAAAGTATCAACTCCACACCGCAAATGCCCTCTGGGTAGAGAAGACCTATAAACTGCTTGATGATTATTTAAAGGTGATAGAAAGGTATTATCAAGGCAAGGCAACAAATGTGGGATTTATTGACCCAACTGAAAGAGAGCAGGCAGTGTTTACGATTAACGGCTGGATTGAGGGTAATACAAACCGCAAAATCAAGAATATAATAACGCCACAGGCAGTTTCGCAGGATACAAGGCTTATCCTTACAAATGCGATATATTTCAAGGGGAAATGGCAAACACAGTTCAAAAAAAATTTGACAAAAGATGAGGATTTCAAGGTTTCACCGAATAAAAAAGTAAAGGTGCCGATGATGACAATGGATATGAAAGGATTTAATGAATATCCAGAGTTTAACTATACTGAAACAGAAGACCTACAAGCCATCGAACTTCCCTATGAAGGAAAGGAACTCTCAATGATAATATTACTTCCAAAAGTAGATCTTGAAAGCATAGAAAAGACATTAACCTATGAAAGGATAAGCGAGATAAAAAGAAAATTAAGTATGACACCCGTAGATTTATATCTGCCAAGATTTAAGTTTGAAAGGGAATATACACTCAAGGAAGTATTTGCAGGCATGGGTATGCCAACTGCTTTTTCTGATGATGCAGACTTTTCAGGCATGGATGGAACAAAAAAACTCAAAATAGATGATGTAATCCACAAGGCATTTGTGGAGGTCAATGAAGAGGGGACAGAGGCGGCAGCAGCCACCGCTGTGATAATGTTATCAAAAGCCTCTGTGGAGCGAACAAAGAAGCCCGTGGTCTTCCGCGCAGACCATCCCTTTATCTTTATAATCCAGCACAATACAACCGGTGCTATACTATTCATCGGTAAGGTATACGAGCCGAAAGAAAATTCTCACTGAAAATTTACAACTGATAAAGAAGAGATAAAGGTTACAGTAAAACTCACAGACACAGGTTCTGGTATTGGAGACATAAGGCTATATCTCAATGAAACAGCAGTTCTTGTTGACAGTGCAAGGGGAATAAAGATCACACCAAAGGCTGGAGAGAAGTCTATCTTTAAGACATATACGGTAAAACTTCTAAATGGTGAAAACATCATAAAGGCAGTAGCCTTCAATGGTGACAACACCATGCAGAGTAACCCTGCTGTGCACAAGGTAATTGCAAGTATAAGCATTAAAAAGCCTTCCATGTATGCAGTGGTCATAGGGATAAATGAATACAAAAACCCAAAGCTTGAGCTCAAATACGCAGTGGCAGATGCAAAACTCTTTGCAGAGACCATCACTCAGATTGCAAAGCCTCTGTTTGAAAAAGTAGAGGTAAAACTTCTCACAACAAAGGAAGAAACTACAAAGGAAAATATCAAAAAGACCCTTGAAGGCTATAAAAACCTCAATCCAGAGGATGTCTTTGTCTTCTATGTGGCAAGCCATGGAACAGTGGATGAGGGAGAGTATTTTCTCATAACGAGTAATGTAGGTTCATTAAGCACCTTTAGGCTTAAAGAAGATGCCCTAACACAGGCAGAGCTAAAAGAACTCATAGCCAATGTACCGTCAACAAAGAAGTTCATAGTGATAGACACCTGCAATGCTGGAAAACTTGGTGAGGCACTGCAGATGGCAATGCTTACCCGTGGTATGAGTGAAGAGACTGCGGTGAAGATACTTTCAAAGGCAGTTGGTTCCACAATTATTTCAGCATCCACATCCCTTCAGGAAGCCCTTGAAGGTTATCAGGGACACGGGCTGTTTACCTATGTGCTTGTAGAAGGCTTAAAAGGCAAGGCAGATACAGACAGAGATGGATTCATAAAAACCCTTGAGCTTGCAAACTATGTGGATAGTGAGGTTCCAGCCCTTGCAGAGAAGATTTTCAAACGAGCTCAGTATCCAACAGCTACACCGACAGGCCAGTCATTCCCACTTGGTAAAATAAGGTGAAAATTACCTTGAAATCATTTCCATAAAACTTTATAATTTGAAAAAAGCGAAGGAGTGCAGCATGAAAAAAACTCTGTTTCTTCTTTTACTACTATCTCTTGTCTTTTCTTGCGCTCCTGTTTCTGAGATAAAAAAAGAGGCTCCTGAAGTAAAAATATCAGATGAAGAACTTCCTAAAACAGTTGCAATCCTTCCATTTGAGAATAAAACAGAGGAAATAGGAATAGCAAATCAGGTTAGAAAGGCTTTTTACAATCACTTCAGTTCAAAGCCTTACAGGGACATTGAACTCAGCATCGTTGATGAGAAAATTATTCAGCTTGAAAAATCAAAGGGTAAAAACATTCTTGAAATTCCACCAGCAGAGATTTGTGAAGCTTTGGGATGTGATGGATTGATTTATGGAAGGGTTACTGATTACAAAAAGATTTATGCTGTTGCCTACTCTCAGCTTGGAGTGGAAGCTGAAGTCTGGATGGTAAACACCAGAACAGGAAAGGAAGTTTTCAGGCTGAAAGACTCTGTGAGATACCATGAGGGTGGAGTTCCACTTTCTCCATTGAGTGCTGTCATGACAGCAATATCAACTGCAATGAATATAAGAGACATTCAGCAGGTAAGAATGATCAACGAACTTTGTTACAAATTTAATGAAAAAATCCCTTCTCCTGCGGGAACTGTTGAAGAAAGACCAACTATTAGAGAGGTTCTTACAAATGCAAAGGACTCTCCCTTTGGAAAAGGAAAAGTCATACAGGTTGGTGTTGAAGGAGACAAAGGCATGGTTGCAACCTTTGACATCGGTAACTTTAAAAAAGGTATCCCGATGAAGGAAACACAGCCAGGGATTTACATTGGCGAGTATGTTGTTATGCCCGGTGATAACGTTAAGGAAGTTCCCCTAATTGTGTCTTTACGAAAACCCGGTGGATACGAAACTCAATGGATTGATGTAAGCGGATTTGTCACAATTGATACAACCCCGCCTCCTCAGGTAACAGGATTGAGGGCTAAAGGATTCCATGACAGAATTGAAGTATCTTGGCAGACCCTGAGAAATGTGCCTGACTTAAAGGGTTATAAGATTTTAAGAAGCGACAAACCCCTCACTGATTTTAAAGAGATTGGCATAACAGAGCTAAACTCCTATGAAGACAGAACCGCAGAGCACGGAAAAACTTACTACTACAGAGTTGTTGCCTACGATAATGCAGGAAATGAATCAGAAATACAGGATGCTGTACGGGCATCCCTGACAACAAAAGAGCCTCAGATGATTTCAGGAGAAATCACAAGAGATACTGTTCTTTCAGGAGTTTACATTGTTAAAGATAGCCTCATAGTTCCAAAGGGGCTAACTCTAACAGTTGAGCCAGAGACAAGAATAATGTTTCACGAAAACTCAGCGCTTTCTGTTGAGGGCAAACTCATCTTAGATGCGAAGGACTCTCCAGTAGAATTCATCTCAGTTTCTGATAAAAAGTGGAGAGGAATATCTGTAATATCAGGGCAGATAAATATAAGTGGTTTCAGGATTAAAAATGCAAAGACTGGATTAACCTTAAATTCATCACAGGGCTTTATTGAAAATGGAATAATTACAGATTGTGAAACAGGGATTTCACTAACAGGAATTCCTTCTCCATCAATAAAGAATTCAACAATTTCAGGTAATAAAACAGGAATTGGGCTCATAAGGACAAACTCCGTAGTTTCCATGAACAGCATATTTCAGAATGAAACAGGCATTAAAATTAATGGATTTTCAGGTGAAATAAGGGATAACAACATTTATGATAACAATCTGAATATTTCTTCGGAGACGGTTTTAAAAATTCATCCAAATTACTTTGGTTCAACAAATATTGATGAGATGAGGCTTAGAAATATTGAGATAAGCAAAGTTTACGATGGTAAAGTTCCAGAAGGAAGAGTTGTGAATGCAGTCTCAAATCCCTACTCAGGGCTTTCTCAGGAAGAAAGACAAAGGAAGGCAACAGAGCTTTTAATTGAGGCAGGAGCATACTTCAGGCAGAGAAACTACGGAAAAGCTGTTACACTCTTTGAGGAAGCGCTGAAAGCCTTTGCAACAGCTGAAACTTATTACTATCTTGCTATATGCTATCAGGAGATGAAGGAAGATGAAAAAGCATTGAACTATCTTAGAGAGGGGGTGGAAAAGTTTCCAAAGGATTCAACACTTCAGAAATCACTGGGATTAATGTATTACCAGACTGGCAGGGAGGAGGAAGCAAAAAAGGTATTTGAAGAGGTCCTGAGGCTCAATCCTGAAGAC
The DNA here is from genome assembly GCF_001514535.1 of Thermodesulfovibrio aggregans. NCBI lineage: Bacteria > Pseudomonadati > Nitrospirota > Thermodesulfovibrionia > Thermodesulfovibrionales > Thermodesulfovibrionaceae > Thermodesulfovibrio > Thermodesulfovibrio aggregans. Next base: position 852,665 of record NZ_BCNO01000001.1, on the reverse strand, counting down.
AGACAGGTAAAATTTTTACTTGAAAGATTAACAGCTAAATAAAAGGGAGGTTTTTATGGATAGTGAGAAAGGATTTTTTGCACAGCTTTTTGACCTGTCATTCAAAAGTTTTATTACTGTAAGAGTAATCAAAATACTGTATGTATTTGCGATAATTATTTCAGTACTTATTGGACTGGCTTTCTTAATCGGTGGAATAAACTCTATGAAATACTCACCCTTTGGAGGATTTTTGCGAATAATAATCGCTCCAGTGATTGTTTTTTTAAACATTATTTGGGCAAGGGTTGTTCTTGAAATAATTATCGTCTTGTTTAAAATAGAGGAAAACACAGCTAAAATTGCTGAAAAAAATTGAACTTTGAATTTTGAACTTTGAATTGCCCGAAGGGCAGTTGAACTTTGAACTTTGAATCACCCGTCAGGGTGGTTGAATTGCCCGAAGGGCAGTTGAACCTTGAACTTTGAATCGCCGAAGGCGGTTGAATAACCCGTAAGGGTGGAGGAGGAGTAAGATGAAAAGATTTAGTTTAATTACTATTTTAATGGTTTTAATACTTATCTCTGCTTCATCAGCGCTTTCAACCATGAATGTTGATGAAAAATCAGGTTTATGCAGTATTGGTTCTGAAAACTATCTTCTTGCAGCATCGGCAAACTGCAGTGAATGGAGTGTTCAGCTTAATGGTTGCTATGAGAGAGTATGTTGCTGTGATCAAAATGGTCAGCACTGGTGTGAAAGATGCTGTCCTGACAAAAGCGGTAAATGTATAGCACAAAGAGTAAAGTGTTAAGGCAAACTATGGGAAGAATTTTTTACCTTCTATTGATAATCCTGATATTTAGCTCTACTGCCATTGCTTCCCAGTCTGCGATAACAGAGTCAGAGGGATATGCCTGCATGAGTGAAGACAGGTCAAAGAGGCAAACAGAGGAAACAGCACTTCAGGATGCAAAGAAAAAGGCAGTTGAACAGGTTTCCACCTATATTCAATCTGAAACAAAAGTAAAAGACTTTGAACTTCAGCATGATTTGGTTAATGCCTATGCAAATGCAAAGGTAAGGATAATTGAATCAAAAGGTGCATGGGATAATGAACCACCAAGAATTGGAGACTGCTACAGGATAAAAATAAAAGCTGAAGTAGTTCCCGATGAAGAGGCAATGAAAAGGATTTCTCAATCAAAAGAACTTGATGATCCCACCGCACCACTTAAGGTTAATGTATGGACAGATAAAAAAGAATACAGGGCAGGTGAAAAAGTAAAAATTTATATGAAAGGCAACAAACCATTTTATGCAAGAGTTTTATACAGACAGGCTGATGGAAGCCTTGTTCAGATTCTTCCAAATCCATACAGAAAAGATAACTACTTTCAGGGAGGAGTTGTTTATGAAATCCCCTCAGGTCCAGACAGATTCGAACTTGAGGTAACACCACCTTTTGGTGAAGAAAGCATTATTGTTTATGCAAGCACTGGCATGCTCGGTGCAGTTGATGTTGAGCCAGCTGGTGGAGTTTACAAGATAAGAACAAATTTTGACGAACTTGGCGATAAAATAAGAGGAGTACAGATTGTTGAAAAAGGTGTTCAAATTACAGGAAATGGTAAGAGCAAAGCCTCTGAGTTTTACGAAACAAAGTTGAGTATTAAGACACAACGAGAGAGGTGAAAATTACCTTGAGAAAATTAGTTGAAATTTATACAATTTTATAGCTCCTTGAGGAGCTAACATCAAAACAGGGAGGTTGAAAATGAAGAAGAAATTTTTTCTGATTGCCCTGTGTCTTGTGATAGTTGCTTCCGGATTTTTATTCATTACACTCAACAAAGACACTGCTACTGCATCTCAAAAGGTTGATTACTGCCTTGCAATGAAAAGTGATGGAAAAATAGAAACAATGATAGCTGCAAAGCCATGCACACCATCTGGATGGTGGTGCACTTCAAACAGTCAGTGCTGCAGTGGCAAATGCACAAATAATGTATGCGATTAAACTAAGAGTAGGCAGGCTTATGCCTGCCTTTAAAATTAAAATTCAATGAAAAAGTTAAAATTTTTGATAAATTCGATAATTTTTTTATCCTTTCTTTTTACAGTATACCCTGCATTTTCAAAAACTCTTATTCTTGAGGGAACCCTTCAAAGCAGAATAAAAATAAACCAGCAGTTGCAATTTAATGTAACTGAGCCTCTTGAAAGCTTGAGTTTTAGATTTGCCCTTCCAAAGGATTTTTCAAATAAGTTTGTTTCACAAAGAATTTATAATCTTGACATAAAAATTGAACCAGAGCCTGAAAAATTTGAAAAAATAACTGACCGGTATGGCAATTATTGGGGTCTGGCAAGCTGGCGAAATCTCACAAGATCAGTCAGGATAACCATAACCTTTGAAGCCTCTGTTGGCTCAGAGTTAAAAGCGGAAAACTCTGTGACATCCTTTCCTCTGAAGGATATTCCTGAATCTGAAAAGATTTTTCTTCAATCTACACAACTTGTGCAGGCGGAACATCCTGATATTGTAAAACTCGCCAGAGAGCTCACAAAAGATGCCCAGACAGAGTATGAGGCAGTTACAAGAATTCTTAACTGGGTTGCTGACAATATAAAGTATACATACAATCCACCTCAATTTGATGCTCTATGGACACTTAAAACAGGAAAAGGAAACTGTCAGAATCTTGCTCATATTTCAATAGCACTTCTCAGAGCTTCGGGAATTCCTGCAAGAGTAGTTGGTGGACTTACTTTAAAACAGCAGTGGAAAATTCCTCTTGGAAAGAACTTTCTTGTTCAGAGCATGGGTCAGGGAGGACATGCCTGGATAGAGGTTTATTTTCCTGATCTTGGGTGGCTGAGTTATGATCCCCAGCAGTCAAAACAGTTTACATCATCGAGGCATATAAAACAAACCCATGCTCTTGAATCTGATGAGGTAAATGATACATGGAGAGCTTCTCCCTATCTTCCCTCTTTTAATGAAACTGTTGAGGCAAAATTTCTTTCTGACAGAGTTTCTCTTTCACCTAAGGCATCTGAAACCTCACCAAGAGTCTATCTTTTAAGCAATAAAATTCTCGTAAAAAAAGAGAGCATTGAAAAGCCTCCTCCACCGCCTCCACTTCCTCCACCGCCTTTGCCAAAAGAGAAGGTATTTGAATTCGGAAACATGGATTTTCCAAGTCTTGTTGAACTATACCAGATTTCAGGGGACAGGGCAGTGAAAATACTTGACAAAGAAACAGCCGAGTATGTCACATCAAAATATATCTATGCTCAGGCATTCAGAGTTGATGAACCAGTTGAAGTTGAAAAAATATCCCTTGCAATGAGAAAATTCGGCGGTGACGGAACTGTATATATTGATCTTGTTGAAGATGAAGGAGGTAAACCTTCACTTAAAGGATTCAGATCAAAGCCAGTTTTTCTGGAAAGCATTCAGAAACGTCCGGGTTATTACTGGGTTGATTTTACATTTCCTGAAAGGATTAAAATCAACAAGGGAAAATATTGGATAGTGCTCAGACACTCTGGTGATGTAGTAATGAACTGGTTTTACATACCCGGGAATCCCTACGGAGATGTCGATGATACTCGCTCAACTCTTAAAGGATATCAGTGGGAAGATATTTTAAACTACGATTTTGTATTTAAAGTAAGGGCAAAAAGATAGTAATGTCACCTGTTGGAGAGGTTTTACTTAGACAGATATACTTCACAGGAATTCAAGCATTGCCTGCAATAACAATTTCAGGATTGCTTATAGGTTTTGTTATAGTTCTTCAGACAGCTTCAATAGCAGGAGCAGGCTCAAGCAATGTTATTGGGAAAATACTTTTATGGCTTGTTTTAAAAGAAATTGGTCCGTTTTTTACAGGTCTCATAATTCTCACAAGAAGTGGCTCTGCAATTGCAACAGAACTTGCCACAATGAAACTTAACAGAGAGATAGAGTATCTTGAGGCAATGGGAATAAAACCTGAAGTTTATCTACTAAAACCAAGACTTTATGGAGTTTTAATCTCTGCCATTGTTCTTTCCATATATTTTCAGCTGTCAGCCATTTTTGGAGGAATCTTTCTGGCAACACTGATAAGTAACATCCCTTTTTCAGATTACGCAGATGTAATTATTCTTAATCTTTCCTTTAAAGAGATTGCAATGTCCTTTTCAAAGTCAATGATTTTTGGTATTTCAATATCAGTAATCTGTATATGGCAGGGGCTTTCTGTCGCGAAAAGCTCAACTGAAATACCACAGAGAGCAACTAAAGCCATTACAGGGAGTCTTTTCTCAATATTTTTATTTGATGTTTTTATCGATTTTGTTGGAAAATTTATTGAATGATAAAAGCATTTGGTTTAACTGGTGAGTTTATTGATATGGAAATGGACTTTGAAATTGAAAGGGGTTCAAGAAATGTGTTTGTTTTTCGAAAGGAAGAACAGGGAAGTGAATTTTTAAAACTAATCATAGGGCTAAAAAATCCTAAAAAAGGAGAAGTAATTATAATGGGACAAAAACTTAAAGAACTTACAAGGGATAAAGTCCTTGAACTGAGAAAAAAAATTGGCATAGTTTTTAAAACAGGAGGATTAATTAGCAATTTAAAGGCATGGGAAAACCTTACACTTCCAGCAATTTACCATAAAGTTGACAGGGAAGAAAATATTATCAGAAGAGGGATTGAAATTCTTAAAAATCTGAATTTTAAAAAAGAGCCTATGATTCCTTTATCAGAACTTACACTCTTTGAGAGAAGATTAATTGGGATTGCAAGAGCTTTTTTAATAAATCCTGAGATTGTAATTTTTGAGTATCTTTTTAATGGACTTGAGGAGTCTGAAAAAAGAGAACTCATTGGGAAAATACAAAAGATTGCAGATGGGACTACACTAATTTATATTCTTGATTCAGAAAGGGACAGTTTACTGATTGAAAAAGCCAGTATAATTAAATATGCAGAAAATTAGACAGACAGATCCAAGATTTGTTTTTCTTAAAAGCAAGATTTTTTTATTCATTTCAATAGCTCTGATAGGAACTATTATCATTCTATTTTTCATTGCAAAGCAAAAGGGAATCTTTACAAAAACAGAATATTTCTACTTTAAAACAAATAAAGCAACAGGGCTTTACAATGGTATGCCTGTTAAAGTCTCAGGCTTTAAAATAGGAAGACTACAAGAGATGAAACTTGAAGATGATGGAACAGTAAGAGTTATTCTTTCAATAGAACAATCCCACACAAAATGGTTCAGAGAAGGCTCAGTAGCACTACTTACAAAAGAAGGCTTCATTGGTGAGTCTTATATTGAGATACTACCGGGCAGTGGACAGCCCCTTAAGCCAGGACAGTCAATAAAGTTTTTCAGACAGGCAGGATTTGAAGAGATAGCAGCAGAACTTAAAACAGAAATATCGGAAATATTATCGGGCATAAGAGAGACAGTAAATTACATAAATAATCCAGAAAGTAATATCAGAAAAAGCATTGAAAATATTGAGAAAATATCAGAAAATCTCATAAAAACAACAGACAAGATAAATCAACTTCTTGATGAGCTAAATAGAAAGGCTCCTTCTATAACTGAAAAATCAGAAAAATCACTCGAAGAGCTCATACAATTAATAAAATCAGCAAAAAACCTTTTAAATGAACTTAATGAAACAGCTCAAACAATTAAAGGAACTACAAAACAAGATTTACCTGCAATGGTTGAACAGGCAAAAAAGAGCATGCAGGACCTTGATGAAATACTTCAGAGTATAAAAGGCCTATGGCCCATAAGAGAAGGTATAAAAAAGCCTGAAATAAAGCCTATAGAGGCAGACAGTTATGAAAGATAGATTAAAGATTACTATAACGTTTTCGTTTTTATTTTTTTTGATAATTTCTGGATGTTACAGAGCTCCAGTTGAACAACCTTTCATAATAAAAGAGTTGAATAGTTTGATTTTACAGGCAAACAAAGCCTTTCAAAGGGGTGAGATTGAGAGAGCAAAAAATTTATATAATGAAGCTCTAAAAAAATCCCGCCTTATTCAGGATGACAATGCAACTGCGATAATTTTAATTAGTCTTTCAAGACTTTACAGCTCAGAGAGTGAGATAGGGGAAGCAAAAAAATTCATTGATACAGCTATGGAACTTTCTAAAAAAGCATTGTTACCTGAAAATACTATTGAAGAGCTTGATTTTGAAAGAGCAAGAGTAGGTTTTTTACTTAACGAGGATGTGCAAGAGCTTTTAAAAAAATTAAGCCTCTCTAAATTCAACAACATAAAGATAAAATCATTGAATCTACTTGCAAGATTAAAAATAAGACAGAATAACTATGAAGAAGCAGATAGACTGTTACAACATGCTCTTGAGATAAATCAGAAAATAGATAAAATTGAAGAAGCTAACACATTAAGACTTCTTGGAGAGATTTATTCAACTAAAAATCAAAAACAGGCAGAAAGCTATTTTCTTAAAGCACTTGAGATTGACAGAGAAATTGCAAATCCTCAAAAAATAGCCCTTGATATGGAAACCCTTGGCAGATTTTATAAAAATACAGGGGATAAAAAGAAAGCTAAGGAATACTTTATTAGAGCCATTGAAGTATGGAAAGCTCTTGGGAAAGAAGAGGTAGTGATGAAAATTGAAAAAGAACTCGAACCCTGAACTTTGAACCTTGAACTTTGAATCGCCGAAGGCGGTTGAATCGCCCGTCAAGGCGGCGGGCTTTTGAATCCCGAAAGTGTGTGGAGGGAAACATGAAAAAAACAGTTTTAGTTATCATATCCATACTATATCTATCAACACTTGCCTATGCCTCGATTGGAGAGATTGAAAAAATTGATGGAATAGTTCTCTACAGGGAGCATTCTGGTATTCCCTATAAAAAAGCCAAAGCAGGACTTTCTTTAAACACTGGCTTCTGGATAAAAACAGAGGAAAAAAGCTGGGCAGTTATCAAAATGGTTGATGGAAGCAAGTTTACACTTGCCGACAACACAGAGCTTGAGATTTCAGAGTTTTTAATTGACAAAAGTAAAAAGAATGGAGTCTTTCATATAACTCAGGGCAAAATAAGAGCTACTGTAGTAAAACTTACAGGACAGGCAACAAACTTAAGAGTTAAAACTCCCACAGCAGTTGCAGGCATAAAAGGGACAGAATTCCTGATGCTTTCAAAAGGGCTGGCTAATGTATTTTTTGGCAATGAAAATACAGTCTATATTGCTGGTTACGACACTTCAGAAAAGACTCTCTTACCTGATACGATGGTTCAGAATACGAGAGGACTAACACCAACAGAGCCTGTAAAAGTAGAAGAGGGTAGTCTTCTTTATGATGCAAAAAAAGGTCTTTCAGAGATAACAGCACCAACTCCACCAGAGGAGTGGGAGATATCGGGTGTTCTTCCAGACATTATTGCAAGATGGAATATAAACTATGGACACTATCTTGCTGATAGTGGTAGATATGAGGAAGCTCTTTATGTATTTCAGATAGCACTTGATCTCAGTGACAATCCAGAGATAAAAGCAGATGCAAGACTTGAAAGAGGTACTGTTTATTCAAGGTTTCTCAGAAATCCTGAAGCTGCCTTAGCTGAGTATTTGATAGTTCTTGATGAGTATCCAGAGGTGCCTCAGAAAGAGGCAGCACTTTATCTTGCAGGAATGACACTTTACGAACTGGGATTTAAAGAGCAGGCAAAACAAAAACTTCTTCAATATAAAAAGAACTATCCCGATGGAAAATATCTGACAAATGTGGAGACAATTTTAAAACTTTTGGAAAATGAAAAATAAACTTCCGATTTTTCTTTGCATTGGATTTTTCTCAGCTCTATTTGTTTTTCTCTTATACATAATGAAGATTGATTTTTTAACAGCCCTTGACTACAAACTCAAAGACGCAAGATTCAGAATGAGAGGATCCATGGAGCCTGACAGCAGAGTTCTAATCGTAGCCATTGACTCAAAAAGCATTGACAAATTCGGTAGATGGCCCTGGGATAGAAAAATTACTGCAAAATTAATAGAAAAGCTTAAAAAAGCAACAGTTGTCCTTGATATAGTTTTTTCAGAAAATTCTGATCCCTACTCTGACAGGATTCTCTCTGAAACACTAAATAAAAACAATGTGATTGTCGGATACTACTTTAGAGAAGATGAAACATACATAAATTATAAATCTTATGAAAATCTGAGGCAATCAAGAATAAAAATAGTCAAAACCGAGCAACAACCTCCACCCATACGGATGATTCAACTGCCCTTCGGGCAATTCAAAGTTCAAAGTTCAAGGTTCAAGGTTCAAGAAACAATCCCTGTAAGAGAATTTCCTTATGTAGAGCTTAATATTCCATCTATAAAAGCTCAGGCAGGCTTTTTTAATATCTTTCCAGACAGAGATGGAGTTTACAGGAGAATAAATCTCCTCGCCATTTACAATGGAGAACTATATCCTCATCTTGCACTTATGGCAGCCTCAAAGTTCAAGGGAAAACCAATAATTGTTGAGATTGCTCAATATGGAATAAAAAGTATAAAGGTAGGAGATGAGACAGTGCCTGTTGATGAATCTGGTAGCCTTGCACTCAATTATTATGGAAAAGCTGGCACATTCAAAACAATATCAGCAGTAGAAGTTTTTGATGGAAAGGTGCAGGTGTCAGAGGATTCCATAGTTTTCATAGGAGCCACAGAGATAGGAATCGCTGATATCCGTAGCACTCCGGTTGATCCTGTTATGCCGGGAGTTGAGATATCTGCCACTTTAGTTTCAAATATTCTCAAAAAGCAGTATTTGATATCCAACGCATGGGTAACATTCCTTGATATTCTCTTTATTGCAGTTCCAGTTATTTTATTGAGCTTTATTTTTATGAAAACATCAAAAACTCTCTACTCTCTGAGCTTTTTTATGGTTTCTCTATTTTTAACTTATTCAATAAATCTTCTGCTATTTAAAAACTACTTCCTTGATCTTTCCTTAATCTATCCTTTTCTGGCTCTTTTACTGTGTTATGTGTTATCAGAGGTATATAGAAACTTAATCATTGAGAAAAAAAGCAGATTTCTCAAAAAAGCTTTTTCAAGCTATGTCTCACCTGAACTTGTCAACATAATAATAAAAAATCCCGATACTTTAAAGCTCGGTGGAGAAAGAAGAACAATAACAGTGCTTTTTTCAGACATACGAGGTTTTACCACACTATCAGAACAGCTTCTTCCAGAGCAACTTGTTATGTTTCTTAATAACTATCTTGATCCCATGACAAAAATTGTGCTTAAACACAGAGGAATGCTTGACAAATACATTGGTGATGCCATAATGGCAGTGTATAATGCACCAGTGGAAATTCCTGAGCATGCTAAAGAAGCTGTCTTAACAGCCATTGAGATGATAAAAGAGCTTAAATCTCTAAATGAAAAGTTTGTTAAATCTGGATTTCCCGAGATTGACATCGGAATAGGAATAAATACAGGAGAGGCAGTAATAGGAAACATGGGAACTAAAACAAGATTCGACTATACTGCAATAGGAGATACTGTAAATTTAGCATCAAGACTTGAAGGATTAAATAAAATATACGGAACAAGAATAATAATAAGCGAAAACACTTTTAATGCTTTAAAGGAGACAAACAACCTTACTGGTGAGTCAACCGCTCTGCGGGCGATTCAACCGCCTTCGGCGATTCGAAGTTCAAAGTTCAAGGTTCAAATAAGAGAGCTTGACCTGATAAGGGTTAAAGGGAAAAAAGAGCCTGTAAAGATATATGAAGTAATAGAAAACAATGATTTTGAGCCCGCAGTCAAGGAGTTTGAAAAGGCATTAGATCTTTATAGAAATTGCAGATTTAAAGAGGCAATGGAAATATTCACCAAAATTAAAGAAAAATTTAATGATAAAGCCTCATCTGTCTATGAAGAAAGATGCAGGTTTTATATTCAAAATCCTCCACCTTCAGATTGGGATAAGGTTTACACTGCCACAGAAAAGTAATACAATAATTATATGATCGACTTAAATACAGTGCCTTCTCTGCCAGGCGTTTATATATTTAAAGACAGCAGAGGAAAGGTTCTTTATGTTGGAAAAGCGAAAAGTCTTAAAAACAGACTGAGAAGTTATTTTCATGGCAATATTGACCAAAGAAAAGCAAAAATGGTTCAGCTCGTAAAAGACCTCTCCTACATCGTCACATCAAGTGAGTATGAAGCCCTTGTACTTGAGGCAAATCTCATAAAAGAGCATAGACCACCTTATAACATTTTATTGAGAGATGATAAAAACTATCCCTATTTAAGAATAACAATTACTGAAGAGTGGCCACGAGTAGAGGTGGTAAGAAAACCAAAAAGAGATGGAAACTTATATTTTGGTCCCTATATCCCAGCTCAATCAATGTGGGAAGCTCTATCTTTTATCAGAAAAAACTTTCAAGTAAGAACCTGTAAATATAGCTTAAATAAGCCAATGCGACCCTGTGTTCAGTATCAGATGAAAAGATGCCCTGCTCCCTGTGCTGGGTTTATCAGTAGAGAAGACTACATGAAAGGGGTTAATGAGGTTATTTTATTTTTGAAAGGCAAAAAAACTGAACTGCTTGATAGATTGTATGAAAGAATGCAAAAACTCTCTCATGAACTCAAATTTGAAGAAGCTGCTATAGTTAGAGATCAGATAAAAAAACTTGAAAAAATATTTTCTCAACAGAGAGTTGTATCTCAGAAGATTGAAGATATGGATGTGCTGACTTTTTATCAGGAAGACTCTAAAATCTCAGTCAATGTTCTTTTTGTGAGAGACGGACTTCTAATTGGCTCAAGAGACTGGATTATTAAGAAATCTATTTATGAAAATCGGGATGAACTTCTCAACTCAGTTATTGAAGCACTTTATCTTAAGGAATCTTTAATTCCTCCATCTGAGATCATTCTTGAAAATCTGCCTCAAAACCATGAACATCTTGAACTCTGGCTTAAAGAAAAAAGAGGAAGTGATGTTATTATCAGAACTCCTTTAATACAGGAAGAAAAGGAACTTCTTGAGATGTCTTTAAATAATGCAAGAATTCATCTGAAATCAAAGAGTTCGCCTGTAGAAATTGCCCTTGAAGAGTTAAAACAAAGACTCAGTCTTGATGAAACTCCATCAAAAATTGGTGCTTTTGATGTATCAACTCTTTTTGGAACTTATTCTGTTGGAAGTTTTATCTACTGGGAAGATGGAAACTTTAATAAAAGCTTTTACAGACATTTAAAAATCAAGGAAACTCACGGAATTGACGACTACTCTGCAATGAAAGAGATTGTTTTAAGAATAGTAAGGAAGTTTAATGCTCAGGAAGGCTTACCAGCGCCTGATTTAATTCTGATTGATGGTGGTCTTGGACATCTAAACACTGCATTAAAAGTCATAAAAGAATTAAACGAAGAAATTCCCTGCTTTGCCATTGCAAAAGAACCTGACAGACTTATTTTTCCTGATAGAAAAGAGATACTTCTTGAAGACAAAAAACCCTCTTCTCTTTTACTAAAGAAGATAAGAAACGAGGCTCACAGATTTGCCATTTCCTATCATAAAAAACTAAGAAAAAAAGCAACCTTTCAATCAGTTCTTGAAAAAATCCCAGGAGTTGGTAAAAAAAGAAGACTTACTCTCCTGAAACACTTTGGTAGCATTGAAAAGATAAAATCTGCATCTGCAGAGGAGATAGCAAGTCTTCAGGGATTTAATCTTAAGCTCGCAGAAAAAATTATTGAACAACTTAATAAGACATCCCACCCTGACGGGTGATCCAAAGTTCAAGGTTAAAGGTTCAAGGTTTGAGGTTTAGGGTTCTATTTAGAATTTCCTGGGCAAGCTCTTTGTATGCGATAGCCCCTTGAGCATCAGGTGCATAAAAAATAGCAGGCAGTCCATTCATGGAAGCTTCAGCAAGTGCTATGTTTCTCGGTATACAGGTCTCAAAAGTTTTTGAGCGAAAAACTTTTTTTATATCTTCTGCAATTGTTCTACTTAAATTAAGATGCCTGCTGAACATGGTAAGAAGAATTCCTTCAAGCTCTAGTGCTTCATTGAAGTTACCTTTTATTCTCCATAAAAGCTTAATAAATATTCTCAGAGCTTCCAGAGCAAATTGTTCACATTGAACAGGAATTATTACAGAGTCTGACGCAACAAGGGCACACAGGGTAAGAAACGAAAAAGAAGGAGGACAGTCAATAAAAATATAATCAAACTCATCTTTACAGCAATCAAGCAAAAATTTCAGTCTTTTTTCTCTCTCTTCAGTTTCAAATATCTCAAGTTCTGCCATGAATAAATCAATTCGTGAGGGAATTACATAGAGATTTTCTATTGGCTGAATTAATACCTCCTGCAATATAGCTTTGCCTGCGTAAAGTTCATATAATCCTTTGATTTTCTCTCCATTTTTTCTCATTCCCAAACCAAAGGTAAGACTTGCCTGAGGGTCTGAATCAATGACCAGAACTTTTTTACCTTTTACTGCCAGAGAAGCTGAAAGATTTATAGCTGTTGTTGTTTTACCAACACCGCCTTTCTGACTGGCTATTGCTATAATTTTACCCATTTATCTCAATTTGAACTTTGAATAACCCGAAGAGCTCTTGAACTTTCATATTTTTCAAGATAAAAATACACCAAAGTTTTTTAATTTTTCAATAAGTTTGTCTCTTGCCTCTTGTAGTGAAGCTTTTACTCTATAACCTGCTGCATTTTTATGACCACCACCACCAAATTCTACTGCTATCACACTTACATCAATATCTCCTTTAGAACGAAGACTTACTTTTACTAAATCTTTTTCTATTTCTCTGAAAAGAGCTGAAAGTTTAACATCTTTTAAAATTCTCAAAAACTCCACAAACCTTTCAGTATCTGACTCGGTTGTTTCTGTTTCTTTAAAGTCTTCTTTACTTATCAAAGCTGTTGCCACTGGAGGAGTTATTTCTACTTTGTTTAGCATTTTTACAAAGAGTTTAAATCTGTTTTCACTCCATGATTCAAAACTTTGTTGATAAATATATGAAGGTTTAGCTCCGAATTTTACCAATTCTGATGCTATTGACAAAACCTCTTCTGAAGTATTGTCAAACTGAAAATTACCAGTATCTACAATTATTGCCGTATAAAGATTTGTAGCAATTTGAGGTGTTATTTTGCCACTCATTGCTTTTATAAGATAGTAAATCATTATACCTGTTGCTGCAGCCTGAGGTTCAATCCATTTTATTGAGATGGACTCTCTGTTTCTCTCACTCTCAATATGATGGTCAATAATTAATTTGAGACTGAATGATGAAGTAAGTTCTTTAAGTTCTTTCCTGTAGCTAACTCTTGAAATACTATTACAGTCAACCAATACTAAAACAGAGTCAGGATTAAGTACATGGGGATTAAAACTTTCAATATTATTAATAAGCTCGATGCCTGGAAGAAATTGATATTGCACTGGAGGTGGTTCTGCATAAATTTCTGCTTTTTTATTGAATTGTTCAAGTAAAAACTTCAAAGCAATTGCTGAACCAAAGGCATCACCATCAGGAGTTGTATGGGTAAGTATTATAAAAAAATTGTTACTTGCAATCGTATCAATCAACTCCTTAGGTGGTTTCAAACCTCCTCCTCCGCCCTGCGGGCAATTCAACTGCCCTACGGGCAATTCAAAGTTCAAGGTTCAACAGGCTTTTTTATTTCTTTTAAAAGTTGATCAATTCTAAATCCACGCTCAATGGATTCATCAAAAACAAATTCAAAAGTGGGTATTATCTTTATTCTGAGTCTTTTAGCAATCTCACTTCTAATAAATCCTTTTGCTTCATTCAAAATTTGTAAAGTAAACTCTCTTTCCTCTGATTTAAGAACAGAGATAAAGACTTTAGCCTGCCTTAAGTCATCAGAAAGCTCAACATCAGTTACTGTAATAAACCCCAGTCTGGGATCTTTTATTTTATGTAAAATTATCTGAGCTACTTCTTCCCTTAATAGAATCCCCAGTCTTTGAGATCTTTTGTAAGGATGCATTTTAAAATCCTTTTACTGGAATTTTCTCAAGGACATAGTTTTCAAGAATATCTCCCTCTTTAAAGTCATTGAAATTTTCTATTGTTAAACCACATTCATAACCAGCCTGAACCTCTCTTACATCTTCTTTAAATCTTTTAAGTGAACTTATTTTACTCTCATAAATCACTATATTGTCTCTTATAACCCTTATTCCATCACTTGCTCTTGATATTACTCCATTTAAAACATAGCAACCTGCAACTGTTCCAATCTTTGAAATCTTAAATACTGCTCTTACTTCTGCTCTACCTATAACCTTTTCTTTAACTTCCGGTTCAAGCATTCCCTGTAGAGCTTTCTTCACATCATCAACTACTTCATAAATAATGCTATAAAGCTTTATTTCTACTCCAAGCTGTTCAGCCAATTCCTGAGCTTTAACTTCTGGGCGAACATTAAAACCTATTATTATTGCATTTGTAGTAGCTGCAAGATTTACATCAGACTCTGTTATACCTCCCACAGCTGTATGCAATACTTTAACCTTAACTTCAGGGTGAGTTATATCTTCTACTGCTTTTTTCAATGCTTCAATTGAACCCTGAACATCACCTTTTATAATCAGGTTAAGTTCCTTAACCTCTCCTTCTTTGATTTTTTCATATAAATCCTGTAATGTTAGTTTTTGAGCTTTCTGCATCTCTGCAAGTCTCTTTTTCTGTGCCCTTGCATTAGCTATCTGGCGAGCTATCTTTTCATCTTCAACAACTGTGAAACTGTCTCCTGCTTGAGGCACTTCTTCAAAACCTACAACTTCAACAGGTGTAGAAGGTGGAGCTTCATTAATTCTTTTACCTGTATCATCAATCAATGCTCTTACTTTTCCATAGGTTGTACCTGCAACAAAGGCATCTCCAACTCTGAGAGTTCCATTCTGAACAATAACAGTTGCTACAGGTCCACGACCCTTATCAAGTCTTGATTCAATTATAGTACCTCTTGCAGGTTTATTTGGATTTGCCTTAAGCTCCATTATCTCTGCCTGAAGAAGAATCATCTCAAGTAAGTCTTCTATTCCTATTCTCTTTTTTGCTGATATATCCACAAATATATTCTGCCCACCCCATTCCTCAGGAATAATACCGTAGTCACTAAGTTGAGTTCTTACTCTTTGGGGATTTGCCTCTGGTTTGTCTATTTTGTTTACAGCAACTACTATTGGAACACCAGCTGCTTTTGCATGATTTATTGCTTCAATTGTCTGTGGCATTACTCCATCATCAGCGGCCACTACAAGAACCACAATATCAGTAACTTTTGCTCCCCTTGCTCTCAAAGCTGTAAAAGCTTCATGCCCAGGTGTGTCGAGAAAAGTAATGTCTTTACCTTTAAGAGTCACCTTATAGGCACCTATATGCTGCGTTATCCCTCCTGCTTCCTGTTCTGTCACCTTTGTCTTTCTTATTGCGTCAAGAAGTGAGGTTTTGCCGTGGTCAACATGTCCCATAACAGTTACAATTGGAGGTCTTGGCTGAAGAAGTTCTGGAGCATCCTCTGTTTCTTCAATTACATCAATCTCTTCAGTCTGCGAAAGCTCTACTTTAACTCCAAAACTTTCTGCTACAAGTTGTGCAGCATCTAAATCAACAGGCTGATTAATCGTGGGCATGTATCCAAGTTCCATAAATTTCTTTATTACGTCAGATACTTTCTGCCCGATTAGTTCTGCAAACTCTTTAACTGTTGTTCCTTCCTCGATCTTTATAGACTTCTTTCTTGGAGCAGTTGAAGGAGTTTGAACTGGTTCTTCCTTTTTAATTTTGTTCTTAGCTTTCTTTTGGTCCTTAATGTCAAGCCACTTTTTTGGTTCTAACTTCTTAGGGGGGATTTTGGTTGTAATAGGTTTTGGCTTTATTTTTTCAATTTTTTCAAATGATATCTCTCTTCTAAATCTACCTGGAAGATGCAGTTCTTCTTCATATTTTTCTTCTTCAATAATTTTAGATGTTACTTCAACTTTTGGCTCTACTTCCTCTTTTTTTTCAACTTCTTCTATTTTTTCTTCTTTTACTTCCTCAATTTTCACTTCCTCAATCTTTTCAGCCTTGACAGTTTCTATTTTCTCCTCCATTTTTTCTGATTCTTTATCCTTCTTGAAATGCTCTATTATCTTTTCAACTTCTTCAGGTTCTATGTTAATGTTTGTGGTTCTCTTCTTAAACTGAACATTTCTGAGGGTCTCAACAAATCTTACAATATCTGAAGGCTTTACCCCGAGTTCTCGTGCTAATTCTATGCTTTTAACTACTTTATCAGACATAAATTACTTCTTCCCCCCTTGTTTTTTAAATGACCTGTTTCTGAGTCAATAAAAAATGTTATCATAAATAATTAAGTATATGCAAATTGAAGGAGGGCAAAATGGCAAGCTGTTATGTATGTGGTAAGAAGAAAGTAGTAGGACATAATGTAAGTCATGCAAATAACAAAACAAAAAGATACTTTTTCCCAAATCTTCAAAAAATGAAAATTATAACTGAAAAAGGTCCAAGAAGAGTCCATGTCTGCACAAGATGTCTTCGTTCAGGATTAGTTAAAAAAGCAATTTAAAGATGGAAAAAATAGGAAAAATTTTGCCTTACTTACTCAATGATTTTGGTATAGATAGTGCTGTAACATTAAAATTTATAAGAAAAAAATGGGGTGAAATATTTGATTTTTCTATAACAGAACATACTTTTCCGAAGAATTTGAAAGATGGCATTCTTCAGGTAACTGTTAACTCTCATACATGGCTTGTTCAACTAAGTCTGTTAAAAGATGAGTTTATAAAAAAACTTTCTCCCTATGGGATAAAAGATGTGGAATTCTGTTTTGGAAGAATTTACAGGACTCAGAGAGTAAAGAATGAGGAAGATGAGCCCATGAGCTTAACACTACAGCAGCAGGAATGGCTAAAAAACATTACAGAAAATATAAAAGACAGCGAAATAAAGACAACTGCTGAAAGTATCTTAAAAAAATACCTGATCTATACAAATCAAATGCTAAAGAGACAAAATATAAGTTAAGGAGTTTAACATGTCAGAATTCAACTTTATTTTTAAAGAATACTCAGAAGAAGAAAGCAGAATTTATGAAAAAGCTATCAAAGAAATAATGGAGAATTTTAAAAATGGAATGCCCTTTCAGGATGCAGTTGATAAAGTAGAGGTAAAGGATCAACAACTGAAGGCTCTAATAGAGGATGACGCATTAAAAATACTTATTGCAGAGCTTGCTTATGTTGCAAAAATTCCTTTTGAAGAACTTGCTGAGATTTTAAAGCTTCCAATTGAGAGAATTAGGACAGCTAACCTGGAGATGCTTGAGGATGTTCAATTGACTCTTGATAATACTTTTAACAAAAATAGGAGAGGAAATGCTTAGGAAAGTAAGATTATATTCATTAAGCACATGCCCTGTATGTAAAAAAATAAAAGAGTTTTTAGATAAAAACTCTGTCGAATATGAACTAATTGAAGTTGATATACTTGAAAGCGGAGAACAGTGGCTTGCCTTAAAAGAATTGAAAAAGATCAATCCTCAGGAAACATTTCCAACATTGGTAGTTGAAAAAGCTGTAGTAGGGTTTGATGAAGCAACTCTTAAGGAAATACTTGAAATAAATTGATATGACTCCTGAAAAACTCTATGAAATTCTGGATAAATATGCCAAATCAAAAGGGCTTGAGTTAAACAAAGATAAAGATTTTGTTCTTGAGCTTATAAAGGGATTGCTGAAAAATGAGGAACGTTATGGATACAGATCATGTCCCTGTAGATTGGCTTCTGGAGATAAACAAAAAGATGCTGATATTATCTGCCCCTGTATATATAGTGTAGATGATATAAAAGAGTATGGAAGATGTTACTGCGGGCTTTATGTAAAAGAGGAATATAATCAGGGTAAAATTCCAGATAAAATAGTGCCAGAAAGAAGAAAAAAATGAAAAGGAGGTGATATAAAGTGATTTGGGAAGAACTTTTAACTCTTGAAGATATCAAAAAAGAATCTTACTATATTCAACATATTCTATGGGATTACGATCCAACAAAAATTATGGAACCTATAGTATTGCAGGAAGGTTCAAAAATTGTACGTAAAGAGCCTACAAAGGGCTACTGTTTTTATATTGAAACATCTGGTAAAAAACCAGAACTTTTTCTGATGATGCTCAAGAGTAACTGTTTTGGTGAAACTATAGCAAAAATTGAAGAAATACCAAATGAACTGCTCAGGGAAGCAATTGAAGAAAATAAAAGTAAAATAAAATTTGGGATATGTCCTATAAATGAAAAAATAAAAATATGGTTAAAAAAAGAATTCGGGTTAATGTAATTAATTTTAAATAGTCCAAAGTTCTTTAAAATTTTTGATGGTTATAAAATGTTTTGACCTTTTTTCCTTAGCTTTAGAGCTTGATATCGCTCTTAATATGGGAAATTTTATCCCTGAATTTTTAGCTGTATGAAGAATTTCCTCTGTATCATCTATAAAAACTGAATATTCTGGTTCAAAGAAAATCTTTTTTCTGAGTTCTTCCCAGAATTCAGGTTTTTCTTTTGGATATCCAATGTCAAATGATGTAAAAGTGCCATGAAAATATTTATCAAAACCTGTTTTCTTGAGCTTGAGTTCCATAACCCTATTGTGAGCATTTGTCAAAAGATAAACTTTTTTGCCATTTGAATTTACAAATCTTAAAAAATCCTCTGCATCTGGATGAGGATTGATAAGATGAGCTACCTCTTTTTTTAGTTGAAATATGTTTAATCCTGTTTTCATTGACCAGAAATCTATATCTGTCCAGTTAAGAGTGCCTTCCTCTGCTTTGTACATAGAAAAGAGTATTTTTTGAGCTTCATCAAAGCTTATCCCTTCCTTTTCAGCATATTTTTGAGGAACATAAATCTCCCAGAAATAGTCATCATAAAATTTATCCAGTATAGTTCCATCCATGTCTAAAAAAACTGTTTTTATTTCATTAAAAATTCTCATCTTCTGCTCCATACCAGGACATATCAATGTAAAACCTGGTTTTTTCATAAATTGTACGGAGAATGTTGCTTAAATCAAAAAACATCTCTTCATAAAACTGAAGATCCTTTAATTCCTCTAAAGATGCCGGATAGGAATAGACAATCTCATATTCTTCTGAAGGCACTAAATCTTTTCCGATAAATTCTTTTTTTACTAAAACCAAATCTAAATCAGGATATTCATTCACTATCTCATCAAAAAGCTCACTCACATTGTTGTATCCTTCAAGAAATGGAAGATTTATGACAACCTCAATTTCCACCATATTCTCAAAACTATCAGAATCCTGATTATCTTCATCTTCATCATAAAACATAGAATAACTTGTCTGATGAGCATTATAAGAAAAAGACACTGTAGCGTTTATTGGATAGGGAGGTTTAATTTCAGGTAAAGTCATCGAAAGTCTGCTTTCTTTATTTAATGAGTATTGTTCAATGAATGTAGACATTTCATAAACATCCATGTAATTCTTTGCTGCATCCATTATTCTCATCTGTAACTCTTCAAATCTTATCACTATTCCTCCTCAATAGTTGCCTTTAGTTTATATAACATTATACCATATAACGATGAAATTCTTTTAAAAGGAGGCTTGCTATGAAAGCTGGATATTTTGTTACAGGAACAGATACAGGTGTGGGAAAAACTATTGTTACAGCTGCCATACTGAGAAGTTTTATTAAAAAGGGGTTAAAAGTTGGAGCTATGAAGGTTATTGAAACTGGATGCATTAACAAAGATGGAATACTGCTACCAAGTGATGGAATGTTTTTAAGAGACATGGCTGAAATGAATGACTCTATTGATTTAATAACTCCAGTAAAGCTTGAAAATCCTCTAAGTCCTCTTGTTGCATCAAGACTTGAAAATATAGAAATTGATATAGACCAAATCTTTAAATCTTTTGAAGTTTTAAAGAAAAAATACGACTATATTTTAGTTGAAGGTGTTGGTGGATTAATGGTACCTCTCTTTAAACAGGAAAAAAAGAAAGTTAACTTTTATTTTGTAAGAGACCTGATTAAAGATTTAGAATTACCAGCAATAATAGTAACAAGACCAACTCTTGGCACAATTAATCATACACTTCTTACAGTTGAAGCACTAAAGAACAAGAAGATTCCTATCAAGGGATATATTATCAATTTTTCTGAATCTGCCAGAAATGATATTGCTGAAAAAACAAATCCTGAAATTTTAAGAGAACTACTTGATATACCCTGTCTTGGAGTGCTTCCATATCTAACAGAACTTAATAAAGACAAAATAGGAGAGACAGCTCTAAAACATATTGATATTGAGACATTGATTCAGTTGTAAAATTATTTAGACTCATTAACTGAGCCAAAATAAATATTTACAGGATTGTTATTTTCATCAAGAATTATAATCTTTGGTTTGTGTGATGGAATCTCATTTTCCATAAGATAACCATAGGAAAAAATAACAATCCTGTCTCCTACCTGAGCTTTTTTAGCAGCAGGTCCATTAAGTCCCACTATTTTTGAGCCTCTTGGAGCAGGGATAACATAGGTATCAAATCTCTCTCCATTATTCATATTGCTTATCCATACTCTCTCATAAGGCAATATTCCTGCAAGCTCAATTAACTCAGTATCAATGCTTATTGAGCCTTCGTAAAATAAATTTGTCTCTGTTACTTTTGCTAGATGCAGTTTTGCTCTTAAAAAACTTCTAAGCATTCTATTCTATTATCTTAGGAACTTTAAAAAATTTATCTGTAGCCTGAGGTGCATTTTTTAAAACTTCTTCTCTTGGTAAAGACTCTTTAACAACATCTTCCCTGAATACATTATTTAGTTCAATAACATGGGATGTCGGTTCTATTGCTTTTGTATCAATTTCATTCAATTTTTCAACATACTCAAGAATACGACTCAATTGATCTTGATAAAGCTCTATTTCTTTTTCTTCAAGTTCAAGTCTGCTAAGCATCGCAATATGTTTTACTTCTTCCTTTGAAATTTTCATCTCTACACCCTCTCTAAGTTTACAATTTTTGGGGCTAATTTTTTAACCCCTATTCCGGGAAAGTTAACAACAACCTTTAAATCCTCTCCTTCACCATAATAGTCCCTGACAACTCCAATCCCCCATGTTGGATGTTTAACCTTACATCCTATCACAAACGGAGGCTTAACCTTCGGTGTCTCAACCTCTTTTTTATGTGGCGTAAATGTAGAGTAATCCTTTCTAATACATGTACAGTATTCAGATGGGATGTCTTTGATAAAGCTGGATGGCTCTTGCTTTTGAACTTTTGAATAAAGCTTTCTCTGTTTTGCACTTGTAATAAACAGGAGATTCTTTGCCCTTGTCATTCCCACATAAAAAAGTCTTCTTTCTTCCTGTAATTCAAGAGGATCTTCAAGAGCCTTAAAGTATGGCAAAATCCCTTCTTCACATCCTGCTATAAAAACTACTGGAAACTCAAGCCCTTTTGCAGCATGAAGAGTTAACAGAGAAACTCCATTTTTCTTCCTTTCCCATGTATCAACGCTTGAAACGAGAGAAACTTTATCAAGAAATTCTTTTACAGAGACTTTTTCAGCCGAACTTAAAAGCTCAAGGACGTTCTGAATCCTATCTTCTTCAATTTCCTCAAGATATCCTGTAAGATTCAGTATGTCCTTTATCATCGATGCAGCATCTTGATAGTTCTTCTCAGAGAGTTCATCTATAATTATGGTAAAAGACAAAAGCTTTTCTTTTAAATTACTTGCAACAGAATCGTCTTTTATAATCCTCTTTATTGCTTCATATAGTGAAATCATATGTTTTTTAGCTTCATTTTCAATTTTCAGTAGAGCTCCAGCTCCTATCCCTCTTGGTGGAGTATTTATAATTCTTAAAAGGCTAACATTGTCCTCTTTGTTTAAAATAAAACGCATATAGGCAAGTACATCTTTTATCTCCTTGCGATGGTAAAAGCTAACTCCGCTTATCACCTGATAGGGAATTCCTTCTATGCGTAAAGCCTCTTCCAATGCTCTTGCCTGAAGAACTAATCTGTAAAGGATTGCAAAGTCTCTATATTCATACTCACCTTTTAGATAAAGTTCTTTAATTATTTTTGTAATATACTTTGCTTCTTCTTCCTCATTGCATAATTGACAGTAAAAAATTTTCTCTCCCCAATCCTTTTCTGTCCAAAGATTTTTTGGTTTTCTTAATGGATTTTTTGAAATCATAGCAGTAGAAGCCAGAATAATGTGCTTTGTAGAGCGATAATTCTGTTCAAGTTTGACTATCTTTGTCTGTGGAAAATCCCTTTCAAAATTCAAGATATTAAAAACGTTTGCTCCTCTGAATTTGTAAATACTCTGGTCATCATCTCCTACAGCACATATATTTTTGTGATATTTGCAAAGAAGTTGCAACAGTTCATACTGAGATTTATTTGTATCCTGAAATTCATCAACAAGTATATATCTAAATTGCTCAGAGTATCGTTTCAGTAAATCCTCGTTTTCACTAAATAATCTGATTACACAAAGAATCAAATCGTCAAAATCCAGAGCATTGCATTTTTGAAGTTCTGTCTGATAACGCATGTATATTCTACCAAGTCTTTCTTCAAATTCATATCCTTCGGTAGTTGAAATATAGTCTTCTGGAGTAATTAAGTTCGACTTTAAGTTACTTATCTTATTTACCACGCATTTACATAGAGCTTCGTGCATGTTTAAATCTTTAAGAATTCTCTTTATCAATCCTGCCTGATCGTCTTCATCGTAGATAACAAAATCTTTTTTGTAACCAATTCTTTCAATATGAGCCCGCAGGATTCTCACACATAAAGAGTGAAAAGTTCCTATCCAGGTATTTTTAAGACTTCCATTGCACATCTTAAAAATTCTTTCCTTCATTTCATCAGCTGCTTTGTTAGTAAATGTTACGGTAAAGATGGAAGAAGGGTGAAATCCCATTGCTTCTTTGAGATATGCATACTTATAAGTGATAACTCTAGTTTTACCACTTCCTGCTCCTGCAAGCACAAGAAGTGGACCTTCACAATAAAGAACTGCTTCTTGTTGGGCCGGATTTAAATCCGACAGAGGGAAATCTTTCATGGCTATAACCCCTCCTTACGCCTTAACCGCCCAAAGGGCGATTCAAAAACCCTAACGGGTGAATAAAATTTTAAATTCAAAGTTCAATTTATTCAACAGTAACACTTTTTGCAAGATTTCTTGGTTGATCCACGTCGCATCCTCTGAGAATTGCCACATGATAAGCAAGCAACTGAAGAGGAATACTGAAAAGCACTGTGTTAAGATAACTGTTTATTCCTTCCACATAGATAAATCTATCAGATAACTTTTTAAGTTTTTCTTCTTTACTGCTTGAAATGGTTATTATAAAACCATCTCTTGCCTTTATCTCTTCCATATTAGATAGTGTTTTTTCAAGATATAGATCATCGGAAACAATGAAAACAACCGGGAATCCCTCTTCCACAAGTGCGATTGGTCCATGTTTCATCTCACCGGCAGCATAACCTTCTGCATGAATATAGGAGATTTCTTTGAGTTTGAGAGCTCCTTCAAGGGCAACAGGATAGTTAAGCCCTCTTCCAAGATATAGAAAATTCGGTTTTTTGTAAACTTCCTTTGCAAGTTGATGAATTTTATCTTCAAGCTTTAAAGCCTTCTCTGCCATTGTTGGAAGATGAAAAAGCTTACTTAAGAAAATTTCGTTAATATCAGCTGGATTTGCTCTCTTTGCCTTGGAAAGAGCAAAAGTAAAAATATATAGAGCTACTATTTGAGAGGTAAAAGCCTTCGTTGATGCTACTCCTATTTCAGGTCCTGAGTGAGTATAGAAGACTCCATCAGCCTCACGGGATGCAGTACTTCCTACTACATTACAGATAGTAAGGGTTTTTACTCCCGATTTTTTAGCATACCTGAGTGCTGCAAGAGTATCTGCTGTTTCTCCAGACTGGGTTATGGCTATAAAGAGAGAGTCTCTCTCAAAAGGAACTTCTCTATATCTAAATTCAGAGGCAATATCAACCTCAACAGGTATTCTTGCTATTCTCTCAATCATGTATTTACCGATTAGACAGGCATGATAGGAAGTGCCGCAGGCAACAAGATATATCTTTTTTGTAAGGGCAAGTTCTTCATAGCTAATCCCAATTTCTTTATAGACTATTCTTGAACCATCGGGAAGAACTCTTCCTCTTATTGTATCTGCAATGGATCTTGGTTGCTCATGTATTTCTTTAAGCATAAAGTGTTTGTATCCACCTTTTTCAGCCATTGAAGCTGTCCATGTAATAGTTTGGGGCTTTTTCTTCTTCTCTTTGCCTTGTAAATCAAATATTTTAAAATCATCCTTTCTTAAGACAATTATTTCACCGTCATCAAGAAAAATTACTCTGTTACAGTGATTAAGGAAAGCTGGTACATCAGATGCGATGAATTTTTCATCATCCATCACTCCAACAACAAGAGGACTTTCCATTCTTACCCCGATAATCTTATCAGGCTCTTTTTCGTC
Source organism: Thermodesulfovibrio aggregans (assembly GCF_001514535.1). Classification (NCBI taxonomy): domain Bacteria; kingdom Pseudomonadati; phylum Nitrospirota; class Thermodesulfovibrionia; order Thermodesulfovibrionales; family Thermodesulfovibrionaceae; genus Thermodesulfovibrio; species Thermodesulfovibrio aggregans. The sequence goes on along the minus strand of NZ_BCNO01000001.1, from coordinate 828,002 downwards.
AATTACTACCACTGCATAGGAACCTCTAAGTCTTTTAACTGCCTCTCTTACTGCTTCCTCAAGACTTAGGTCAGCTCTATATTTATTTATCAGGTGGGCAATAACTTCTGTATCAGTCTCAGAGGTAAATTTAAATCCTTCTTGCATTAGCTCTCTTTTAAGTTCAGAATAGTTTTCAATAATTCCATTGTGAACCAGAGCAATTCCACCTGAGCAATGAGGATGGGCATTTACATCTGAAGGTTTACCATGGGTTGCCCATCTTGTATGACCTATTGCAACAAAGGGTTTCTGATTGGAATTTAAAACTTGATGATTCTCATGTTCCAGAAGTTGTTCAAGATTTTTAATCTTTCCTTTGCATTTTACAACTTTTATTCTGCCATCAACAAAGTAGGCTATTCCTGCTGAGTCATAACCTCTGTATTCAAGCCTTTTTAGTCCATCAAGCACTATCTCAACAGCCCTTTTATCTCCTATATAACCAATTATGCCACACATTATTACTCCTCCCTCTTTTTCTTTGCCCAACCTTCAATATTTCTCTGGGGTGTTCTTGAAATTGCAAGAGCATCTTCTGGAACATCTTTTGTAATTGTAGAGCCTGCACCTATGTATGCACCTTTCCCAACTCTTACTGGTGCCACAAGCTGGGTGTCACTTCCTATAAATACTTCATCTTCTATAATAGTTTTATGCTTCTTTTTGCCATCGTAATTGCAGGTAATAGTACCTGCTCCGATGTTTACATTATTACCTACTTCTGCATCGCCAATATAACTAAGATGAGCAGCTTTTGTTGAATCTCCGATAACTGATTTTTTAACCTCTACAAAATTGCCAATTCTACATTCTTTCCCAATCACGCTTTCAGGTCTTATATGGGCAAAAGGACCTATTGTTGAACCTGATTTTATATTTGAACCTTCAATAACTGTACAATCCTTTATCTGAACTCTGTCCTCAATTATGCTGTTACGGATTCTTACTCCCTGATAGATAACGCAACTGTGTCCTATTTTGGTATCTCCTTCAAGTAAAACATTAGGATAAATTACTGTATCCTGCCCGATTTTAACAGAAGGAGATATCCAGACAGAGTCTGGATCATAAAAGGTAACACCCTTTGACATCAATTCCTTAACAACTCTATCTCTTAAGTACTTCATTGCAAATGAAAGTTCCTCACGAGTGTTAATTCCTATTAACTCATCTTCTTCTGCCATGCAGTACGCATCTACCTTATATCCTTTAGCCCTGGCTATCTCTACAATATCAGTTAAATAAAACTCTCCTTTACGGGGATTTTCTCTAATCTCTTTAATCAACTCCAAAACTTCTCTTTTAATAAGATAAACTCCACTGTTTGCTTCATCTGACTGAAGTTCAGAGTAATCAGTTATTTCAACAATTTTTTCCACCTCTCCCTTAGAGTTTCTTATAATTCTTCCATAAGAGTGTTCTCTCTTAGGATAAAAGGAAAGAACTGCCATATCAATAGAGTTTTCATCAAAAACTTTTACAAAATTAAGAAGTGTATCACTTTTTATTAAAGGTGTATCACCATTGAGAACAAGCACTTTTTCACTCTCTAAATGGGGTAAAGCAACTCCTAAAGCATGAGCTGTCCCTTTAGGTTCATCCTGAAAAACTGTCTTCACATTTTTATTTTTTAAATGCTCTATAACTTCATTTAAAGAAGGATTAACAACCACAAATACACTGGAAGGGTCTAACTCTTTAGCAGAATCTATAACATAATCTATGATTGGCTTATCAAAAATCCTGTGAAGCACCTTTGGCAGCTTGGACTTCATTCGAGTTCCCAATCCTGCTGCCAAAATCACTACATCCACTATTTATCACCTCTTATTATCTGGGGTGCTGCTATTCCACCAGAAAGAATAATTTTTATTCCCTCCTGAATTGGAACATTAGTGTGAATAACACTTTCTTCATCAAAAAGTACTACTTCTCCCAAATATAAATTATTTGTAGGAATGTAGACTGCAATAAGCTTTTTTTCTCTACCATTTTCTTCTAAAACACATTCCTTTGTCTGAAATCCAAAAACAAAACTACCCTTTCTTGGATACTCTACAATCACAAACTTCTGAAAAGAAGTCTTATTTTCAGGGGAAAAAGCATCTATTAGCTGTTTCAATGAAGAATAGAGACTTTTAAAAACAGGAATTTTTAAAAAGAGCAATTTCTCAATCTGATCCAAAAGTTTTTTACCAAATACATTGGTTGATATAACACCTATTACAAAAACTAGTACAAGTGCCGTAATAAATCCTAATCCGGCAATATGTCTACCAAAGATATAGTCATATATTGGTCCCAAAAAACCATCTATAATTTTAAAAAGCTGGATAAGTATAAAGATACTTATTGCTATAGGGATTGTTACTATTAGACCTGCAATAAATTTTCTCTTAAAAGTTAGTCTAATAGATGGTTCCATGATATATTTATGCCTTACTCATTGCCTCATCTGGAATGTCAAAGTTTGCATAAACATTTTGCACATCATCATGATCTTCCAATGCATCCATAAGTTTTAACATCTTTTCTGCATCTTCTCCTTCAATGGAAATGTAATTTTTAGGCAACATCGTAACCTCTGCTAAAGCAACATTTATACCAGCCTCTTCAAGACGACCCTTTACATCTCTTAGATTCTCCGGTGAGACAATTATTTCATAGTTTTCCTCTTTTGGATCATTTTTAACATCTTCAACACCTGCCTCAAGAGCAACTGATAAAAGAGTATCTTCATCTATGGTTTTTTTATCAACAAGTATATATCCTTTTTTCTCAAAAATCCATGAAACACATCCAGACTCACCAAGACTTCCACCATGTTTTGAAAGAATATGCCTTATTTCAGACACAGTTCTATTTTTATTGTCCGTCATTGCTTCAATTAAAAGTGCCACTCCTCCAGGACCATAGCCTTCATAAACCACCTCTTCATATGCAGCACCTCCAAGCTCTCCTGTGCCTTTCATTATTGCTCTTTTTATATTATCCATAGGCATATTAACTTCTCTTGCCTTTTCAATAGCTACTCTTAAGCGAGGATTTTTTTCGGGATCGCCTCCACCAAGACGTGCAGCTACCGAGATTTCTCTTACAAGCTTTGTAAAGATTTTTCCCTTTTTAGCATCTACTTGAGCTTTTTTATGCTTGATTTGTGCCCATTTGGAATGACCTGCCACAATAACCTCCCTGAGAAGGATGGAATATTTTTAATAATAATAAGATTTTCTAAGTTCTGTCAATTTTTTACCCCGTCCAGGACATTTAAAGCCTCAATAAATAAAGAATTTTTAACGCCTCCTACTGTAAGTTCTTTAACAAATAAACTTCTCTGCATCTTTACAAATTCAAATTTATCAACTTGAGCAATATTACATACTTCATCAATAAAATCAGAAATAATTGGAATCTCAAAAAAACCTTGCTCCTCTGTAATAAATTTTCTAAAAAAAGGACTGTTCTCACATTTAAAAAAGAGTCTTTCCACAATGTTTCTCTGAAAAACAAGATTCTGACGAAGTTCATAAAAATTCTCCTTAAGTATTGGATCTGTAAACTCACCGTTCCATACTGAAGGAGCATTATCATCAAATCCCTTACATGTCCGAAAAGCTCCTTTTTTTCTTTCCACTATTACAATGTCCTGTAGGTTCTCTGGAAAAGTAACTGAAAATGGAACAACACTACATTGAAGAGGTTTATTTTTATTATGTAATGAGCATAGGGCTTCTTTCAGCATTCTACATCTTTTCCTCAGGCGGTTTCCTGCAATAAAATCTCCGATTATGTAAAAACTTTTATACTTGATCGCAAAGTCTTCTATGTAAGCTTTATGAAAGTCATTAAAAGGATGCAGTTTCCTAAATCCTAATGTAATTGGAAAAATTTTATAAAATCTGTCGAGCTCTTTTAATGTAATAATTGTTGCTCCTCCGCAACAGGCAGAGGAGCATTGAATCATACATTGAAACTTAATCTGTTTTTTCACTTCTATAGAGTTTCATAACATCATCTCGTAAAACTACAGCCTGCAAGTCTGAAGGAAAACCACACTCTGATAAAAACTTTAAAATATTCTCTCTTCCACCTTCCTGTCTATCAACAAGAACAACCACTCTTTTCACAAAAACTCCTGCCTCTTTTAGTCTTGTTATAGCTTGAATTGTTGAACTTCCTGTTGTGATAACATCGTCAACAACAATGACGCTGTCTCCTGCTTTAATATTTCCTTCAATCCATTGCATTGTGCCATGTTCCTTAGCCTTCTTTCTTACCACAAAGGCTTCAATGGGATTGCCTTTCAGATAGGAGGTATAAGCTACTGCATAGGCAATTGGATCTGCTCCAAGAGTGAGTCCTCCAATACCTTTCACCCCGGAATCTTTAACCATGTCGTAAATAATATTCCCGATAAGATACATGCCCTCAGAAGAGAGTGTTACTCTTTTACAGTTAAAGTAATAATTACTCAAACCACCAGAAGTAAGGCGAAAAATAGGGGTTTCAGAATATTTAAATGCCTTTTCATAAATTAGCCTGATAAGTCTTTCCTTCATTTTTAATAGGTTCTTTCCTGTTTTTCAGACTCACAAATCTCTTTCACAGTGTCCTTTACAATTTTGCCATCTTCCCACACTTTTTCAGATACTTTCCTGCATTTTGTATAAGGATCTTTGTAGTAATAATCACTTACAGGCTCTGCTCTGTAATAGCCTCTTCCGTCTTCAGTTCTGTATTCAACTGGCTTACCACTCTGGTATGCTTCTCTTGAGGCGCGCGTTGAAATATCAGCAATAGTTGCACCAAATACAGCACCTAAAGCAGCTCCAATAACTCCACCACGCCAATGATTTTTTTTGTCAAGAAGTGCCCCAGCAACTCCACCAACAACCGCACCTGCACCAGCTCCTTCATAGTGAGACTGTTGCAACTGTCCACAGGCAACAGTAAAGATCATCAATACTGCTAACATTAAGGCCAAACCTCTCATTTTGAACCTCCTTTTTTTCTTTTATTCTACAATAAATGGCTCTAAAATTACTCTATTTCTTCCTGACTGTTTTGCTCTGTAAAGAGCTAAGTCTGCTTTCTGAATTATTTCGTCAACTGAAGATTCATCTTCACAAAAATATGTTGTGAATCCTATGCTTATTGTTATTTTAATTTTTTCTCCCTTGAATGTATAAAAATCGTTTTTTTCAACTTTTTCTCTAAAAGCTTCTAAAACTTCCATTGCAAGATTTTCATCAGTACCTGGCAAAAGAATACAGAACTCTTCACCTCCATATCTTCCCACCAATGCCCTATCAGGTAGACTACTATGAGCAAGATATATTAATTCCATTAAAACTTTGTCACCTGTTTGATGCCCAAATGTATCATTTATTTTTTTGAAAAAATCTATATCAAACATTGCTATGGTTAAAGGTTCTTTGTAAAGATTGCACCACTGAAGTTCTTCATTAATTCTTTCCATAAGAAAGCCTCTCTGATAAGCTCCTGTTAAAGGATCTTTTGTTAGAAGTCTGCTAAAATCCTTTTTAAGCTCTACAATCTCCTTTGCTTTATTTATTTTCATTAAAATCTCGCATTTCAAAAAAGGCTCTGTAACATAATCAAAAACTTCAAAATTGCAAATTCTTTTAATATTTTCAATAGTCTTCTTATTTTTCCTTCCAAGTATTAAAATAACTGGAATTTCTCTTAAAGAAGGAGCTCTGGTAATTTTTTCAAGCATTTTCCAGCAAACTCTTCCACAAACATCTAAAATAATTATATCAGGCTGTTTTTTATAAATTCTATCAATAGTTTCATTGTTTATGGGAGAAATAAACAGATTTTCCACTTCATCTCTTAGAAAATCAGACAACTTCCTAATATTTCTTTGTTTCCTTGAACAGATAAACAAATTCATCACATGTTTATCATTTTAAAAACTACCTCATGTGGAGAACTTGCATTGGTAATCGCTCTTCCAATTACAATGTAGTCAGCACCGTGTAAAAATGCCTCTTCAGGACTGGCAACTACTTTCTGATCATGAAAATCACTATTTTTAGGTCTTATTCCAGGTGTTACAACTATAAAATCATTTCCACAAAGCTCTTTAATTGTTTTTACTGAAGATACTGCAGAAACAACTCCGTTTAATCCTGCCTGTTTTGCTTTTAAAGAAAGATTTTTAACAAGACTGTCTCGAGAAATTGAAAGAGAGAAAATTTCATTTAATGCTCTTTCATCAAGGCTGGTAAGAACAGTAACTCCTAAAATCTTAGGTGGTGAAATATTTTCTTTGTAAGAGTATTCTTTTACAGCTAAAACAGCCTTTTGAATCATCTCTATACCACCAGATATATGCACAGTGAGCATATCAATCTCATATTGAAGCACAGATTTTACAGCTTTGTAAACAGTATTAGGGATGTCATGGAATTTGAGGTCAAGAAAAATTTTCTTGTCTCTTTTTTTAAGAATATTTAAAATTTCTTTACCTTCACTTAAAAAAAGCTCAAGCCCAACTTTATAAAAATTAATAAGCCCTTCAAGTTCATCAACAATCTTTAAAGCATCTTCTTTCTTTGAAAAATCAAGGGCAACTATGATACGTTCAGGGTCTATCATATCTTTGGCAAAACAATGCCCTGCTGAGCCTGATACTTTCCTTTTCTGTCAGCATAGGAGACTTCGCATTCTTCCTCAGCCTTTAAGAATATTAGCTGAGCGATTCCCTCATTGGCATAGATCTTTGCAGGAAGTGGTGTTGTATTTGATATCTCTATAGTTAAAAAGCCTTCCCAGCAGTTACTTGACCAGCATGCTTTTCCGTTTCTTCTTACATATAATGTATGATTTGGAACAGTCACATCATAGACATAATCATCATAGGGAACCTTGCTGAATGAGCTTTTATAAATTTTTGGCGTTAAATGTTTTTTTGAAATTCTTATTTTGTATATATCATGATCGCTCTTAACGATGTGATCTTTTAAGAATCTCTCTTTATGAGTTTCTTTCGGAATTTTTCTTATTATTGCTGCCCAGCCTGCTTTTAAAATAAGTTCCTGTAAATCGTCAGCAAGTCTCTTTGATGATGTTGTAAATGTCTCTGTCTGCATATTTCCATCGCCAAACATAAAAGCAGAAAGAAAAATTCTTATCTGTCTACTACTTAATTCCTTAATAAATTGTGGAACAAATTTTTCATGGGCTTTGCCAAACTGCATAAGATAGGAGGCAAGCTGTTTACTATTACACTGAAAGCCTGTATCTGTTTCAATAAAATGAAAGGGTAAACTTTCAAGCCACTCCTTTACAATCTGTCTATTCTTTCCAAAGCATGCTAATTTAACTATATAATTGCCATCTTTTCCTTTATAGGCACTTCCTTCAGCAAGCCATAAACCAAAAAATCTTAGCCAATCATCCATTTTTATTCTTAATGGAGGTAAATACTCGGGGATGGGGTCATATTTTATTTTTTTCCATAAATTAATTCCAACACTGTGACCTTTTATAATCTTCCTGCTCTTTTTCTTTTCAACAAAACCCTGTTCATAAAGTTTCTCCAGATGATATAAAAATGTTCTTTCAGAAACAGTAACTTCACAGGCTTTGTAAAGTTCTTCAGTCTCCATATAATCTCCATCAAGACATGTGAGAATTTTATTTCTTATTCTACATCCTCTTTTTTCTATGCTATCAAGCTCTATTGATGGTAGCTCAAAATAATCCACATCAGGAGCATTCCAAAGGCAGTCTCTTTTTAATTCGTAGTTATATTTTCCGTATAGCTTTTCTGCAGGTATAAACTCAAAGTAATTTTTATACTTATTTTTAACATACAACAAATGGGCGGGTGTAACCAAAAGATCAATATTTCTTCCTCTAATATGAATCATCTCACCGGTAAATCTAAATTTTTGCATTTTTAAAATGGGCTGATACTCTAAAACTCCATCTCTATTTATCGTTGCAACAGTCTCATCTCCTCTTAGATCGGCAAATTTTTTCCAGCCTTCCAGTGTCAAAACTTCTGTTTCCTTATCATAACAGGGCTCTAAGGGTGTTACATTTACGATAATTCCGCATCTTGCGTAGGTTGACTTTCCAATGCATATTACTAACACATCTCTTGGAATTCTGAAATACTCTACAGAACGGGCAAGAGCAAAAGAATTCGGAGGAATTATGCATACTTCTCCCTTAAACTCAACAAAGCTTTTTGGGTCAAAATTTTTGGGATCCACCACTGTGTTGTTTATGTTGGTAAATATCTTAAACTCATCGGCAACTCTCATGTCATAGCCATAGGAACTTACACCAAAAGAAATAACACCTTCTCTTACAAGTCCTTCTTCAAAAGGTTCAATCATTCCTTTACGAGCCATCTGTTTTATCCATCTGTCATTTCTTACCATAGGTCCTACTCCCTTTCATCAATTGTATTTCTTATTTTAAGTAAAATCTCCTCAGGAGATACTGTTTTCTCAACAGAAACAACATCTTTAAGTTGCACTGGATGACCGCTCATTATGATAACCTTTGCCTCTGGTTTTATTTTCTTAATATGTCTCATAACCTCAATCCCTGGAATCCCCGGCATAACAAGGTCAATAAGACAGAGGTCAATCTCGTCCTTGTATTTTTCATAAAGCTCTAAAGCTTCCTGCCCATTTTTAGCTTCATAAACAGCGTAACCGTATTCTTTAAGAAAGGATGAGACAAATCCTCTTGTCTGCTCATCATCATCAACAACAAGAATCGTCTCTTTACCCTTTAAAAGTTCAGGCTTTATGGAGTGTTTTGGTTTTCTGTCTTTTACCGGTAAATATATCTTAAATGTTGTTCCTTTGCCAGGCTCACTGTAAACATGGATGTGTCCATCATACTGCCTTACAAGCCCAAAAACTGTAGAAAGTCCCAAACCTGTTCCTTTTCCTTTTGGTTTTGTTGTGAAAAAGGGCTCAAATATTTTTTGTTTTGTCCCTTCATCCATTCCTGTTCCTGTATCAGACACGCATATGAGAACATAATCCCCAGGCTTTACAAGAGGATGCGTATATGAATACTCAACATCAATAAAAATTTCTTTCAGACCAATTGAAAGCTCTCCTCCTTCTGGCATTGCATCACGAGCATTTGTAACGAGATTCATAAGAATTACTTCAAGATGAGTTTTATCAATTTTATAAAAAATCTCTTCCTCAGGAACATGGAGGTTTAACTTGATATCTCTCCCGATAATTGGTCTGACAAAATCTGAAAACTCCTTAAGATACTTATTTAAACTGATTTCATGAATTTCTCCAAGCTCCTCTTTTCTGCTGAATGTAAGCAGTTTTTTTGCCAGGTCTCTTGCTCTTTCACCTGCATCAATGATTTTTTCAACAAAGTTTTTAAGTGTCGGCTCTTCTATTTTTGTATGAAGAAGTCCTGCAAATCCTATTATTCCAGTAAGAATGTTATTAAACTCATGGGCAACTCTTCCTGAAAGAAATCCCAAGGATTCCATTTTTTGAGAATGAATTAACTGTTCCTGTATTCTTTTTCTTTCGGAAATATCTATAATTGAAGCAACTGATTTTTTCGTATAGGGAATCATTGCAACATTTATAAGAACATCTTTAATTTTTCCGTTTCTGTCCTTCAGTTTTGATTCATACTGCCTTGGAGCAAGAGATGGAGAGATTCTTCTTAGTTTGTGATATTCTATCATTTTTTCAAACATCTCCTCAGCAAAAAACTCTGTCCACTTCATTTTACCTTCAATTTCCTGTGTTGTATATCCCGTTAAAGACTCAAACTCTTCATTGGTGAATTCAATGGTCATGTCTTCTTCAACAACTATGATGGCAACTCCTATGGAGGAGATAATTGTCCTTTGCTGTTCATAAAGATGAAGAATTTCTTCATCCTGTTTTTTAATGTCACTGATAAATTTCATGAATGTTTCTTTTTGTTTATTAATCAACTGACCGAGCATCCTTACAATTTCAATCTTTGAGTCCTCTGAAGCAGTTGCTGTGAAGTCTCCCTCATGAAGCCTTCTTAAAACATCAAAATGCTCACAGATGCCAATTGCAAGCTCATGATTGAGATTTATCAAATCTTCTATTTCCTGAGAAAGCTTATTTATGGAATCAATCAGTCTCTGAACAGCATATCTCTGAACTTTTATTTCTATCTTCTGTGATGTATCTCCTTTTGAAATGTTTTCAAGAACGTTAGAGCATAAATGTAAGATTTCACTTAAACTATGCCCATATTCACAGAAAAAGTTCTGACAATTAAGAAAACCACCATATTGGCAGGGGTGCTTTTCCATCACTAAATCCTTATTGTCACCTTAAGTTTATTTCCCTGTTTTTCTATGTTAAGTATGGGTTTTCCAAGTTTTTGGCACCATGCCTTTATATCTTTTTCAAAGGTAGGACAATCTCCGATTACTTCAATAATTTCACCCTGCTTGAACTGAGGATATTGAGCACTTAATTTTAATATAGGATAAGGACATTTTAGTCCGCTGTAGTCTAAGACTCTGTCTGCCAACTTTTTTCCTGTTCCTCCATCTCCTTAAATATTTTCTCAAAAATTTTCAGAGCTTCTTCTGCCTCTGCTGGTTCCATCTTATTTATTGCAAAGCCTGCATGAACCAAAACATACTCACCAATTTTTGGTTCCTCAGGAAGCAACATTAAACTGACCTGTTTTTTTAATCCCATTACATCAACAGTAGCCATAGGACCATCAATCTCTATTATTTTTGATGGGACTGCAAGACACATTTTATCCCCCAGCCTTGTAATATTTTTATAACTTCTTCAATTAGTTCATTTAGTTTAACAGTCAGAGTAGGTGTAAGGTCAAGACCGAGGTCAATGCTTTCTGGTTGAATTCCTACTAAAACTAATTCTTCAGGCATGTAACCCATCAGTCTTGCCACTTCAATTAAATCCTGAACTCCTACATGATGAACAGAAAGTTTTGTCTTAAGATATGGCGGAATTTCTTCTCCTTTTAATACTTTTATAAAACCAGGCTCTTTATGGAAATTTACCACATCAACAAGCAATATTTTATTGAATCTTTCAATATAAGGAAGCAGATCCAGTCCAAGTGTTCCCCCATCAATTATTTCTATTTGAGGGTCAAATTGATATTCTTTTTTTAGTATTTCAGCTACCTTTGGACCAACTCCCTCATCCTGCATAAGTATATTTCCAACTCCAATTACACAGACATCCATTTTCTCCCTCCTAACCCAATAAAAAACCCTCCCACACGGGGAGGGTTTATATTTTTTAAACTTTAAACTTTAGACCTTGAATATTATTCCTCCCTGACCTCAATCATATGCATACCACATGCCATGCAAGGGTCAAATGAATGGATTGTTCTCAAAAGCTCAAGAGGCTGTTTTGAGTCTGCAACAGGTGTTCCAACAAGTGCTTCTTCCACTGGACCTCTTACTCCTTTGTGGTCTCTTGGTGAAAGATTCCATGTGGAAGGAACAACCATCTGGTAATTTTCAATCTTTTTGTTTTTAATCACTATATAATGGGAAAGAGCACCACGAGGCGCATCATGCCATCCCATACCTTTTGCCTCTGCAGGCCAGGTTTTTGGATCCCACTTTTCTGTGTTTGCAATTTTGTAATCGCCATTTTTAATGTTGGCTGCAAGCTCACTTATGAAATCCTTTATCTTGTATGCTGTTACCAGAGCTATAATTCCCCTTGCTGCAGTTCTTCCAAGAGTTGAAAACAGAGCTTCAGGACCTACGCCAAGTTTTTTCATAACCATATCTGCCACTTCTTTTACTTCCTTGTGTCCAGATGCATATGCAACAAGGACCCTTGCAAGAGGTCCAACTTCCATTGGCAGTTCCTCATATCTTGGTGCTTTACCCCAGCTGTATTTACCGTCTACATTGAGGTATTCATAGGGTGGCTTTGGACCTGTATAATTTGGTGTGGTCTCGCCATCCCATGGATGAAGTCCTACTTTGTCTCCTTTTGAATAGGTATAGTAGGAACGAGTTACATATTCCAGAATCTTTTTGTGGTCAAGTGGGTATACTTCTTTGAGGTTCTTATTCTTGATAACTCCAGCTGGTAACCAGAGTTTTCCATTTGCCTCTGGATATTCACCGCAGGCGAGGAAATTCACATTTCCACCATAATTTGCCCAGTCTTTGTAGAATGAAGCAATAGCAAGAAGGTCTGGTATATATACTTTCTCTACAAACTCGATTCCCATATCAGCGTATTTATTAAGAGCAGCAATTGTTCCAGCATTAATTGCATTCTGGCTATCTGGGTCAATAGGAATTGCCATTCCACCAACAAGGAAGGTCTGGGGATGTGGATTTTTGGCACCAAGTATTGCCATCATCTTTATTACTTCTTTTTGCCAGTCAAGAGCTTCAAGATAATGGGCTACAGCAAGCAGGTTTGCCTCTGGCGGAAGTTTATAAGCTGGATGTCCCCAGTATCCATTGCTAAATATTCCAAGCTGTCCTCTCTCTACAAAAGCTTTAAGCTTGTCCTGAACAGCCTTGAAGTAGGTTGTTGAATTATTGGGCCATGAAGATATACTTTTTGCAAGTTCTGATGTTTTTGCAGGGTCTGCCTTTAATGCTGAGACCACATCAACCCAGTCAAGAGCATGGAGGTGATAAAAATGAATCACATGGTCCTGTACACATTGATTTCCCATTATGAGATTTCTAATAAGGTCAGCGTTTCTTGGAACTTTGATTTTTAAAGCATCCTCTACTGCTCTAATTGATGCAATTGCATGAACAGTAGTGCAGACACCGCAAAGTCTCTGTACAAAAACCCATGCTTCTCTTGGGTCTCTTCCTTTAAGTATTATTTCTATTCCACGCCACATTGTGCAGGATGAATAGGCGTCTTTTACTTTACCATCGGAGACAACTGCTTCACATCTTAAATGTCCTTCAATTCTTGTTACTGGATCAATTACTAATCTTGCCATACATGCCCCCTTTATTTATTCCTTATTTTCTTTTTTGGTTAATCCGGCTACTGCCATGGCACCAAGTCCAATCTTGGATGCCTTTGCAAAAAAGCCATCTTTATTTTCAACTCCTGCATAGAATGGAGCATTAGCATCCCAGAATTTTGGCTCAGAACAGGCTACACAGGGATGTCCAGCCATAACAGGCCAGCTTGTACCATCATTCCATCTTATAGTTGGACAGTTGTGATAGGCAAAAGGACCTTTACAGCCCAATTCATAGAGGCACCAGCCAAGCCTGTGACCTTTATCACCCCATGATTTTGCAAACTCACCGGTATCAAAATGTCCTCTTCTTTCACAGTTCTCATGAATAAGTATTCCATGGGCAAAGAGAGGTCTTCCAAGATTGTCTGTCTTGGGAAGTTTTCCAAAGGTAAGGAAGTAAACTACTGTGGCAGTAAAGTTTTCCACATTAAGTGGACAACCTGGAAGATTAATTACTGGTTTATCCTTAATAATGTCTCTTACACCAACAGCACCTGTTGGATTTGGTTTTGCTGCTGGAATTCCACCATAGGTTGCACAGGTTCCTATAGCAATGATTGCTGCTGCGTCCTTTGCCACTTCTTTAAGAATATCAACAGCTGCCCTGCCGCCGATGCAACAGTAAAGTCCTCCATCTTTTGTGGGAATAGCTCCCTCTACAACCACAAGGTATTTACCCTTGTATTTTTTGATTGCATCATGAAGGGATTTTTCAGCCTGATGTCCTGCAGCTGCCATGATTGTTTCATGGTATTCAAGGGATACCACATCAAGAACAATCTGACCAATTGTTGGTTTTGTTGCCCTGAGCACACTTTCAGAGCATCCTGTGCAGTCCTGAAAGTGTAGCCAGACAACAACAGGTTTTTCCTTTTTCTCCATTGCCTCTGCGATCTTTGGAACAAATGAAGAGGAAAGTCCTAAAACTGCTGCGGTAGAAGCGCAAAATTTAAGGAAATCTCTTCTTGAAACCCCTTTACGTACCAATCCTTCATAGATTGTTTCTCTTTCCATACATGCCCCCTGAAAAGATTTTTTTCGTAGTGAAAGTTTATAATTTTTTTTTGAATTTGTCAAGAGGTTTTTTATGGATGTGAAGCAATTTTAAACTTAATTATTTTCAGAGATCAAAATTTTTACCTTTGTTCCCTTATTAACCTCGCTTTCAATGTTAAGCTGCCAGCCATGAGCTAAAACAAGATGTTTAACTATTGCCAGTCCAAGCCCTGTTCCACCAAGCTGTCTTGAACGGGCTTTGTCAACCCTGTAAAATCTTTCTCCTATTCTATGAAGATGTTCTTTAGGGATTCCTATTCCTGTATCTTCTACTGAAATAAACTCTCTGTCATTCTCCTTGAAAAATCTTACTTTTACATAGCCTTTTTCAGTAAATTTGATAGAATTATCTATAAGATTTATTAGTATTTGAATAAATCTGTTTTTATCTGCGTAGATAAAAGTCTTTGGTGGAATCTCCTTTTCTAAAATAATTCCTTTTTTCTCTGCTTTTTCTTTAAAAATCTCAAAAACTGAATCTACTAAGCTCTCAAGCATTACTTTTTCTTTTTCAATCTTTATATCTCCAAACTCTATCCTCGATAAAGTTAATAAATCTTCTACAAGTGCATTGAGTCTTTCTGCCTGGTTTTTTATGATTTCAACAAATTTTATTGCATTTTCCTTGTCATCAAGAGCTCCGTCAAGAAGAGTTTCCGCATAGCCTTTTATAGCAGTAACAGGAGTTTTGAGTTCATGGGAAACATTGGCAACAAAATCTCTTCTGACATTTTCAAGTTGTTTAAGTCTTGTTATGTCATGAAGAAGAATTATTAAGAATAGAACATTACCTTCTGAGTCAAATACAGGCATAGCTTTAGCAAGAATATAGATATCCTTTCCTGCTTTTTTAATTTCTATTTCCTCTGCCAGGTCCTGCTTTTTACTCATAACTGAACTAATCAGATTTATTAAATCTATATTTCTCACAACTTCAATAACCTGCTTACCTTCTGGAGATTCATCTATCTTTAAAATATCCCTAAAGCTTTGATTAGCAAGCATTATGTATCCCTTTGGATTAATAATGAGAAGACCATCTGTTATTGACTTTAAGATTGTTTCAAAACTTTGAGGTGACTTGATTTGAGGAATTTCGTAAATATCTCTATTGGTCTGTAACTCCTGTATCTTTTGATAAAGGGTTTTTATTTTCGCTGAAAGTATCAAAATTATAAGAATTAAAATAAAAATCAGAAAAATTAATAATTCCACTATCATTAATCCTCAATATAGTAACCAACTCCGCGAAGAGTCTTTATATATTCTGGATTATCTGGATCATCTTCAATTTTCAAACGAAGTCTTCTTATATGGACATCAACGGTTCTTGCATCTACATAAATATCCTGTCCCCATACAGCATCAAGAAGATGGTCTCTGTTAAAAATTTTATTTGGTCTTTCTGCAAGGTATAAAAGAAGCTTAAACTCAGTTGCTGAAAGTCTTTTTGGCTGACCTTTTACTGTTACCAGATATTTTTCCTTATCTATTACCATTTCTTTTATTTTTATAATTTTCTGCTCAGAATGTGCTCGGATTGTTCTTCTTAAAACTGCTTTTGTTCTTGCCAAAAGCTCTTTTGGACTGAAAGGCTTTGTAATGTAGTCGTCTGCTCCTGCTTCCAGTCCTGTGATTTTGTCAAGCTCTTCACCTTTTGCGGTTACAATTATTATTCCTGTTTTCTGCATCTCTGGGTTATTTCTAATAATTTTGCATATCTCAAGCCCCTGAATCTTGGGTAACATGAGGTCAAGAATCACAAGGTCAAAGAAATTCTCTCTCAGTTTCTTTAAAGCTGTCTCACCATCAAGAGCTACTGAGACATCAAATTTTTCCTTTTTAAGAGTGTAAGCTATTAAATCAGCGATCTCCTTTTCGTCCTCAACAATTAAAATTTTTTCATTCATTTAAAACCTTTTTTAAATCTTCCTCTGATATTTCAAAGTTTATTTTCATTTTGCCTATTGCCTCTGGAAAGACCATTCTCAGCTTGCCTTCAATGTTCTTTTTATCAAGCAAAATGGTTTTTATCATGGCTGAGAAATCCATATTAAGGGGTAGATTTATGGGTAACCCGAAGTTTTTCAAAATATTCTTTATTCTTTCCAGACTTTCCCTGTCAAGAAAACCAAGAATGCTACTAAGTTTGGCCTCATAAACCATTCCAATTGAAATTGCCTCTCCATGAAGATAACTACTGTAACCTGTCAGAGTTTCAATGGCGTGTCCTATGGTATGTCCATAATTTAATATAGCTCTCAAGCTGCTTTCTCTTTCATCCTTTGATACAACCTCTGCTTTAATTTCACAGGCTCTTTTTATTATCTGAATTAGTATTTCCTTTTCTTTTCTTAAAATTTTTTCTTTGTTTTTATCAAGTAACTCAAAAAACTCGTTATCCCATATAATACCGTATTTTATAACCTCAGCCAGTCCTGAAATAAACTCTCTTTCTGGTAAAGTATCAAGAGTGTCAACATCAATCCATACCAGAGAAGGTTGCCAGAAACTACCAATCATGTTTTTGCCAAGAGGATGATTAACAGCTGTCTTTCCTCCAACTGAACTGTCAACTTGAGCAAGCAAGGTTGTAGGTATCTGAATATAAGGTATCCCTCTCATGTATATGGAAGCAACAAAGCCTGTTATATCTCCAATAACTCCTCCTCCTAAAGCAATCAGACAGGATTTTCTGTCAAATCCTGATTCAAGAAGTCTGGTTATAATATGATATGCCCAGAAATAGTCTTTGTAAAGCTCTCCATCGGGAATTAAAACTACATAAGGATCAAAGCCTTCTTTTTTTAGGGAAGATGTTACTTTTTCGCCATAAAGCTCAAAAATCTTTGGATTGCTGATCAGAGCTACCTTCTTTCCTATAGAGAATCTGAGTAATCTCTCTCCAATTAAAGGGATGTTCCCTCTGTCAATGAGAACTTCATAGCTTCGTTCACCAAGTTCAACTCTAAGTTTCTCCATCTCTCAACCTCTCAATTATTTTTTCTGCCACCTGCTCAGGAGTTAATCCTTCGGTGTCAATGCAAAAATCTGCTTTTTCGTAAAGAGGTTTTCTTCTGTTAAGAAGTTCCTTTATCCTTTCCTCAGGATTTTCAACCTGCAGTAAAGGTCTGTCTTTACAACCTTTCACTCTCTCAAAAATAACATTTTCTGAAGCTTTAAGGCAAAAAATCACTCCATTTTCTTTAAGCTTTTTCATATTCTCTTCTCTTAATACAACTCCACCTCCAGTGGCAATAACCTGTGAGTCTTTTTTGGTTATGAGATTTATAACTTCTGATTCAATGTCTCTGAAACGAGGCTCTCCAAATCTTGAAAATATCTCACTTATTTTCATTCCTGTGGTTTTTTCAATAACTTCATCAACATCAATGAACTTAAAACCAAGCTTTTCTGACAGAATTTTCCCAACCGAGCTCTTCCCTGTGCCCATGAATCCTATGAGAACAATGTTTTTCATGCTAAAATTAAATTATGCAATACTATTATACTAAAAATTTCATAGGACTCGGGACTGTCCTTGCTCTGGTCTTTTTCATTTTTACCACTGCCTGTGCAAAAAAGGATGTTGAATACTATAAAGTCACTGAAATCAATGATGGTGACACTGTTACCATCATTACAGGTGGTTTTTTAGGATTTTTTGTTAAAACTGAAAGAGTTCGCCTTATTGGAATAGATGCACCAGAACTTGCACAGGAACCCTGGGGAAGAAGGGCTAAAAATCATCTAAGAAAACTTATTAAGGAAAGTGACTGGCAGGTAAAAATTGAGCTTGATGTTCAACACAGAGACAGATATGGAAGAATTCTCGCATATCTTTGGGATAAACAGGGAAGAATGCTCAACTATATGATGGTAAGAGATGGATATGCTGTTATTTATACAGTTCCACCAAATGTTAAGTATGCTGAATGGCTTTTACAGGCACAAAGATTAGCAAGAGAGGAGAAAAAAGGAATATGGGGCAAAGATGGACTCACAGAGGCTCCTTCAGAGTGGAGGAAGAAGCATCCAAGAGACTAAATTATGAATCTCGGCTTTTTTAAATAGGTTTTAATTTCCTCTCCTTCTGTCTCAAATCCTCTTTTACCAAGAGCTCCGTATGTGAGTCTTTTGCCAAGCTCAACTCCTGGCTGATTGAAAGGATTAACTCCGTAAAGAAGCCCTGCCATTGCAGTTACAACCTGTAGATACTGAAAAATCTGACCAATTCTATAAGGATCAATCTTTGGAAGGATTAGTTTAAGATTTGGTTTTTTATTCATTGTTAAAGCCATTTCTGTGGCAAGCTGTTCTGTATTGATAAGTTCCTCAAGAGTATGTCCACCAAGAAATCTTAAACCTTCCAGATCATGGAACTCCTCGGGAATCTCTTCCTGATATCCATGCCTCTCAACACAGACAAAGAGGATAACCTTGTCTTCAGGACCTTCCATCCATAACTGGAGTTGAGAGTGCTGGTCTGTTGTCCCTAATGAAGGATAGGGGGTGGTTCCATTTCCTTCTTTGCCAAGGCTTTCTGCCCAGAGCTGACAGAACCACTCTGAAAGTGTTTTGAGTCTATCAGAGTAAGGAAGAAAAACAACCACTTTTCTTCCTTTAAGTTTGTCCATTAAATATAAGGACGATGCGGTAACAGCCATTGAATTTTCCTGTAATGAGGTCTTTAAAGCCCTTTCTGAGATATCTCTTGCACCTTCCAGCATTTCTTCACTCTTAATCCCAAGAATTTCGAGTAAAAATAGACCAACAGGAGAAAGAACAGAGTATCTTCCAACAACATTTTTTGGAATTGAAAGACAGGGTATTTCATACTCATTAGCAATTATTCTTAAATTCCCTTTTTCTGGGTCTGTGGTAAATACAAAGTGCTCATTTACTTCAAGTTTTCTGTCTCTTATTAGTTTCCAGAGAATCAAAAAGGAGGCTAAAGTTTCTGAAGTAGCTCCAGACTTTGATACAACATTTATAAGAGTTCTATTTAAATCAACTGTTTCAATAATGTTTTTAAATGTTACAGGATCAACATTATCATAAATAAAAATCTTAGGTTTTCTCTTAAGATTATGCATGGGGCTGAGTGATTCAACTATAACCTTAGGACCAAGTGCACTTCCTCCTATTCCAAGAAGTATAAAATATTCATAATCTCTTGCTTTTTTAGCAAGCTCTTTAATCATGGTTAGGTCTTGCCTGTATATATCCAAAAATTCAAGTTCTTTATATGGCATTTCTGAAAATAAACTTATTGCCTTTTTAGCAGTAGACTCAACCTCAGAAGCAGAAAGCCCATTGTCTCCTATCTGTTCATATAAAATATTGGAAAAATCTAATTTAACCACCTCTGCCTCCTTTCTTTGAAAAATAGGCTACTACAAAAACTATCAAAACAGATAAAATAATAATCGTTGCTAAAACCTTTGTAATTTTGAATGCCATAATTACAAGAAGTGCAAGAGCAAGAAGAAGGTATAACTGCCAGCTCAAGATTTTTGCCCCCTGATGAATAAATAAGCCTCTTTTGTAGAGATTATCAAGATAGCTATAAATCCTATCAATAATCCTTTAATACTGAACAAGCCATGAATTGCAAGGAACATTAAAAACAAGAATATGACACCAAGTTTAAGATAACTTAATCCAATCACAGTAAGCTGAAACATTGGTTTCCCAAAAAATTTCTTTACAGCCCATGCAAGCTCTCTTAAACTTAACCAGCTTATAAATCCTCCAAGAAGAACATTAAATGTAACTATCCAGTCTTGCCAGATTAAATAAGTTGCTAAAGCAAGGCTTGGTACTAAAATTAAAGTCTGCCTATTGACTCTCCTTATTACTTCCCTGTCCATCTGCTTTGTTCACCTTCCTTATAAATCTAAAAATTTCTTTTACACCTGCCACAAATCCGGCAGCTAAAAAAATCAGAGAAAACAATGGAAAAGTTTTACCAAATACAAATTTATCTATCAAATATCCAAGAACCGCTCCAATAATTACACAAAGAACGAAATTAATTCCTAAAGCTGAAGCTTCGAGAATTACCTTAAAGATGGATTTTTTAGGACTTTCCTCACTCAATGCTTCCCTCACATTCTGATAATACAAACTCTTTTAAAAAAGTTGCAACCTCTTTGTAAAAATCAGTTTTTGCTTTTTCATACAAAGTATCACAAAACAGAGGAATCCATTCACAGAGTCTTCTAAGAAACTCAATCTGTAAATCTCTAAGATTTTGCTCAATCAGATAGCTCATAAAGAGAAGTTCTACTGATATATGATCATGTGGAAGGTCTATTTCTTCATCTATGGCAACTCCAGCAGTCCAGTAAAAATGCTGAACATCCTTAAGTTCAAAACTTACAGGAACATCTTTGTAAATTTCTGATAGATAAAATCCTTCATAGTTTGGAACTTCACCTTCCACAAACAACTCTATATAATCATCACAAATCTCTTCATAGGTATCATTAACTGAGATTTCAGCAATGCTCTTAAAATCCTCAATATGTTCAATTTGAGGAATTGCCATAAATAGATAAGCCAAAAGTCGGTAAACTTCTGCTCTTTCTAAGTCCACAGGGTCAAGAAAGTTCATAGCTTTTTAAAAACTTCATAAGCTGCTTTTACAGTTTTTTCGATATCTTTTTGAGTATGGGCAAGTGAGATAAAACCTGCTTCAAACTGAGATGGTGCAATATAGACTCCTCGCTCAAGCATCCCCCAGAAAAACTTTTTAAACTTTTCAGTATCAGAAGTTTTAGCTGTCCGAGCATCAATAACATCAGTTTCAGTAAAATAAGTACAGAACATTGTTCCTGCTCTGTAAAATTTAACTTTTATGCCTGCTCTTTTGGCAGCATCTTTTAGCCCTTCTTCAAGATGCTGCATAATTTTGTCAAGCTTTTTATATGTTGAAGCTTTTGAAAGAATCTTTAGTGTTTCAATCCCTGCTGAGACTGCAAGAGGATTTCCAGAAAGTGTTCCAGCCTGATAAACTCCTCCTTCAGGTGCAACAAAGCTCATTATCTCCTTTTTACCTCCATAGGCACCAACAGGAAGCCCTCCTCCAATAACCTTTCCAAGACATGTTAAATCAGGTTTAATTCCAAAATAAGACTGCGCTCCACCAAAGGAAACTCTAAATCCTGTCATAACCTCGTCAAAAATTAGAACTATTTCGTATTTCTCTGTTTCCTCTCTTAAGGCTTCCAGAAACTCCTGTCTTGGCAGGATACATCCCATATTCCCTATAACAGGCTCTAAAATCACACAGGCAATTTCTTTTCCGTGCTCCTTTAAAGTTGCCCTGAAAGCTTCTATATCATTAAAGGGTAAAACAATTGTCTCCTTAGTATAAGAAACAGGCACTCCAAGACTGTCTGGAATTCCAAAGGTAGCTCCACCTGAGCCAGCTGAAACCAGAAGTCCATCAACATGACCATGGTAGCATCCTTCAAACTTTATAACCTTATCTCTCTTTGTAAAGCCTCTTGCCAGTCTTATAGCAGACATGGTAGCTTCTGTTCCTGAATTAACCATGCGGATTTTTTCAATTGATGGGAAAGCTTTTTTTACAAGCTTTGCAAGTTCAATTTCCAGCTCAGTTGGTGCACCATAGCTCGTTCCCCTTTCAACTGCTTTTTTCAAAGCCTTTACAACTGCTGGATGGGCATGTCCAAGAATAAGAGGACCCCAGGAAAGAACATAGTCTATGTATTCATTTCCGTCAACATCATAGATTTTTGAACCCTTTGCTTTTGCTATGAATAATGGATTGCCTCCTACTGCTTTGAACGCTCTTACAGGGCTGTTGACTCCTCCTGGCATAAGTGTGAGAGCTTTTTTATAGAGTTTCTGAGATTTTTTAGTTTTCATCTTTACCTCCAAATTTTTATTTCAATAAAAAAATAACAAAAAACTCAATAAAATCTCAATTATGGTATAATTAGTTATGACAAAAAAAGCACTTGTTATTGATGACAACGAACTTGTTAGAGACACACTAAAAGCAATGCTTGAATTTCTTGACTTTGAAGTTGCAGTTGCTAAAAATGGAGAGGAAGCTCTTGAAAAATTCAAATCTTCTGATAAACCATTTGATGTTGTCTTTGTAGATCTTGTTATGCCAGGCATTTCTGGTATAGAGGTTATGCAAAAAATTAGAGAGATTTCATCTCAGGTAAAAGCAATAATATCAAGCGGATACTCTAATAATTCATCTATTACTGAATATGAAAAAATAGGTTTTAAAGGCATTCTCAATAAACCCTACACACTTGATGAACTTAAGGAAATTCTAAAAAAATTAAATATTCTCTGATGCCGGAATATATATTCTAAATGTTGTTCCCTTACCTACAGTGCTTTCAACTTCTATTTTACCTTCCATTTTTTCTACTATGCTCTTAACAATACTTAATCCAAGCCCTTTACCTTCTTTTTTCATCGTAAAGAAAGGATCAAATATTTTATCAATGTATTCTTCAGGAATTCCAGGACCTGAATCAGTTATTGTGATACAAACATATTTGCCTTTTTTTAAATCCCTTATTTCCCCGTCATTGTTGATATTTTTAAGCTGGATTCTGATATCACCCTCATTATTCATGGCCTGTTTTGCATTCATTAAGATATTTTGAAATACCCTGTAGAGTTGTGCGCTGTCAGCATAAATGGGCAACAAAGAAGGCTCTGATTCAATTGTATAATTTATTTTACTCTCACCTAAAACAAAGGCTGCCGAAGTTTTAACTATATCTTCAACACTAATTTTTTCTCTTTTTGAAACAAGATCAGGGCTTAAGTCTCTCAATTGTTCAATAATTGTGCTCATCATCTTTGTCGCCTCTAACATTTTTTCTATATTTCTTTTTTTATCTTCTGAAGTCTCAAGTTCTCTGAGCAAAGAAAGATTGCCTGTAAGCACCATAAGATAGTTATTAAAATCATGAACAATTCCAGCAGAAATCTTTGTAATTACATTTAATCTTTCCAATCTTTTTGCCATTTCCTGCCTTTGTATTATTTCTGTAGCATCCTTAATTGTTATTACATCACCAAATTTAACTCCCTTTATAGCTATTGGATTTTCGCTATGAATAACAGGAATTTCCTTTCCCTTATATTTTAAAATCTTAAATTCCGGGTTTTCATGAGCCTTAAAAGATAGTTCTGTAATATTTTCTTTTTCCTCTTCAGAAATATCTAAAATTCTCATTGCTTCTTTATTTAGGTATTTTATTTTGCCTGAAGTATCAGTATAAATTATTCCTGTATCCATTGCATCAAAGGCAATTCTTTTTTCCTCAACTTCTTCAGCAAGATTAAGGAAAATGTTTCTTACTCTTTCAAAACCTCTTACGGTAAAATAATGAGAGACAAAGGCAAGTATGATCAAACCAGCAAATAGAAAGGCTTTATAATTTTCATATAATGAAAGATTTAAAAAACTTGCAAGATACCAATCTTCTGCAAGTTTCCATTTAATAATCTGCCATTTTTCCCCTTTAAAATCCTCGAAAACATCTTCGCCTATCTGTTTAAATTCTGTCGGTAAAAGTTTATCATTGCCGAATATTTTTTCTCTGTAAATTCTGTTGATCTCCTCTTCTGCAGTATTAAAAATTAATCTATTTCTTAACTCTGGCCTTCCTATCAGAATACCACCTGAAGAATGCATTACAAAAGCATTTTCCATGGCAATCTGCTTTTTAAAATTCTCACTTATCTCAAATTGAAAAACAAGTACACCTATTATTCTGTCTTTATCATAAATCGGGTAGGAAACTTTTATATCATCTCTTCCTGTATAAATTCCTCTTGCCAAGAAAACCGAAAGATTTCCATTAATTGATTCTCTGAAATACTTCCTCATACTAACATTTTCATTTATAATAATTTCTTTGTATTCTGCAGAGCTGGCTTTTACATACCCATTTTTATCTACAAAAAACATCAAATCCGTATCAAGACTTTGATTGAGATAGGAAAGATATTTGTCAAGTTGTTCGGTTTTTCTTATGGCAAAGTTTTTAAATTCTTCTGAAGTGGCGATAATTTTTATAAAATCGCTGTAAAACTTAATTTTATCCTTAACTTCAAGAGAAATTCTCTGTAAAGTTAATTCTTTATGATAGGCATCCATATTTTTTTTGTCTTCAATAAACTTCAGGGAAAAATAAAATAAAACGGTAGTGTAAAATTTTTTATGTGTAAAATTGACAGAGCAATAAAAGAGGGTGTATCCTCCATTAAATTACCCAAAAATCAAACAAAGAAAGGAGGAATACACCCATGAAAGAAAAACCTTTAACTAATTTAAGGTTACCAGATTTATGGAAAGAATTCAACAGAAATTTTAATGAATCTTTCTGGGAAGAACTTGAACAAAGAATGAAGTTAATGAAGAAAAAGTTTATTGAATTAGCATTACAAGAGGAGATAACAGCACTTACAGGGGCTCAAAAATATGAAAGAACCCC
>NZ_BCNO01000001.1:634775-802272 GCF_001514535.1 Thermodesulfovibrio aggregans | reverse complement strand
TATCTTAGAAAGAAAGATGAAAAGGAATGTCTTTTTGAAGCTAAGAAAATATATAGTGCAGAGAATTTAAGAGAGGCAAAGAGAAACTTTCAGTTATGGGAGAGCAAGTGGGGTAGACTTTATCCTAAAGCAGTAGAGTGCATAAGAAAGAACTGGGAGCAATTGACAGCTTTTTACAAGACTCCGAAGAGTTTATGGAAGAAGTTAAGAACAACAAACATAATAGAGAGGGCATTTAGGGAAGTAAGGCGAAGAACGAGAACTATGAGTTGTTTTAATAATGTTGAAAGTATTGAAAGAATAATTTTTGCAGTGATAAGCCATTTAAACGAAAAATGGAGGAATACACCTATTTATGAATTTACACAAAATTATTGACATTACCAAATAAAACTGATGATGCAAAAGTAAAAGTAAAAACATACAAGAGAAAAGTTTTGAATTTTTCTTCATAGACAAACATTATACGAAGAAATAGACTTATAAAAGCAAAAATTGTTGCAAGAATATTAAAAATCAAAAGTTGTGTAATTACATAAACAGAGAGAGAAATATAGTAAAAACCAAAGAGAATAAATGGCAGTATCATCCCCTTTCTTATTATTGAAGGAATAACATCAGAAAAATTTAAGGCTAACCTTTTTTGTTTGTACCATAAATGAAGATGAGCAAAACCTATAAATATAATGCCAGAGAATGCCAAAAAGTCGTATCTTTGAAATATAAAGATAACAAAAAGAATTATTGGTAATAAAAGATAGTAGAACTTAAAATTCAGTACTTTATTAAATCCATAGAAAGTTATTATTCCGATTAAAATGGTATTCAAACCAAATAAATATGAGTAAAAAATTCCCAGATATTCCCTGAAAAACACAAAAAGATTTAGGGTGAAATTTAAAAAAAGTACAGTGAAAAAATATTTAATAACTCTTTTATCCGTATAAGGTTCTATTTTGATTCGCCAGAAAAGAATGTAATAAAAAACTATTAAATGGAATAGGAGAAAAGAAACCCTGAAAAAATTGGATAAATCATCAAAAAATTGAGCATTCATTTTATCACTTCGTCAAATACTGATATTTGTTTATCAGAAAGTTTTAAATTTATATCCTTTGCTCTTTTCAAATTAATAATTCTCACATACCTGTCTGCGTCTTCCACATTCAACTCAGAAATGTTACCTGTTTTTAAAATATAGGAAGCAATCTCACCTGCTCTGTATCCCATATGATAAAAATCAACTGAAAATCCACCAAAAAAGCCAAGATCTACGAATTGTTTATTAACTGACAGATCAATCTTTTTTATTTTGACTGTGATTATTGATGCGACATCCTGTAATGTAAGAGCTTTCTCATCTTTTATGGACATTACGAAAGGAAAATAGGCAGTAATATCCTTTCTTTTATTCATTTCTTCTAAAGCTTTATTTAATTCTGAAATAGTTCCCAAAGGATAAAAAATTAGCCTGTTTTTAAAATCCGAGTTTTTAAGTTCATAGATAACCTGCTCTTTAAGTGCATTTCCCATAAAATCAGTTGAATAGAGAACAGCAATTTTGTCAACCTTACCAGATAGAACTTCAACAAGCTCAATCTGTTTTGGAATAAAGAGTCTTTCGTAAACACCTGTAAAGTTTTTAACAGGCTTTCTTCCTTCAAGAAAATGATACTTTTCATTGTAATGTTCTGGTGTAACATTTATTCCTGAAAATACAACAGGAATTTTACTACCCATTAAATGCTCTGCTACACACTGAAAGGCTGCGTCATCAGTTGTAAGAATTAAAGTAGTATTTTGAGATTCAACCCTTTTTATGAATTCATTACATCTACTTTCAAGTTCTTCTCTCTGAATTTTTCTCGAATTAAGATAAGTTATGTCTATTTTTAAATCTTTATTCTCTTTTTTTAATGCATCAACTGCTCCTTCAACCTGTGGCTGTCCGCATACATCTTTATCATCATAGCTTGAAAGAATAAAAACAGTTTTCTGCTCTGAGCATCCATAAAAAATGAAGAAAATAAAAAGTATAGTTAAAAATCTTGACATATAAATATTTTACTATTTTTTTAAATTTGTGAATAGAAACATATTCAAAAAATATTTTTTGTGAAATAAACATAAATTTGATATAATCGGCATATGAAATTAAAAATTAGCGATTTGATTATAATTTTCATATCATCACTCTTAATTCTTTTTGCTTCTTATATCTATCTTGACTTATTTCAGCAGGCAGTTTTGGCATATGGTTTACTATTTTTAAGTTGTTTACTTACCAGCAAAAAAGATAATGAATTATTAAGAGTTTTATATTATCAACAGGGGTTTTTCTAACTTTAAGATACTGGATTTTTAGAACTTTTCACACAATTGGTTACACAGGTGTATTTGATAGCTTTGCCATGCTATCTCTTTATATTGCCGAAACATATGCCATTATAATTTATATGCTTGGTATTTTTGTTAATATACATCCAATAAAGAGAACTCCGCCTTCTTTACCCGAGGATAAAAAATTACTTCCAACAGTAGATGTCTTCATTCCTACCTATAATGAACCTATTGATATCATAAGAACAACATTAATAGCCTGTAAACAGATTAAATATCCTCAGGACAAACTTAACATATTTCTTCTTGATGATGGTGGAACACTTCAAAAAAGAAATGATCCAGACCCAGAAAAAAGAGCTAAAGCATGGCAAAGATACGAAACCTTAAAAAATCTTGCCAAGGAACTTAAGATAAACTACATAACTAGAGAGAAAAATGAACATGCAAAAGCTGGCAATCTCAACAACGCACTCTGGCTTACTTCAGAGGGCTATTCTGATTCAGATACAAAAGGTTCAGAGTGGTATTTTTGTGGGCTTCCACCTCAAAAGGGTGGAGATTTAATTGTTATTTTAGATTGTGACCATGTACCAACCTCTGATTTTCTTGAAAAGACAGTGGGATTTTTCCTTAAGGATGAAAAACTATTTCTGGTGCAAACACCTCACTTTTTTATAAATCCTACACCTATTGAGAGAAACCTTGGCACTTATGCAGAAGCACCGGGAGAAAATGAGATGTTTTACAGTGAAATTCATAGAGGTCTTGATTTCTGGAATTCTTCCTTTTTCTGTGGTTCCGGTGCTGTTTTAAGAAGGAAGTATTTAGAAGAAGCAGGTGGATTTTCAGGAAAAACAATAACTGAGGATGCAGAGACTTCTCTGACTCTTCATAGTAAAGGATATACAAGTGCCTATCTTAGAAAACCTCTTATATGTGGACTCTCTCCTGAAACATTTGATGACTTTATAACTCAAAGAAGCAGATGGACACAGGGTATGATTCAGATATTAATGCTTAAGAATCCTTTTAAACAGAAGGGGCTTAAGTGGTATCAAAAGCTATGCTATACAAATAACTGTATTTTCTGGTTTTTTGGTTTGGCAAGGGTTATATTTATATTTGCTCCCTTGTTTTATCTTTTCTTTAGCCTAAGGGTTTATAATGTATCAATTGAGCAGATTTTATCCTATGCTATTCCACATCTTATCTGTTCATTAAATATTTCAAACTATCTATATGGAAAAGCGAGACATCCATTCTTTTCAGAGGTTTTTGAAACAGCTCAGAGTTTTTTCCTGCTAATGCCGACAATTGGTGCTATTCTTAATCCTAAAGCTCCAACATTCAAAGTTACTCCAAAGGGTGTAAGCCTGAAAGAGAGTGTTGTAAACAGAAGAGTATTAATTTTCTATGTTTTACTTGCTTTATGCATATTGGGAATTTATGCAGGTGTTAACAAATGGATATATTCACCCCTTGAAAGAGGTGCAGTTGCAGTATGTATATCCTGGACAGTCTTTAATTTATCTATGATCATAGCCTGCATAGGTGCTCTATATGAATTAAGACAGATAAGGCGATTTCACAGAATATCAACAAAAGAGCAAGCTTTGTTAATTATCCCAGACAAATTAAAAAGTTTTAAAGCTAACATAATTGATATTTCTCTTGGTGGATTAGCTTTAACAGTTGAAGATAAAGATTTTGTCCCTGAAATAAATACAAAAATTGAAATAGTAACATGGAATAGTTACGGTGAAGAGTTCAGATTTTTAACAGTTGTAAAAAGATTTAACATTGAAGAAAAATTGATCACTTTGGGAGTCAGTTTTCATGAGAGCACGGAAGAGAGCAAGATAGTTAAATATATCTATGGTGACAGTGGCAGATGGGAAAATTTCTGGGAAAGTAGAGAAAGAGCAAGAGGCATAGTATCTGGCTTTCTTTATCTACTTAAAACAGGATTTATAGCTATGGGTAGAAATATGAAAGGATTGATAAAATTTTTGTTTTCAGAGATAAAAAACTATAAAAAATTGGGGGTTTTATGGAAAGGATACGGATTTTTAAAGTAATTTTAATCCTATCTATATTATGTATTATTTTATCTTCAACAACTGTCTATTCCCAGGAAAACTTTAAACTAAATGTTCCCTTTTCCAAACTCGTTCCTGTTAATACAACTACACTGATGGGCTCTTCCAATCACATAAAGGTAAAAATTCCTATTCCAGAAAGATGGCAGGTAAAAAGTGCTGTTCTTAATCTTTCCTATGTTAATTCTTCTGCTTTGTTGCAGAACCGCTCAAGACTTGTAGTATGGCTAAACGAGCATCCTATTGCTCAGATTACTTTAAATCCTCAACTTCCTCAGGGTAAGGCATCAATTAATCTTCCAATTAATCTTTTAAAAAAGGGTTACAATGAATTAAACTTTACTGTTGCCCATCATTATACCCTTGAATGTGAAGACCCTTCATCTCCAGAACTGTGGACAACCCTTGAATTTGACAAATCTTCCTTTGATTTTGATATATCACTGAAAAAAGTGCCTGAAAATCTATCTGCTATAAGTGATTTTCTTTTTGATTCAAAAATCTTTGGTAAAAATGAAGTAAATATAGTCATTGGAGATAAAAAAGAAGAAACTCTTGAAATGGCATCAATCGTTGCTTCTTCCATTGCACTGAGATTTGAATACAGAGCTGTGAACTTCACAATCTCAGATAGCATAAAAAAGGGTGTTGACAATGTAATTCTTGGCAATGGTGAATTTGTTAAATCTCTAACAGGAGATGTATTAGAAAAAGGAAGTATTCTGAAAATCATAAGGTAATGTCAATAATTTTGTGTAAATTCATAAATAGGTGTATTCCTCCATTTTTCGTTTAAATGGCTTATCACTGCAAAAATTATTCTTTCAATACTTTCAACATTATTAAAACAACTCATAGTTCTCGTTCTTCGCCTTACTTCCCTAAATGCCCTCTCTATTATGTTTGTTGTTCTTAACTTCTTCCATAAACTCTTCGGAGTCTTGTAAAAAGCTGTCAATTGCTCCCAGTTCTTCCTTATACACTCTACTGCTTTAGGATAAAGTCTACCCCACTTGCTCTCCCATAACTGAAAGTTTCTCTTTGCCTCTCTTAAATTCTCTGCACTATATATTTTCTTAGCTTCAAAAAGACATTCCTTTTCATCTTTCAGGATTATGTATCTCTTCCAGTATCCATTCCTACGGTAAACTCTCTCTGGGGTTCTTTCATATTTTTGAGCCCCTGTAAGTGCTGTTATCTCCTCTTGTAATGCTAATTCAATAAACTTTTTCTTCATTAACTTCATTTTTTGTTCAAATTCTTCCCAGAAAGATTCATTAAAATTACTGTTGAATTCTTTCCATAAATCTGGTAATCTTAAATTAGTTAAAGGTTTTTCTTTCATGGATGTATTCCTCCTTTCTTTGTTTGATTTTTGGTTAATTTAATGGAGGATACACCCTCTTTTATTGCTCTGTCAATTTTACACATAAAAAATTTTACACTACCAAATCATAAACTACAGTGATGATCCCTATCACGCCTATATAATTATTAAGGGAGACAACTCTGATGAATTACAAAAGGCCGTCTATGCATTTGCCTCATTAAATTTTCCTTTTCCTAAGACAAAATCAATGAAAATAGATGATGTAAAAATATCACCTCAAATTCCACCTTCAGGCAAGGGAGTATTATTACCTGGATATGAATATTCATTTAAAGATGTAGGATTTTTTACAACCAACTTTAAGGGAGTGGGTGCAAAATCAACATCTCTTGACTTTAAGTTACCTTCCTATGTATTTCTCAAACCTAATTCTTTTTTATCTCTAAAAATTAACTTCAGCTATGGAAGTGGAATGAGAAAGGATAGTACCCTAAATATTCAGATAAATGGTAAATATGTAGCATCAATCCATCTTGATAATATCAAAGGAGGACTTATAAGAAACTATCTCATAGATGTACCTTTAAGTTTATTTAAGCCAGGATACAATGTAATTACTTTTACATCAGTTTTATCTCCTCTTATAACAGGCTACTGCGAGTTTGTTCAGACAGAGAATCTTCAACTTACTATTTTTGAAGACTCAAAAATATCAATTCCCTCTACACCATCATGGACAGCAATGCCTGATATATCACTCTTTTTCATCGATGGTTTTCCATTTTCAAAACCATCAGATTTCAGCAACACCGGAGTTTTGATTACAGAAAATGACAGTGATACATTATCTTCTGCCATAAATCTAATAGCTCTCTCAGCTCAAAAAGCAGGATATATTCCTTTTAAGATTAAGATTTCCTATGATAAAAACAAGTTAACTAATAAGAACATTATAATTGTAGGTTCTTTCTCAAAAATTCCAAAGGAATATCTTAAAGGTGCAGGAATTCAAATCCAGGAGGGTGGAAGTTTTGTATATTATCTTGTGAAGCATTTTGAAAAGGGTGAGTCAAGTCTGAATGTAAAACTCCGTTCATTTATTGGAAATATCTTTCCAATTCTTAAATCAAAATCAGAATTTATGTATAGTAAGTCACAGATTAGTTTTTCTGGAAAAGAAGAAGGCAAATGGGCTGTTATTTCAGAGCTTGAATCGCCTCATAAAAGCAGAAATACTGTTTTGATTGTAACAGCCTCTGACACAGAGTCACTTGCAAGGGTAGTTAACTCTCTATGGGAGCCTTCAGTGAGTGGTAAGGCTGCTGGAGCATTAACAGTTTTTGATCCTCAAAGTCCTGGAGAGACTATTTCTTCCTACTATTCTGATAAAGTCTATTATGTGGGTAAAATTGGATTTTTCTCATCATTGAGTGTATGGATTTATGCTCATCCAGTGATTTTTACAATTTTAATAGTCATCATAATATTAATTTTAGCCTACTTTATTTATAGAGCACTTAAAAATTTCAAGAGGAAAAGAGTTGGTGAAAGCGAAAGATAGGTTACTTTTGATTTTTATGATTCTTTTATTCTGTGAACTGACATTTGCAGACATGCTTTCTGAAAGGTGGAATTATTATAAAAAAACTTTCATCTCAGATGATGGAAGAATCCTTGACTTACAGAACAACTCTATAAGCCATTCAGAAGGACAGGGATATGGATTACTGCTTAGTGTTTTATTTGATGACAGAGAAACCTTTGAAAAAGTCTGGAAATGGACAAAGTTTAATCTTCAAACGAGAAAAGGTGACAATCTTCTTGCATGGAGTTGGGGGAAACATATATCAGGCAAATGGACTGTATTAGACTATAACAATGCTACTGATGGCGATAGCCTCATTGCCTATGCTTTATGTCTTGCTGGTAAAAGATGGGGCAAGTCCGAATACTTAGAGGAAGCCAAAAAGATTATCAGAGACATAAGGGAGTTTCTCATAGTAAAAAAAGATGACAACTTATATCTTTTACCCGGATACTATGGCTTTTACAGAGAAGACTCATTAATTTTAAATCCCTCTTATTATGTTCTTCCTGCCTATAAGGTTTTTGCTAAAGTTGAGGAGAGAAATTTCTGGGAAAATTTTTATTCTGAAAGTGTAAGTTTTCTTGAAAAAATCAGTTTTGGACAATACGGGCTTCCTCCTGACTGGATAATTTTAAAAAACAACGATATCTCCATTTTCTCTGAAAAAACAAATACCTTTGGCTTTGAGGCAATCAGAGTATTACTTTATTCAGTAATGGCAGATGAATGGCGAATTGTGGGGAAATTCAAGAAATTCCTCAGTTTAATTGAGAATGTTAACTATGTTCCTCAAGACATTGACCTTAAAGAAGAAAAGATTTCATCGCAGGATGGAATGGCAATGCATTATCTAATAGTATCAGCTCTGGCAAAAAAACTTGGTAAAAATGAGCTGGCTGAGGCATTAAAAAGCAGAGGATTAAAAAAATTAGAAGAGGAGAAAAACTATTATTCCTATACCCTTTCCCTGATAGTGCTTAAAGAGGAGGAGAGATGAAAGCACTATTTTGTTTTTTATTGATTTTTTTAATGGTTAGTGATCTTTACTCTCAAGAGGGAAAACAGGAAAATATTCTTAAGATTGAAAAGTTTGGAGATGAATCAAAGGTTTATCAGAGTCCTATGGAGACTGAAAAATTACCATCAAAAGAAGAAAGTATAAAAACAGAGAGAAAAGTAATCATAGAAAAACCTAAAGCTGAGCCGATAATGAAAAAAATTGAAACAAGAATATCAGAGAGTTTAGCTTTGAAAAAGGCATGGAAACTGTACGAAGATGGTAAATTTAACGAAGCTTCGGAGAGATTTAAAACTCTTTTAAACTCATCGCATAGGGATATTGCACTATCTGCAAGGCTTGGTTTTGCCTATAGTCTTAAAAATCTCAATTTGCACGATGAAGCCTTTGAAAACTTTGAATACCTTTACAGCAAAGATTACAAACAAGAGGAAGTTGTTAAAAACATGGTTGAGATATTACTTATAAAGCAAAAGTTTTCTGAGGCAGAGAAATATGCAGTTAAGCTAAATGAAGAGGATAAGAGTAGATTTCTAAAAATTATAGGAAATGAAAAGCTAAAGAAGAGTTTCAGAGAGATAGAGGGCAGCAGGGATAAAAGAGTGCTTTTAGAATTTTTGGAGAAAATTGAAAATTATCTAAATGAATGCTTAAGCCCTGAGGTTTTCTTTGAGATTGCAAAGGCATTAAAACCATTTGAAGAGAAGGAAAAAGCAAGGGATGTGCTGGAAAAATTACTATCCTGCAAGGCCGCGCTTGAACTAAGAGCAGGTATACTATATGAACTATCTTCTTTAATAGGCGTAGATGAAATGTTGATAACTGTTGAAAAAGAGGAGAAAGCTCATGAAGAGCAAGACTATTTAAAAAAGTTAACCTCTTTGAAGCTTGACCTTTACAGGAAAAAGCTTGCTTCCTTGGAGATTACCTCTTTAGAGATTGAAAAAATAGCAGAGCAAATTCTTAAGATTGATCCTGAGGATAGTTCAACAAAAGCCTTATTAGCATGGCATTACTACAATACAAGGCAGTATGAAAAGGCATTGAGTATTTTTTCTCAATTAAATAAAAAAGAACCTGAAAATGAAGATTATCTTGTCGGGATAGCCTACTGTTATAATGCTCTTGGGAAAGATGATGACTTAATTCATTTAGTTGAAAGTAGCAGTATTTATTCAGAAAAGCTTGCTCTTGTTAAGGCAGATGCATACATTAGAAGGGCTGATAAAAATCTCAGTGAAAGAGATTACTCAAAGGCTTTTTCAACAGTAAATAAACTGGCAAAAGCTGATGATCCAATATCAAAACAAAAGGCTGGCGAATGGTACTGTAAGCAGGGTTTTCCTGTATTAGCTTCTCATGTGGATTCCTTAAATGATAAAGCCTGTTATTTTAAAGAACAGTTTCCTCATTTAGAATTTGAGGGTTCTTACAGATTTAAATCAGGAGATAAAGGCTTTTCCAGATTAAAGGAATTTAGCGTGCCTTTATCTTTTTACTATCCTCTGAGAGAAGGGCAAAAGCTAAGCTTTAGAATTATTCAAAGATATGTAAGTTCAGGCTCTGCAGGTGAAAATCCCTATATGGGAACTTTTTATAATTATCTTAATGGACAGGCACAAAAAAATAGTCCTGTTTATTCAAAATGGCTTATTCAACCTGAAATAGGCTATGAGAAAGAGGGCTATCCCCATATCGACCTGTCTATTTCTACAACACCTTTAAATGGAACGGTATCTGCCATGCCATTGTTTAATCTCAATCTGGATTATAGAGATTTCTGGATAAATTTACATCAATCCTCTGTACAGGAGTCCATTCTTTCTATTCAGGGGCAGAAGGATCCTTATAGTAATGACAAATGGGGTAGAGTGATTAAAACAGGTGTTCAGTCAGGCTTAAATCTAAATATTCCAGCACCATACTGGTTTTCAATTTACGGTGAGTTTAATTATCTTTGGGGCAAAAATGTCTGGGAAAACTACTCTCTGGAAGGTAATCTGAGCTTTGGCAGAACTTTTTCAATAGATGAAACAAGAGAGTTTGACATGGGAATTTTTTATGTTATTCAGCATTTTAGAAGAAACACCAACTTCTTTACCTTTGGTCATGGAGGATATTTCAGCCCTCAAATTTTTCACATGGTAGGTCCTACTTTTAGATACAAAATAAAAGAGTGTTGTGGATTGAGCCTTGATATAAAGGTATCAGCAGGATACATTTACTACAGAACTGACAGCTCTCCCCATTATCCAAAAATTTCAGGCAGTGACTCCTATTTCAATGCATCAGCTCTTAATGACATTAGAGGTAACTATGAAGGTGAGAGTAAATCAAAAATTGGTGGTAGTATAGATGTGAGATTTAGGAAGAATATTAACAAAAACTTATCCTTTTTTACATATGGAAAGGGCAATGTATCAGGCGGATATAATGAATGGAATGCAGGCTTGGGATTAATATATTATTTCATGCCCTGAGAAGTAATTTGTCTGAATTTGAAAATGGTATGATGTATTTAAAAATTAACCTGAGGAGTATGCTATGAGACTAACTATTTTTTCACTATTTTTGCTTTTATTTTGTATTAACTCTGTAGAGGCAAGTTTTCTGGAGGACTTTTTTAAAGGAGTGCAGTTGCCTCAGCAGAGTCGTGAAGACAGTGATACAACAATTGCAGGGCTTAAAGAAGCTTTATCTATCGGCACAAACAATGCAGTTTTATCAGTTTCAAAAGTTGATGGATATTTCAAAAACGAAGCAATCAAAATTCTGCTACCAAAAAATATTCAGAATATAGCAAACATATTAAGTAAAATAGGTTATCAGAAAGAGGTTGATGAGTTTATTTTAAGTATGAATAGAGCAGCTGAAAAAGCAGCACCAAAAGCAAAAGATATTTTTATTACCGCAATAAAAGATATGACAATAGAGGATGCTATTAAAATTTTACATGGAGGAGATACGGCAGCAACAGATTATTTCAAGTCAAAGACCTTTGATAAACTCTATGAAGCCTTTAAACCAATAATTTCCAAAAGCATGAATGATGTTGGAACTACAAGAGCTTATAAAAACATGACAGAAAAATACATATCCGCTGTTCCTTTTTCTGGTTTAGAAAGCTTTGACCTTGACCATTATGTCACAACCAAAGCTCTGGACGGTCTTTTTTATATGATAGCTTTAGAGGAAAAAAAGATCAGAACAGATCCTGCTGCAAGAGTAACAGAGCTTTTGAGGAAAGTATTCGGTAGAGAGTAATTTATAAAAAATAAGGGGATATCCTTAGACAATATCCCCTCAAATTTACATTAATGTATTTATTAATCAAAGGCTTCTTTTGTTTTCCACACTTCCCAAACTTTTCCAACAAGGTCTGGACCGGGTTTTAAAGTAGCTTTCCCTGGTTTCCATCCTGAAGGAGTTGCTTCTGTACCTTTTGACTTTCTTACATGTTGAAAAGCCTGTATTTGTCTTATAGTTTCAAGCACATTTCTTCCAACAGGAGGGGTAAGAATTTCATATCCCTGAATAACTCCGTCTGGATCTATAATAAATCTTCCCCTTGTCTCAACTCCTGCGTTTTCATCATAAACTCCGTATATTGTACCTACTTTCCCTCCAGCATCTGATAACATGGGGAAGGGAACTCCGCCTTTAACCATTTTACTTAATTCATGGTCATTCCACATTTTATGAACAAATATGCTATCAATACTCATTGATAATACTTCAACACCAAGCTTTTTGAATTCATTGTATTTTTCAGCAACTGCTGAAATTTCTGTAGCTCAAACAAAGGTAAAATCTCCTGGATAAAAACATAATAAAACCCATTTACCAAGATAATCAGAGAGTTTAACATTAACGAATTTGCCCTTGTAATAGGCAGGAGCTATAAAATCTGGTGCTTTTCTACCCACCATAATCATACTTTTCACCTCCTTCTCTTTTGTTGAAACTTCATCAGATTCTTTCTTTAATGGTTCTTCCCCTACAGGACCACCTGTAGGTCTTGCACAACCAACTTTTAATTCTTCGGGCATATAGTATCTCACCTCCTTCTCTAATTTTTTTGGATTATATCAATTATAGGCAAAATTTGCAACATGAAAAATATTAATAGTTTTTATCTATATAAACTAATTACAACAATGGCTGTGAGAGAATAAAAAATGAAAGTAATTGGATAAAATGGGGTAAGTCTATAAAGATACTTACCCCATTAAATATTAATATTGAAAAACTTTTTTACCAATATCTGTTGAGTCTTTAGTTTTAGATGAATCAGATGCTCTTTCAGTTGATATATAATCTTTTTCTTTAAGTTCAGTTTCATACTTTGTCAGCCATTTTTCAAATTCTTTCTGATCCTTAGGTCCCCAAATCCCCATCTTAACGCCTTCTATTATCATGTCATATACTGCTTTTTCAATGGCTTCCTGAACAGCCATTTCAACAGGTTCATTTGCTGCTATACCTGCTTCAGCTTCTAATAATCGGTTAAGTCTTACAAATCTAAAAATTCCTAAAGACAACATTTGAGACAAAACAGTTTTTGAAGTTTGTACGGTTTTCAAAACAGCTCCATTTTTTACAGAAACTGCTCTCAAATATACGGTTACCCTGTCAACTCTGTACTCTGCAGAACCTCCAGCACCAAAGTATTTTGCCCCTATTCCTCCTGTCGTTACATTAGAATCATAACCTATTATTCCTCCTTCAAAGAGAATACCTGCATAAAGAAGTGGTGGAAGAGGTTCAAAGTTTTTCTTCTGTTCTTCTGTAAGATAAAGGTCTCTCATCTGAAGCACGATTTTTCTTTCCTGAAGAAGATTAGCTAATCCTTCTCTCTCTACAGGGATAAACCAGCCACTATCTTCAAGTGCTTTTATCAGTATTGAAGTAGCACCTTGAGTAACTGCAGTAGAGAAATTTGTAGCATTTCCCGGTGCTTTATATTGACCTGTCTGATCACGAAATTTATATACTGCAACAGGGATAGGTTTTTCAGGCTTTGGTAAAGATATAAGGTCTTTATGAATTGATGTTATATATTCAGGTCCACTTGTTGCTCTCAGTGATGCATTGTTCGGAGTTATGGCCATGCATCCGAAGAAAAGTAGAGGAATAAATATTATCAATAAAAGCTTGAAATTTTTTAATCTAAACATTGCATTTTCCTCCTCTAAGGCGTATAAGGTATTTGAAAAGTGGTCTGTCTGCCTGTTGAAGGATCAGAAACTAATAATGTAATTACACGGTTTACTGAATCCTTTGTAACATTTACAGTTAGTCCACCTATTACATAAGTTCCGTCTACTAAATTTGCGCCATTATTTTTATATGCCTCGTCAAGTATAGCACTTAAATATTGAGCCTGATACATTGGTTCAAATTGTTCAAGAAGAGGTTTCTCTTCCGTTTTTTCTTTAAATTTGTTTTGAAGTTGTGCCTGCTGTAGTAGAAAAGAACCATTCAGTGGATTCCCTCCAAAAGACGGGCTTACAAACTGAAAGATTAATTCACTGCAATTTGCTTCGCAAGTAATAAAAACAAACAAAATTAATGCAGCTATAACACTTAATAGTTTCATTTTATTCTCCTCCTTTTTCTATCTAATTTTGTTTTCTTCCTCTAAATATTTCTCGTATTCTTTCCAGTTTTGAAAAAAATAATTAACTATCTGAGTTGCTTCTTTAACTTTTTCTTCTATATCATCATATCTTGAACTTACAAAGTTTTGATATACAACATTGTCATTAATTGAAACTGTCACTCTGCTACCAAATTGAGGGTCTACTATTTCATCCACAGTAATATCAAACTTGCCGTCAATACCCATTAAAGGTTCTAATGTAAGATAAAAGAGTTCGTAAAAATCTCTTCCAATTTTGGTCTTTGTTTTATCAATAATTAATCCTTGTATCTGGGCTGAAGATACAGAAAAGCTAAGTATAAGCAATAATGTTACACATAAAAATATTTGTAATTGCCTAATCACTTTTGTTACCTTTCACAATAAAATCTCTTGCAATCAAGTTATTGTCTTTATAGGCTTCAAGAATTATATTGTAATTATCATACTCTAAGAGGTTAAAAACAATTTGAGAGTCGCATTTTTTTTCTTTAGCCTTTAATAAAACTACATTTGACTGAATACTTCTGCTTGTGCCAGCTTTACCTTTTTTTTCAGCTGTTATTTTCAATATGAGTTTTGTCTCTTCTGCTGTATTATTCTTGCAGCATGCCTTGATTATTAAGTTAGAATTAACGATTTCCTTCACAAGCCATGCTTCATATTCTTTCTTTTCTTCCCCAAAAGAGTTAGAAAAAAGTGAGACGGAAATCAACACTGTTCCAATTAAACAAAACAAATCTTTCATCACTATATTCTCACTGAATAATTATATTCAAAACACCATACCCGATCTGGGTTAAATTACTCTTATTCCCTGTTGTTCCTGTTAACCCCTGAAATTGATATGCCCTGTTGTAAAAACCAATCTGAACAACAGAAGCTGAATTAAATGATGTATATTGATTCTGTACTGCCGTATTCCCCACACCAAATTGTTTGGCTGTTGCAATATTACCATTTCCACTTTGATTTTGAACTATACTGTTAAATGAACCTACTTGCTCTGCATATACATAATTATTTATACCAGTCTGGTTTTGGTAAGCTGAATTTCTATATCCGAACTGTAAAATACTTGCATAATTTCCAAATAGAGCAAAAATCTGTTTAATTACTGCATTATTTTCAAAACCTTCTTGCACTATAGATTCTTTATTAATACCTGATGTTTCAATATTAGCTTCATTATTAAATCCTATCTGTTCAATCTGAGCTGTTGCACAGCCTTTATATCCATCATAACCGCAATCAAATGCATGTGTTATAACGGGTAGAACTAAGATTAGACAAGATGCTAAAATCTCTTTCGCTTTCATTTCAACTACCTCCTTTTAATAAATGGGGCGGATTTTGTCCGCCCCGAAAACACTCAGCACAGATTGACTAAAATTATGTAAAAATTACTTCTGGAGAATTGATGCTGCATTGGCAAATCCTGTCTGTGATATTGTACCAGTATAATTAGAACCTCCCATAGTTCCCTGGGAAATTGATGCTGTATTGCACATTCCATTCTGACCTATAGAAGCTAAATTATGAGAACTATACTGATCAACAGAGGCTTTGTTGCCAAACCCTTCCTGTGTAACAAAGGCTGCATTATAGTCAGCAAAAAATCCTTGCTGATTAATACTTGCCTGATTATTCCATCCTTCTTGGTTAATCATGGCCTTATTATGGTCAGCAAAATTTCCCTGAAC
This sequence comes from Thermodesulfovibrio aggregans, assembly GCF_001514535.1. Taxonomy (NCBI): domain Bacteria; kingdom Pseudomonadati; phylum Nitrospirota; class Thermodesulfovibrionia; order Thermodesulfovibrionales; family Thermodesulfovibrionaceae; genus Thermodesulfovibrio; species Thermodesulfovibrio aggregans. The sequence goes on along the minus strand of NZ_BCNO01000001.1, from coordinate 786,550 downwards.
TATAGAGCCCTTATTACCTATTCCATTCTGATCGATAACTGCCAAATTGGAAGCCCATGAACCTCCACTCTGTTCAATAGAAGCCTGGTTAAAACCTCCAACCTGAGTTATTTCTGCTTCAGTACAACCATAATATCCACTTGAACCACATGTATTACAGTTTGAACATGTTGCCATACTCATTGCTGGAATACCAAGAATTAGTACTAATGCTAAAATAATTTTTGTAAGCTTTGTCATGTCTTTCACCTCCTTTCTTTTCTAAGTTTTTATGCTCTGTGCTGAGCCTGTTCTTGGTTTAAGATTACACTAATATCCAGATATAAAGCTATTAATCACATGGTCATTTTTAAGTAACTAACGATTGAACTAAGGATAAAATATAGATATCTAACGAGAGTTGTAAATGTAAAGTTTGATTAATTGGGATCTATTTTTTATGTCTAATTTTGCAAAGATTTTGTGTAAATGTGATTTTACTGTTTGTTCGCTAATAAACAAATTTTTAGCTATTTCCTTATTTGATAAACCTTCACAAACATATTGAATAATTTCACTTTCTTTATCTGTAAATTTAATTTTTCCAATTTTATTTTCATCTCCAAATTCTCTATTTATAAGAGCCTGCACCAAATTATTACTTATCCAAGTTTGACCCTGGGCGATAACTTTTAACGCCTTTATAAATTGTTCAATACCAAAGTTATAAGAAAATATTCCTCTTAGTTTATATTTAATGAGGCAAAATACAAGATCTTCATTTTTGATCCCTGTATCAAGAAGTAAAAATTTAGATTTTGAATATTTATTCACTAAGTCTTCTGTTAAGTTATGAATATCTGTTACTACTATATCTGGTGTAGATTTAATACTTTCAGACTCAGAGAGGATTTCAATATCACTAACACTCTCAACATATTGACATAGAGCATCATTTAAAAGTTTAGATTTTATTTTTATCAGGATTACCATATTTAAATTATAATTAATTTACTGATGTATAACAACCAACTTAAGATTTAAACCTTTAGTTTTGAAATTTTAAACAATATTTCAAATTTGTATTGATGCTTAACAATTTTATGGTAAATACCTTTTAAATTGTTTTATAATTTTAAGATTTTTTCTAAAAGGGAGCTTAAAATGAAGATACCTGTTTCTATTCCTGCTGAAACATTCAAAATACGGGCAATTGATATGGTTGTCTTTTTCTTTATTTTGGTAATTCTATCTTTTGTTATATATATTGCCTCTCAATGGAGCACACCCTATGACAGAACAGTAGAGATAAATCTCAACCCGTCAAATATTCCAGCCTATGCAATTCAGTCTCTCGCAAGAATTTTTTCAGCCTATATACTTTCACTATTATTTTCTATATGGTATGGATATACAGCTTCAAGAAGTAAGCTGCATGAAAAGATAATGATTCCCCTTCTTGATATTCTTCAATCCATTCCTGTGCTTTCTTTTTTGCCGGGTGTTGTCTTAGCAATGATAGCTCTCTTCCCGGGAAAAAGAATTGGGCTTGAACTTGCCTGTGTTCTTCTTATTTTTACTGGACAGGTATGGAATATGACTTTTAGCTTTTATCACTCAATAAATACAATTCCAAAGGAATTAAGAGAAGTAGTGAAAGTTTTTAAAATGAACAAGTTTTCAAAATTTTTAAGACTTGATCTTCCCTTCAGCGCAATAGGACTCATCTGGAACAGCATGATGAGTGTGGCAGGAGGGTGGTTTTTTCTTATGGCATGTGAGATGTTCATCCTTGAAGATAAAGATTTTCGTCTTCCAGGAATTGGATCTTATATTCAAACAGCAGCAAACCAGGGAAACATTGAGTGTGTGATCTACGGACTTGGCACAATGATAGTTTTGATAATTATTCTTGACCTTTTTGTATGGAGACCTCTTATTGTCTGGTCTCAGAGATTTAGACTGGAATCTGTCCCTCCAGAAGATGAAAGAGAATCTTTTGTACTTAATCTCTTTTCGGGTTCTGTTTTTATTAAAAAATTTGGAGAATTTATCAGTAGTACGATTAATAAAATAGAAAAATTAAGTTATAGAAAATTTGCTTTTTCGGAAAATACATTTATTAATAATTTAAGCAAACTCTTAGGAATTGCCTCTTTAATAGTTATCTTTATAGCAATTATATGGGCTCTTTTTAAGTCTTCTTATCTATTTTTATCAGTCAATCTAAATGATATCATAACCATAATAAAAGCCTCCTTTTATTCATTGTTGAGAGTTTCAGTGGCTCTATTAATTGCTCTTGCATGGACTCTTCCAGTTGGTGTTTACATTGGATTGAATCCTAAAGCTGCCAAAATCCTGCAAGGAATTGTTCAGATAGCAGCAAGTGTGCCTGCCACAGCAGTTTTTCCTGTTATACTCTTGTTTCTAATTAAACTTGGTGGAGGACTCGATATAGGTGCTATATTTCTTATGCTTCTTGGAACCCAGTGGTATCTTCTTTTTAACATAATTGCTGGAGCAAGCGCTATTCCAAAAGACTTAATTGATATCTCTCGAGCTTATGGAATTAAAGGATTCAGAAGATGGAAAACCCTTATACTTCCAGGAATTTTTCCCTATCTTATTACAGGACTGATTACTGCAAGCGGAGGAGCATGGAATGCCACAATTGTAAGTGAATATGTTTCTTTTGGTGGTGAAATTATCCATACCACAGGACTTGGTGCATTGATAAGTCAATCTTCTGCTTCTGGAAATTTTGGACTTTTACTATTCTCCACATGCTTTATGTCCATGATTGTTGTTTGTATAAATAGATTTCTTTGGAAAAGACTTTTTATTTTAGCTAAAAATAAATATACTCTGGATTAGAAATATGGAAAAAGAAATCATACTTGAGACAAGAGGAATTAAAAAATCTTTTATGGTTGGTAAAGGCAGAGAAATAACTGTCTTGGAAGATATTAATCTCAGAATCTACTCAGGTGATTTTGTCTCAATCCTTGGACAATCGGGGGCTGGAAAATCAACTCTTTTAAGAATAATTGCAGGACTTGTTGAGCCAACTGAAGGGGAGGTTCTATACAGAGGAAAACCTCTAAAGAAAAGCAATGCAAAAATAGCAGTGGTTTTTCAGAGTTTTGCTCTTTTTCCATGGTTTACCGTATTGGAAAATGTCAAAGTAGGACTTGTAGGACAGGGATTAGATGAAGAACAGATAAAAGAAAAGGCTTTAAAAGCAATTGATCTTGTTGGACTTGACGGATTTGAAGATGCCTATCCAAGAGAATTAAGTGGTGGAATGCGTCAGAGAGTTGGAATTGCAAGAGCTCTTGCTGTTGAACCAGAAGTTTTGCTTATGGATGAACCATTTTCAGCTCTCGATGTGCTTACAGCTGATAACTTAAGAGGTGATATTATTGATTTGTGGAGAGATGGTAAAATGCCAACAAAGTCAATTATTCTTGTCACTCACAATATTGAGGAAGCTGTGAGTATGTCAAGCCGAGCTGTTGTATTAAGTCATAATCCAGGGAAAATTAAGGCTGAAATACCTATTGAAATGCCTTATCCAAGAGATAAAAATTCAAGAGATTTTAAGTTTTTGTTAGATAAAATTTATACTGTGCTTATAAAATCACCTGAAGAAATTCCTTTCCTGCTTGCTGCAGGTAGATATCAATTTCTTCCTCATGCAAAAGTTGGAGCAATCGCAGGACTTATTGAACTTGTTCATGACAAGGGTGGAAGGGTTGATATCTATGCTTTAAGTTCAGAATTGAGCATGGAAGTTGATGATATTTTCCCATTGATAGAAGCTTCTGCAATTCTTGACTTTGGAGAGATTAAAGAGGGTGACTTTATTCTTACTGAAAAGGGTAAAAAATGGGCAGAGGCAGATACTCTTGAGAAAAAAGAAATTTTTAAAGATTCTGTCCTTCAAAATGTGCAACTAATTAAACAAATAATGCAGGTTTTATCAACAATTTCAAAACACAGAGTTTCTGAGGAGTTTTTTATCGATATTCTTAAGAATCACTTCACTCCAGAGGAATCATGGAATCAGCTTGAGACAGCCATAGATTGGGGAAGATACGCAGAACTCTTTGTATATGATTATGATGCTGGAGAGCTCTACCTTGAAGCACCAGAAACAATTGATATGTGAGTTTTCAGATTTAGTTGGAATAATTCCTTTTTATTATGACTGTAAAGGTAATTACATAGAAATATCTTTAGAAACAAAAGCTCAGATACTTTACTCAATGGGATTCAATCCTGAACAAGCCAGTGATTGGATTGATTACTTTAAAAACTACTCTCGTTTTTTAGAGCCTGTATATGTTATTGAACCAGAAGAACCTGTAGAATTAAAAGGCTCAGAGGAAGTTTTCGTTGAAATTTACCCTTTAGAGGAATTAGCTCAGAGTTCATCAGAATACCTCCACCCTTCGGTCGATTCAACCGCCCGCCACCCTTTGGGTGATTCAACCGCCCTAACGGGCGATTCAAAGTTCAAAGTTCAAGGTTCAAACGCCTCACGGCGATTCAAGGTTCAAGGTTCGAGGTTTAAAATTCCTTCACTGCCAATAGGCTATTACAGAATGATAGCTTCTACCAAAGATTCAACCTATGAAACAGTTTTAATAGTTGTTCCAAAGCATTGTTTTATTCCTGATAAAAACAAAACCTGGGGTATCCATTGCAATCTCTGGAGTTTTAAAGAAAACTCAGAGGGAAATTTTTCCCAATTGAAAAAACTTGCAGAATATTTAAGCAATGAAGGAGGTTTTTTAAGCATAAATCCATTGCATTTCAATGATCCTGAAGACATTTATGGAATTAGTCCTTATTCAGCTCTATCAAGGGAATTTAAAACACCTCTTTATTTATCAAAATGCTCTGTGAAAGTAAAAAATGAGGAATTTTTTGAGTATTCTTCTGTCTGGAAAGAGAAAATGCAATGTTTAAAAAAGGATTTTGAAGCATTTTATAAAAAATACATTAATGGAGATGCAGAGGAATTTATTGCCTATAAAAATAAACTCTGTCCTGCAATCAGAGAAGACTTGAAATACTTTGCTGTGTTCTGTTTTCTTAGAGAAAAATTTGGGAAAGACTGGCAAAACTGGAATCCTCAACTTCGCTGTGCTGACACACAAATCCTGAATAAAATTTACAGAGATAATGAAAAAGAAGTTCTTTTTTATGAGTATCTTCAATGGCTTGTTGATAGTGAACTCGAAGAAATTAGAAAATACCCAATTTTAGTTGATATGGGTTTTTGTTCAATTAAATCCAGCTTTGATGTATGGCTCAATCAGGAGCTTTTTGCCCTTCGGGCAGAGTATGGAGCTCCTCCCGATGATTTTAATCCAAAGGGACAGAAATGGGGCGCACCTCCTCTCATTCCCTTTAAATTGAAAGAAAAAGCTTATCTTCCTTTTATAAAAATTTTAAGAGCAAACATGAAAACAAAACTTCTAAGAATTGATCACGCCCTTGGTTTATTCAGAGCTTACTGGATTCCTGAAGGCTCTACTCCACAGAACGGTGCCTATGTAAGGTATCCATGGAAGGACCTTCTCGGCATCATTGCACTTGAAAGTCAACTGAACAGAACAGGCATTATTGGAGAAGATCTTGGAACAGCAGAAGATTGGATGAAAGAAGAACTAATTAAAAGAAAAATATGCTCATGGAGAGTCTTTTATTTTGAAAAAACACAGGAAAAATACAAACCATCAACTGCTTATCCAGAATACTCTTTATGCAGTATAACAACCCATGATCTACCCACATTTAAAGGATTCTGGCATGGTAAAGATATAGAGTTGAGAGAAAAGTTTAAAATTTATGATGAACAACAGGCTCAGAATGCCCTAATAGAGAGGCAAAAGGATAAAGAAAAAATTATCGCTCTTTTGAAAGAAGAAGGATTATTTCAGGGAGAATCAATTGAGGAATTACTTTTTTCAATAATAAAATTTCTCTCAAAAACTCCTTCAAGATATCTACTTTTGTATCTTGAAGACATACTACTTATGGAAGACCAGACAAACTTTCCAGGAACAACCACTGAGTATCCTAACTGGCAGAGAAAGCTTCCAAAGGCATTTAAAGAAATCATAGAATTACCCAATTTCAGAAAAATTCAAGCTACTTTAAAGGAGTCTGATCGGACTGTTCTTTCTGATTAGAAGGATTTTGTTGATCCTCAACCAATACAGGCAATGATTCTTCTTCATGAGGCTCTGTATACTCTTCCTTGATTATCCCTCTTTTCTGCATTATAAAATAAATAAGATTTGCTCTTTTTTCAACAAATCTTGAATTACCTGCAGGACTGTATTTAATTGGATTAGGTAAAGATGCAGCCAACCTAGCAGCTTCCATCGGAGAAAGCTCTGATGCTGATTTGCCAAAATAATGCCTTGCTGCTGCCTCGGCACCAAAAATTCCCTCACCCCATTCAGCAACATTAAGATATAGTTCAAGAATCCTCTTTTTTGATAGAGTCTTTTCAAGTCTCCATGTAATTATTGCTTCCTGAATCTTTCTTACAGGATTCTTAGATGGACTGAGGTAAAGATTTTTGGCAAGCTGTTGCGTAATTGTGCTTCCTCCATATTTAAGCTTTTTTTCTTTTATGTCCTTTTCAATTGCTTTTTTTATACCTTCAATATCAAAGCCTGAATGCTTATAAAACTTGTCATCCTCACCAATGAGCACAGCTTTAACAAGATATTGTGAAATTTTGTGAAGAGGCACCCATACTTTTTTTATTTTTACTTTTTTACCTTCCCTTTCCCATTGCTCAATCCTATACTTCATCATTGCAGTCAAATCTGGATTTTTCCTCTTTAGAGATGAAACATCTACCATAAAAGGATAAACAACTATGTAGATGAGATAGGCTATGGTAACAAGTATTATAATTCTAAAAAGCCATTTAAACATCTTCATATTTTATCACTCAGGCAGATGATTTTCTCAAATTAATGAAAAAAGCATGTTTTTTTATAGGTAATTTTAGGCAATGTAAATATTTTGTGTTATAATTAGTAATAGTTTTGAAAAGGAGTTTTTATGCCATTTGAAGAAGGATGGTGCTGCAGAAAAAGATTTAGAGAATGTGGATTAAAATGGACACAAACAAGGCAAGCCATAATAGATCTTTTGCATTCAAAAAAAGGTCATCTAAGTGCTGAAGAAATTTTTATTGAAGTTAAAAAGCTTTATCCAGGAATAGGACTTGCTACTGTTTACAGAACATTAGAACTTCTAACAGAGCTTGGAATTTTAAGAAAATTTGACTTTAAAGATGGAAGAGCTCGCTATGAATTTATTGCCGGGAAAGAGACAGTTGAACATTATCATCTTGTATGCAGAATCTGTGGAAAAATTATTGACTATGAAGTAGATCTTGAAAAACAACAGGATCCCCTTAAAGATTTAAAAAACATTCTTACTGAGAGGTTTAATTTCTCAATTGAGCGTTCTGATATTCAGTTTTTTGGACTCTGTGATAGATGCAAGTCTCTTTCACAAAAGGATTAAGTAGGTCATTATATCAAATAATTCGCAGAAAATTCAGGATTTCAATTCATTAATTAGCTTCTGTCTTAATCCAGAAATTTCATTGAAAAATGAAAATAGAAATAACTCCAGCCGTGATTACTACATAAAACATGCTGATTCTTCTTAAGAGGCAGAAAAAACTTATGAGAACCATTAAAATCTTTATCCAGTCCCAGCTTACAGCAGTAGCAAACTTAATTGTTGCAAAGAGTAGAAGTCCTGAAAAGGATGCTAAAAGCCCTCTTTTTGCTCTGATAAATATCTTCGAATTCTTTATTTTTTCTGAAACCTCAGAGGCAAAAGCCATAATTAAAAAGGAAGGAGTAAAAACTGCCACTGTTGCAATCGCAGCTCCGATAAATCCTTTCAAAAGATAACCAACAAATGTTGCAGTAATTACAATGGGTCCTGGAGTTACCTGTCCAAGAGCTATTCCATCCATGAATGTTTTCCAATCAATCCATCGGAGTCTCTCAACAAACTCATGCAACATCAATGGCAGAGAAGCATACCCACCTCCAAAGGCAAAGAGGTCTATCTTCATCATTAGCAAAGCAAGGTTAAAACAGGTTTTATCAAAGAAAAAAAGAAAAATTAAACCTGAAAATACGATTAAAAAAAGAACTCCTAAGCCTTTGAGATTTAAGACTTCTGAATTTTTATGGTCTATTATTGCTCTGTCTTTAAAAATTAATTGAGAAAGAAGAAAACAGGCTATGATTATCAAAAATGGATTGATTTTAAGGGAAAAAAGCAAAAAAGAAAGAATAGCTACTGCTATTTCACCTTTAGACTTAATGACCGGTTTTGCGAAACTGAGAAAAGCATTTGCAACTATTGCAACGACTACTACCTGTAGTCCTGTAAAGACTGATATAACCTCTGGAATTTTATGAGTTTTTACATAAAGAGATGATAAGATTAGCATAAGCAAAAAAGCAGGCAAACCAAATCCTGTAAAACTTGCAACTCCACCAAGAATTCCTCTTGTTTTCAATCCCACATAGGCAGCTACCTGCATGGCTGTAGCACCTGGAATTGCCTGAGCAAGAGCAACCCCTTGCTGAAAATTTTCTTTATCAAGCCATTTCTTCTTATCAACAGCAAGCTCTTTAATGTAGGCAACCATTGCAGGACCACCAAAGGCAGTTAGTCCAAGCTTTATAAAGGAGATAAAGATTTCAGTTAGTTTAACAATCAAACTTCGTCACCACCCGCTATTGGAGGGAAGAGGCTTATTTCATCACCATCTTTTATTTTGATGGAAAGATCGTTAAGAATAACTCCATTAAGAACAACTATAAATGGTTTTTTATTTAAGCTTAAAAATTCAATTAATTGGCTTACTGTAACAGGCTCTGAAGACTCAAAAATAATGTCTCCTCCCTCATTTTTTGGAAATTCTCTGTCTGATTTTATTCCACCAAATAGTTTTACAGTAACTTTCATAGGAAAATTGAGGAGCCTGCATAAAGCAGGCTCCAGATTTAGTTACCAGTTAAAAAGCTGATCAAGCTCTTCGTCTTTAACCTGAAATACTACATTATGAGGAGGAATCGGCTCTTTGTAGAAAAATCTCGGAAGTCTGTCGTGCTGCTTTGTAAAGCCTGCACGGAGGTTAAAGTCTCTTTCAAATTTGAGAACCCTTTTACCATATTCAACAACATCCTTATCTGTCATGTTCCAGCCATAGAAAGCATTGAGCATGTCAAGTAATGCCTGATTTGTCTCTGGCTGGTCAAGTAAGGCAAAAGCAATAAACAGGCACATTCCTGTTGAATCTATAAAAGCTGTTGCAATCTGAAGATTACGGGAAAGATCAACCTGTCCTTCAGGCTTAAGAGGATCAACAAATCCACCGGTCTTTAAAACATTCAGAGCAATTGAGTATCCTGCTGTGTGATCTGCACCCATTGGGCTTGTTGCATAGGTAACGCCAATTCCCTGAACTGCTCTTGGATCATAGGCTGGAAGTGCCTGTCCTTTAACAACCGGAACTCTTTCAACTCCGAAAGCTTTGCCAGTAAAGGCTGCACCATTTCCAATAATTCTTCCTAATGGAGTTCCTTTTCCTACTTCATGAATTAGATTAATTGCTTCATCAGCATCGCCCCAGTTAAGAAGTCCTGCTTCCATGGCAACTGCTATTGTTGCACCCATCTCAATTGTATCCAATCCGTAGTTGTCACAGAGGAAGTCCATCATTGCAATCTTATCTATATCATCAATACCACAGTTTCCACCCAGTGCCCATACTGTCTCATACTCAGGCTGTTTTGTAAGATAGTGTCCATCTTTGTCATGATAAATTCCTGAGCAACGAATCACGCATCCGCGGTGACAGCCATGAGTTGGATTGCCTCCTCTTTGTTTTTCAAGTTCTGCCTCAACCTCACCGCTTATCTTTCTTGCTCCTGCAAAACGTCCTTCTTTAAAGTTGTATGTTGGATATGCTCCGACTTCATTAATTATGTTTGTTAATATATTTGTTCCATAGGCAGGAAGTCCCTGACCTGTAACTGGATGTTTCTGAAGTCCTGCTACAAAACGTTTATTGGCATCTTTAAATGCTTCAGCATCCTTTGGCTGTCTTGGTGTTGTTCCTGCATCATCAAGAACAATAACCTTTACTCCCTTTGACCCCATTACAGCACCAACACCACCTCTTCCAGCATGTCTTGTCGGTCTTAATTCCATATCTGTTACAGCAACAGAAGCACCTGAAAGTTTCATCTCGCCTGCTGGACCAATGCTTACACAGGCTATCTTTTCTCCATACTCTTTCTTCATCTTCTCAATGAGGTCATAGTTGGGAAGCATCTTAAGTGAGTTGTCTTTTTCAATCTTTACTCCATCTTTGTTAATGTAAATTTTATAGGTATCATTCCCTTCAGGTTTTCCTTCAAGAACAATTGCTGCAATACCAAGTCTTCCAAGAACCTGTCCTGCCTGCCCTCCTGCATTTGCCTCTTTGATTCCTCCTGTAAGAGGGCTTTTACATCCTACAGATACTCTTCCTGACATAGCAGCTGCTGTTCCACCAAGAAGTCCAGGAGCAATTACAAGTTTATTATCAGCACTCAGGGGATGACAGAGTGGGTCAACTTCCTTTGAGACAATTGCAGATGTAATTGCTCTGCCTCCAAGACCTTCATATTCACCAAGCTCTTCAAACTTTGCACTTGGTGTTCCAGACATGTTAATTCTTAAAATCCTCATACTGCACCTCCTTTGGTTTTATTTAAAAGCTTTTTAAATTTTTCTACTGTTAATTCTGCATCTTTAAGTATGTTAGATAAAACTTTGGGATGGAGTATTTTACCAGAATGGTACGGGACTGTAACTCTTTGTCCGTTTTTATTTTTATATATTTTATGACTTCCACTTTGTCGGGATAAAGTAAATCCCATTGTTTCTAAAACCCGTATTACTTCATTTGCGGTTACTCGTGGTATCCTTTTGCTCATACTGGCACTTCCATCAATGTAAAGCTTATTGATTCTACTTGGGGTATTTCTTCACCTGTTGCCATTCTATCCTCGATGTGCAGCCGAATTGCATCTTTGATATTTTCTATCACTTCTTCATAAGTATCACCCTGAGTATAACAGCCCTGTAACTCAGGACAGTAAGCAAAGTATCCATTTCTATCTTTTTCAATTACTATTGAAAATTTATAAACCATGTTTCACCTCCTTTCTTTACTCAATTATATCATACAGTAAAACAAACCACCACACCACAGACAGGCTCCACAGGGAACTGTGTTGGTGTAGCAGTCATAAAGAAAATCTTCAAACTCCATAAGGTCACAGAGAGCAAAGTTACAGTCATAACAGTAGGGAAAGTCATATCTTAAAACAGATTCAATAAATTGACGATATTCATGAGAGTTGAAAATCTCTAATGGATCTTTTTCTCTTACATTTCCAAATGTCCATCTTTTAACTGCCTTTTTTAAACCTCCAATATAGCAGGTGAAACTATGCCAGAGAAAATAACAGGGCGAGACTTCTCCATCAACTCCTACATACATGCATTTTTCTTCAAGAAAATCGCATTTTCTAAGTGGTGTTGGATTTGTTCCTGGAATCTGAAAGGAAATCTCATTTTTTCTGCATATATTTTCTACTTCCTGAAGTAATGCTCTGACAGTGTTGATTAATTGATCATCTCTATTTATAAGATTCTGCATGTGAAGAGTAAGTCCTTTGCTTGCAGCTTCGTCATACATGGATTTAAAAAGTTTCATTGGCTCGTTTTCTTCCGGGAAAAACTCCGGTAATGCTTTCTTTTTCATGAGCTCAAGCCAGTCATCTATGGTATAGCCTGCAGTTTCAAGGCGACTAACCCACTTTTTGAATATCTTTACTGCCTCTTCATTATTTGTTTCATAGGCAACTTTTTTCGAATTTTGCGGGGAATAGGGAATTAGATGCGAAAGAATCAGGAAGTCAATTTTGTACTTTAAAGACTCTTTTACTGTAGGAATAATCTGCTCAAGATTATCAGTAGTTATTACAACCTCTACTCCACTCTTAAGAGTCTTTGCTCCATTTGATTTTGCCCTGGCAATGACATCAAGAGCTTTTTCTCCGAATTCTGGAACATGAAGACCATTGAGAGGCACGAGACTATCAATAGAAACACAGATTTTATTTAAACCTGCCTTAATAAGTTCTTTTATTTTTTCATCTGTTAGAAGAGCTCCATTTGTTTGAAAACCAATAAAAGAATCCTCAGGCATATGAGCTTTTGCAAAGGCAATAAGTTTTTCAATATCTGGATGCATAAGGGGCTCGCCGATTCCATTTAATACAAGACTTTTTACATGAGGTAAAACTGTTCTGAGTCTTTCAAAAGTCTCAAAATCCATATCAATATCAGGCTGGAGATAATTAGGGCTCTGTTTTGGGCAGATCTCACAGTGAAGATTACATCTTGTTGTAACTTCTACTGATAGTCTTTCAGGAACACTGATCATGTGCCCATCTGCCAGCTATGTAAATACTCATACTGTTCCTTTGTTAAAGTGTCAATCCTTATCCCCATAGATTCAAGCTTTAATCTGGCAATTTCTCTGTCAATCTCTTCAGGAACAGAGTATACCTTTTTTTCAAGTTTTTTTGCATTTTTATAAATATACTCAGCAGACAGTGCCTGATTGGCAAAGCTCATATCCATAACTGCTGCAGGATGCCCCTCAGCAGCAGAGAGATTCACAAGACGTCCTTCTGCTAAAAGATATATTCTTTTTCCATTTTTTAGAGTATATTCTTCAACAAAGTCTCTTATTATCCTCTTTGATTTTGCTAACTCTTCCAAACCTTCAATGTCTATCTCCACATTAAAATGACCTGTATTTGCAACAATTGCACCATCTTTCATCTTTGAAAAAATCTTTTCTGATATAACATTTATGTTTCCTGTAACAGTAACAAAAATATCACCTACCTTAGCTGCCTCTGCAATAGGCATTACATCAAAACCATCCATTACCGCTTCAAGTGCTTTAAGAGGGTCAACTTCTGTAACAATTACCCTTGCACCCATTCCCCTTGCTCTCATTGCCACACCTCTTCCACACCATCCATAGCCGCATACGACAAATATAGACCCGGCAAGCAATCTATTGGTTGCCCTCAGTATTCCATCTATTGTGCTCTGTCCTGTGCCATAGCGATTGTCAAAAAGATGTTTTGTATAGGCATCATTTACAGCAATTACAGGATACTTTAGAGCTCCATCCTCTGCCATTGCTCTTAGACGAATTACTCCTGTGGTTGTCTCCTCTGTGCCTCCAAGGACATTTTTAAGAAGTTCTTTTCTTTCTTTATGAAGTGTTGAAACCAAATCTGCTCCATCATCCATTGTTATGTGGGGTTTTATATCAAGAGCCTGATAAATGTGTTTGTAGTATGTATCTCTATCTTCACCCTTAATAGCAAAAACAGGAATTTTATAAAATTTCACAAGTGCTGCTGCTACATCATCCTGTGTGCTCAGTGGATTTGAGGCACAGAGAGCAAGCTCTGCACCTCCTTCTTTTAGTGTAATCATTAAATTGGCTGTCTCTGTTGTTACATGAAGACATGCACTGAGTCTTACACCCTTAAGAGGCTTTTCCTTTTTAAATCTTTCTCTTATCATTCTCAGCACAGGCATATCCATCTCTGCCCATTCAATGCGGAGTTTACCTTTCTGGGCAAGTTTGATATCTTTTATGTCATACTTTAACAAAGCTCTGCCTCCTTTCTAAGGGTCTCTGCCATGTCTGTTTGTTCCCATGTAAAATCTGGATCAGGCCTTCCAAAATGACCATAGGCAGCAGTTTTCTTGTAAATAGGTCTGCGAAGTTTAAGCTTTTCAATAATTCCTTTAGGAGTTAAATCGAAAACTTTCTTTACTATCTCCTCTAACTTGAAGTCTTCAACTTTACCTGTACCAAATGTATTGACATAAACTGATACAGGCTCTGGAACACCAATTACATAGGCAATCTGAATTTCAACCCTTGTACACAATCCTGCTGCAACAAGATTTTTTGCAATGTATCGTGCCATGTATGAACCAGAACGGTCCACCTTTGTAGGATCTTTACCTGAAAAACATCCTCCACCATGCCTTGCAACTCCTCCATAGGTATCAACAATTATCTTTCTTCCTGTAAGTCCTGTATCTCCCATAGGACCACCTATTACAAATCTTCCTGTTGGATTTATAAAGTACTGAACGCTTTCTTCATCCAGAAGTTCTCTTGGTATAACAGGCTTTATAACTTTATCAACTATATCCTCTCTCAGCTCTCTTAGTGTAATGTCTGGTGCATGCTGGGCTGAAACAACTACACTGCGAACCTGATAGGGCTTGCCATCTCTATACTCTACCGTAACCTGAGTTTTTCCATCAGGTCTGAGATAGGTGAGAATATCTTTTTTCCTTACCTCTGCAAGTTTCATAGCAAGCTTATGAGCAAGCATAATTGGCATTGGCATCAACTCTTCAGTTTCGTCACAGGCAAATCCAAACATCAGTCCCTGATCACCGGCACCTCCTGGATCAACTCCCATAGCAATATCAGGAGATTGCTCGTGAATTGAGGTAATAACTGCACATGTCTCATAATCAAAACCATACTTTGCCCTTGTATAACCTATTTCTTTTACTGTCTCTCTTATTACTGAAGGGATATCAACATAACACTCTGTTGTAATCTCTCCTGCAACCATCACCAATCCTGTGGTTACCAGAGTTTCGCAGGCAACTCTTGCATAGGGGTCTTTTTCAATCATTGCATCAAGGATGGCATCTGAGATCTGATCTGCCACTTTATCTGGATGTCCTTCTGTTACTGATTCTGATGTAAAAATATAGTCCTTTCTGTCTCCTAACATTTTTTCCTCCTAAAGCATTCTTATCAATTCTTCTGCTATCTGAACAGCATTCAATGCTGCACCTTTTCTGAGATTGTCTGAAACAATCCACATATTTATGCCATTTTCAATTGATTCATCTTCACGAATTCTACCAACAAAAACTTCATCTCTACCTGACGCATAAATTGGAAGAGGATACTCGTTTTTTTCAGGATTGTCTATAACAACAACACCTGGTGCTTTGCTTAAAATCTCACGAACTTCCTGTGCTGTAATCTTTTTTTCTGTTT
The DNA here is from genome assembly GCF_001514535.1 of Thermodesulfovibrio aggregans. Lineage (NCBI taxonomy): Bacteria > Pseudomonadati > Nitrospirota > Thermodesulfovibrionia > Thermodesulfovibrionales > Thermodesulfovibrionaceae > Thermodesulfovibrio > Thermodesulfovibrio aggregans. The sequence goes on along the minus strand of NZ_BCNO01000001.1, from coordinate 771,318 downwards.
CTATATTGACACTTTCACTGTGACCTCTAAATACAGGAACTCTTACTGTTGTAGCAGTAACTCTGATTGAAGGGTCTCCCATAATCTTTTTTGTTTCATTAACCATCTTCATCTCTTCTTTTGTATAGCCATTTTCAAGAAATTTATCTATGTGTGGTAAAACATTAAATGCTATCTGATGGGGATAGACCTTTATTTCAATGTCTTTAAAATTAAGTAACGCCACTGTTTGCTGAAGAAGTTCATCCATTGCTTTTTTGCCTGTTCCAGATACTGCCTGAAAAGTTGTCACAACAACTCGCTTTATCTTAGCTACATCATGAATTGGCTTTAATGCAACAACCATCTGAATGGTTGAACAGTTTGGATTAGCAATAATTCCCTTATGCCACTTAAGATCATGGGGATTTACCTCAGGAACTACTAAAGGAACCTCTGGATCCATCCTCCACTGGCTTGAGTTATCAATAACTACACAGCCAGACTTTGCTGCAACTGGTGCCCAAATTTTAGACCTTTCAGCACCGGCTGAAAAAAGTGCTATATCTATACCTTTAAAAGAGTCTTCCTTGAGAGTTTCAACAGGTATTTCCTCGCCTTTAAAACTAAGTCTTACACCTTCACTTCTCTCAGAAGCAAAAAGTCTGAGAGACTCAACAGGAAAATCTCTCTCTTCCAAAACAGCAATCATTTCATTTCCAACTGCACCTGTTGCACCTACAACTGCTACAACATATTTTTCTTTCTTTTTAAGCATGTTTTATACCTCCTATGCCTTCTGGCAATTCAAAGTTTAAGATTCAAGTTTTAATGGCAATTCGGTTACATATTTTGCAACCAAATCACCAACTTCGGCTGTTGAATATCCCATTTTTCCTGCTGCAAGGCTTTTAAGATGCTTGCTTGTCACTTCCATAACTGCCCTTTCAATTAGTTTTCCTGCCAATTCCTCACCAAGATTTTCAAGCATCATTCCAGCAGCGCATATGGCAGCAAGAGGATTTATAACTCCCTTACCTGTGTATTTTGGCGCAGAACCTCCAATTGGCTCAAACATGGATACGCCTTCAGGATTTATGTTACCTCCAGCAGCAATTCCCATTCCTCCCTGTATCATTGCACCAAGATCAGTGATTATATCGCCAAACATATTATCTGTGACAATCACATCAAACCATTCTGGATTCTTCACAAACCACATTGTTATTGCATCAACATGGGCATAATCAGTTGTAATATCTGGATATTCTTTTGCAACTTCATAAAATGTTCTTTCCCAGAGGTCAAAAGCAAAGGTTAATACATTTGTTTTTCCACAGAGGGTAAGCTTTTTATTTTTATTGCGTTTTCTACAATACTCAAAAGCATATCTTATACATCTTTCAACACCCTTACGGGTATTAATTGAAACCTGTATTGCAACTTCATCAGGTGTTCCCTTTTTAAGAAAACCTCCAGAGCCTGTGTATAGTCCTTCTGTATTTTCTCTTACAACAACAAAATCTATGTCTTCGGGTTTTTTATCCTTAAGTGGGCAGTCAACTCCAGGGTAAAGCTTTACAGGACGAAGATTCACATACTGGTCAAGTTCAAAACGAATTCTCAAAAGTATTCCCTTTTCAAGGATACCAGGTTTAACCTGCGGATGCCCTATAGCACCAAGATATATGGCATCAAATTTTTTAAGCTCTTCAATGGCACTATCTGGAAGAGTCTCACCTGTACGAAGATATCTCTCGCCACCAAAATCATAGTAGGTGTAATCAAGTTTGAAACCAAGTCGATGGCTCACAGCATCAAGCACTTTTACTCCCTCACGAATAACCTCTGGTCCTGTACCATCTCCTGGAATTACAGCAATTTTGTAAGTCTTCATTTTATACCCTCCATAGTTAATCTCTTTTTTGTCCATTCAACAAGACCACCAGCTTTAATTAATTCTTGCATAAAATCAGGAATTGGCTTGGTTTTATAATTTTTCCCCTTTGTTAAGTTCACAATCTCACCGCTATCCATATCAATCTCTATTTCATCTCCCTCACTTGCTTCATCTACTAATTCGGGAACTTCAAAAATTGGAAGTCCAATATTGAAAGCATTTCTGAAAAATATTCTTGCAAAACTTTTTGCAATAACTGCCTGAACTCCCGCTGCTTTAATTGCAATTGGTGCATGTTCACGGGATGAGCCACATCCGAAATTTTTTCCTGCAACTATGATATCTCCCTCTTTAACCTTTGATGGAAAATCTTTATCAGCATCTTCCATAACATGCTTGGCAAGTTCTTTAGGATCTGAAGTATTAAGATATCTGGCAGGGATGATGGCATCTGTGTCAATGTTGTCACCAAATTTCCATATTTTTCCTCTTATTTTCATTAGAATCTCCCTCTTATTCAAAAAATTAATTTATAATTTTACTGCATAAATCTTATAGTAATCAACTACTATTTTAAATCTTTCTTGACATCGCATTTTTTCTTGGTGTATGTTAGTAATTACTACCATGAAAGATACAAAAATAAAAATTCTTCAGGCTGCACTTAAGCTTTTTTCTCAAAAAGGTTATCTTGGCACAACTACTAAAGAAATAGCAAAGGAAGCAAATGTTGCCGAGGTGACTCTTTTCAGGTATTTTAAATCAAAAGAATCCCTTTTTATTGATGTTCTCAAAAATCAGTCATTTCTGCCTACACTTAAAGACCTTTTCCCCAAATTAAAAGAGATGGATTATAAAGAATCTTTGAAAACCATTGCTAAATATTATTTTGATTTACTGAAAAAAAAGAAAGACTTAATATGTATAATGCACACAGAGATTTTTCAATATCCAGCCGAGATTAGAGCAATCCACAGCAAAATGATTCATGAAGTATATCTTGTTTTTGCTTCCTATCTTGATGAGCTTAAAAATAAAGGGATACTTAAATATGATTTGGATACTACCTATGCATCTCTGGCATACTTTGGAATGCTTTTTAACCTTTTTATTAAAAAAGAACTTCTCAAGAAAAAAATAAATTTAAAGAAAGCCTTATCTACCTACATTGATATATTTTATGAAGGAACCAGGAGGATTCAATGAAAATTAAAATACTGATTTTTTTAATATTTTTCTTTGTTGCTCAGCAGAGTTTTGCACAGCAAAACTTAACAATCTCAGATGTTTTCTCTCTTGCCCTAAAAAAAGCTGAAAAAATCAGAATTGCCGAGGAAAATATAACAATATCAAAAGAAGGAAAATATAAAGCACTGGCAGGACTTCTTCCTACTTTGACAGCTTTTGGTAAATACACTGACTACTACAATGAAAAAATTGTCAACAATCAAATAATTCAGCCTGACAAAAGCATGCTTTGGGGAGTAACACTTGAGGAAAAACTCTCTCTTGGCGGAAAGGAATTCATAAATTATGCAATATCAGGGCAGAATCTTACAAAAACAGAGTTTGATGTAACTTCCTTTAAAGAGCAGTATCTCCTCAGGGTTGCTCAGGACCTTTATGGTTATCTAATAGCAAAAAGAGCAGTAGAGATTGCTGAAAGTAATGTGGAAAGATTAAAAAAGCACAGAGATGCAGCAAAGATAAGGCTTAAAGTTGGAGAGGTTACGAAAACTGACCTCTTAAGAGCTGAAGCTGAACTTAGTGGGGCAGAAGCTGAGCTAATAGCAGCTAAAAACAATTTAAAGGTTGCAAAAGCTGTTCTGGCAAGGGATGCCGGAATAGAAGGAGACTTTGAAATAATAGAAAACAAGCTCCGCGATCCCTATTTAAACCTTACTGTTGACCATGTTAAAGCTCTTGCAAAGGAATTAAGACCTGAGATAAGGGCTGCTTCAATTTCGAAAGATATTGCCAAAAAAAATGTTGACTATGCTATTGGTTCTTTTTTCCCATATCTGAGTCTTTCTGCTACATATCAAAAACTTGACCAGAGCCCTTCCAATCAGATGACAAACAAAGAGTCAAAATATGCAATTGCTTCAATTAATTTCCCGATTTTTGAAGGCGGTCTTAGAAGAGCAGAAGTTAGCGAAGCTAAAGCTAAGCTAAGACAGGCAGAACTGCAGTATGAGGATACAGTCAAAGAAGTTTTTATTGATGTAGAGTCTGCCTATCATAACTACATAACTTTCAGAGACACAATTAAATCACTTGAGGATGAAGTAGCCTTTGCAAGAGATAACTTCAACTCTGTATTCAAACAATATCAGTTTGGTCTTGCCTCAAGTCTTGATGTAACCGATGCAAATACATTTCTTGTTACTGCTGAAAGAAAGCTTATGGAAGCTCAATACAACTATCAGCTTGCAATACTAAGGCTTAGACAGTCAACAGGAACACTGCTTAAAGCATTTAGAGACAATGAAATTGTTGCTCAGGAGACTGATAAATGACTCTCAAAGGAATTGGTGAGAAATTTAAAAATTCAAAAAAGATTAAAATCATTCTGTTAATTGTTATTGCTTTAGTAGCTTTAATCTTCATGGGCAAAGAAATTTATTACTACATTGTTTATGAAAGAACTGATGATGCCTACATTGAAGGAACAATAGTTCCTATATCTCCCCAGGTCTCTGGAAAAGTTGTCAAGGTTTATGTTGACTATAACCAAAGAGTAAAAAAAGGTGAACCTCTTGTGGAAATAGAGCCAGATGACTATTTAGCAGATGTGAGAGCAAAAAGAGAAAATGTAAATACACTGTCCAATCAGTTAAAGGAAATAAGCTCTCAATTGAATGAAGCAATGGCAAAACTCAAAACAATGGAAGCCAATCTTCAGGCAGCCCATGCCCAGAGAGTGCTTGCTGAAAAGGAATTTCAGAGAATTAAAGGACTTTATGAGGAAGACCTTGTCTCAAAAAGCAGGTTTGACTCTCAGGAAGCAGCCCTGAAAGTAGCAATAGCCCAGGAAAAAGCTGTAGAAAGTCAGATAAAGGAGATTAAATCATCAATAAATACTCTTACAGTAAAATTAAAAACTCAGCAGTATCAGATAGGAAAAGCTCAGGAAGAATTGAAGATTGCTGAGATAAACTTAAAAAGAACTTTGATTGTCTCTCCAAGAGATGGAAGAGTGGCAAAAAAATCAGTAGAAGTAGGGCAATATGTTAAGCCAGGACAACTTCTAATGGCAATTGTTGATGAACAGGACATCTGGGTGGGTGCTAATTTTAAAGAAACACAGATAGAAAAAATGAGAGTTGGTCAGCCTGTAAAAATCAAAGTTGATGCCTATCCTGGCAAGGTTTTCAAAGGTCATGTTGCAAGCTTTCAGCCTGGAACAGGTGCTGTCTTCAGCCTTTTCCCACCTGAAAATGCCACTGGAAACTTTGTTAAAGTTGTTCAGAGAATTCCAGTTAGAATAATAATTGACACACCCTTTGATCCAGATTATCCTCTCTGGCCAGGAATGTCAGTGATTCCCTATGTAGATGTTACAGTTAATACGGGTGCAAAATTGAAAGATGTTATGGGAAAGCAATGATACTGAGAGTCCTTTTAATTTCTTTATTCCTCTTCTTCAGTCTTCAGTCTTCAGCCTTCAGCCTTGAGCCTGTTTACAGTCTTCAGGACTGTATTAATATAGCATTAAAGAAAAATCCTGAGATTCTTGCATCTAAGGCTACTGTTAACAAAAGCTTTTTTAAAATTGGAGAGGCTCGTTCAGGCTATTTCCCTCAAATAGACTTATCTTTGGGATATCAAAGGAGTTATCTGGAAAATAAAATAGGCGAAGAATACTCAAAACAGTATTCAGCTCAGATGAGCCTAAGTCAAACTCTCTTTGATTTTGGAAAAACTTCTAAACAGGTAGAAATTCAACAGCAGTTTTACAAAGCAACAGAGTGGCAGGACAGAGACACTGTTTTACAAACAATTTATAGTGTTAAAGAGAGTTATTACAGTATGCTTAAGGCAAAAAAGCAGAAAGAAACAGCTCAAGAAGTGCTTAAGCAGGCTCAAAGACATCTTGACCTTGCAAAGGGATTTTACGAGGTTGGACTTAAGCCAAAAATTGAGGTAACAAAAGCAGAGGTTGAGCTGAGCAATGCAAAGCTCAACTTAATTACAGCTGAAAAACAGCTTTCTCAAGCACTTTTAAATCTTAAAGTAGCAATGGGAGCAGTAGATATGCCAGATTTTGATATTAAAGATGAAGACTATGCTGTCAGAAAGCTTAATGAAAATGAAGCTATCCAGATTGCAATTGAGAGAAATCCTCAACTTCAGGCAATAAAATTCAATAAACAGGCTTCAATTTCCACAAAAGAATTGGTAAAAAAAGAATACTTCCCCACATTTACTGGTTCAGCAAGCTACGGATATCTCAATGAAGACTTTCCTCTGGATAAGAGATGGACAGTTTTCTTTCAGATGAGCCTTCCGCTGTTCAGTGGATGGTCAACCACATACAGGCTTAAACAGGCTGAGTCAGATATAGTTTATTATTCCTCCAAGGAAGACTCTTTGAGACAACAGATAACATCCCAGATAAAAAATCTTTTTGTTCAATTAAAAGAAGCATCCCAGAAAATAGAAACACTCAAAATTGCGTTAAAACAGGCAAAGGAAAATCTTGACCTTGCAATGGGAAGATATGAGGTTGGCATTGGAAGTTCTATAGAAGTCGTAGATGCCATAGTTCTTTTTGAACAGACAAACACACAGTACTGGCAGGCAATTTATGACTATAATGTAACCTATGCACAAATACAAAAAACAGTGGGATGGGTAGAATGAAAAAAAGAAAAAAAATAGCATTGATTTCAGCGGGATTTTTAATTATTTTGGCAGTTGTTTTTGTCATTCTTCTGTCAGGCTCAAAGAAAACAGAGTTCAAAACTGTCAAAGTTCAGAGAGGAGATATTGTCCAGACAGTAACTGCTACAGGAAATGTAAATCCTGTAACAACGATTCTTGTTGGAACAAGAGTTTCTGGAACAATTGTAGCCCTGTATGCTGATTACAACTCTATAGTTAAAAAGGGGCAACTTATTGCTCAGATTGATCCTACTCCCTTTGAAAATGATCTAAAACAGGCTGAGGCAGACCTTTACAATGCAAAATCAAATCTTTTCAAGGCTGATGTTACATTGAAGGATGCGGAAAGAACTTTTAAAAGAAAACAAGAACTATTCAAGCGTGATCTTATAGCTCGCAGCGAGCTTGATGATGCTGAGACAGCGTATAATACTGCCAGAGCTCAGTATGAGATTGCTCTTGCACAGGTTAAAAAAGCTGAAGCAGGGCTCAGGCAGGCAAAAACAAATCTTGGATATACGAGAATAGTTTCACCTGTTAATGGCGTTGTTATTGCAAAAAATGTTGAGGTAGGACAGACAGTTGCAGCAAGTTTTCAAACTCCAACACTTTTCACAATAGCTCCTGACCTTACAAAGATGCAGGTTGACACAAATGTGGATGAAGCGGATATATCAAAAATCAAAAATGGAATGGAGGCAACTTTTACAGTGGATGCCTATCCTGATAGAAAGTTCAAAGGAGTTGTATCTCAGATAAGACTTTCTCCTACAGTTACTCAGAATGTTGTAACCTATGATGTTGTAATAGCAGTGGATAACTCTCACCTGCTTCTTAAACCAGGTATGACTGCCAATGTTACATTTGTTACTGAGGAAAGGAAAAATGTTCTCAAGATTCCGAATGCTGCTTTGAGATTCAGAATGCCAAACACAACACCTTTAAAAGAACAGGGAGTATGGGTTTTAAGAGAGGGAAAACCTGTAAGAGTGAAAATAAAAACAGGAATAAGCGATGGTGAGTGGAGTGAAGTAGTTGAAGGAGATATAAGAGAAGGTGATAGTGTCATTGTTGAAATTAAAGCAAATAAAAAAGCATCGGATTCATCTCCTTCACCTCGTATGCCAAGATTTTAATTATGCCAGTTATAAAAGTTGAAAATGTTACAAAAGTTTACCGAATTGGAGAACAGGAATTGATAGTTTTAAACGGTATCTCTGTTTCAATTGAAAAGGGAGAGTTTGTCTGTATAATGGGCCCATCTGGCTCAGGTAAATCAACTTTTATGAATATAATCGGCTGTCTTGACACTCCCACCTCAGGCAAATACTATCTTGAAGAAATAGATGTCTCAACGATGGATGTAAACGAGCTTGCTGAGATAAGAAACAAAAAAATAGGCTTTGTTTTTCAACAGTTTAATCTACTTCCGAGAGCTACAGCACTTGAGAATGTCGAACTTCCTCTTATTTATGCAGGAGTTCCTGCAAAAGAAAGAAAAGAAAAAGCCCTGGAGACTCTTTCCCGAGTTGGACTTAAAGAAAGAGCAAATCACTATCCAAGACAACTAAGTGGAGGACAACAACAAAGGGTTGCCATTGCCCGTGCACTTGTAAATAATCCTTCAATAATACTTGCAGATGAGCCAACAGGGAATCTTGACTCAAAGGCAAGCATAGAAATAATGGAAATCTTTAAGAGACTCAATGAAGAGCAGGGACTTACAACAATCATTGTTACTCATGAGCCAGATATTGCAGCTTTTGGTAAAAGACAGATAAGATTTCTTGATGGTAAAATTATAAGTGATACTCAGTCATGATAGCCATTTCCTCTATAATTAACATAGCAGTACGTTCTCTTATCAACAATGCCATGCGTTCTTTTCTTGCCATACTGGGAATAATAATAGGTGTTGGTGCTGTTGTAACAATGATTGCAATTGGTCAGGGTGCAAGAGAAAAAATCTCTACTCAGATATCAAGTATAGGAAGCAATCTAATTCTTATTCTTCCAGGAGCAACCACGCAGGGTGGTATAAGGATGGGTACAGGAACGCAGCAAACCCTTACAATGGCAGATGCTGAAGCTATTGCCAAAGAGTGTTCTAATGTCTCTGCAGTAGCTCCAGTAATATCTGGAACAGCACAGGTCGTATTCGGAAATCAGAACTGGTCAACAGCTGTGCTTGGAACGACCCCGGAAATGACCACTGTTAGAGACTGGGAAATCGTCTCTGGAAGATTCATAACAGAACAGGATGTAAGAAGTGGAACAAAAGTAGCAGTAATTGGGCAGACTGTCAGTGAAAAACTATTTGGAGATCTTGAACCAATTGGCAAATTAATAAGAATAAAAAAAATACCCTTTGAAGTTGTTGGAGTTCTTGGTAAAAAAGGACAATCTCTCACAGGACAGGACCAGGACGACATAATATATGTCCCCATTACCACAGCTCAGAGAACACTTTTTGGTAATATTTTGCCAGGCAGAGTAAGATTAATCTATGCAAAGGCTCAGTCTATGGAGTCAATTCCTTTGGCAACAGATGAGATTAAATCACTTTTGAGACAGAGGCATAGAATTGGACAGGGTCAGGAAGATGATTTCACAGTAATGGACCTAACTCAAATGCTTAAAACTGCTGAAGAATCAACCAGAACCATGTCAATTCTTCTTGGTGCAATTGCTTCTGTATCATTAATTGTTGGCGGAATAGGAATTATGAACATAATGCTTGTCTCTGTTACTGAAAGAACAAGGGAAATTGGAATAAGAATGGCAGTGGGAGCAAAGCCAAAGGATATAAGAATGCAATTTCTCATTGAATCTGTTTTTTTAACAATGATAGGAGGAATTTTTGGACTTCTTTTAGGAATTGCAGGCTCTTTAATTGTTTCTAATTTAATGCAATGGCCTGTAAGTATCTCTCCTTTTTCAGCTTTTATAGCCTTCTCTTTCTCAGCCTTTGTAGGCATTTTCTTCGGATTTTATCCTGCCTATAAAGCCTCTATGCTTAATCCCATTGATGCATTGAGATATGAGTAATTTGTTATAATAAAAAATCTGGAGGGGTGGCCGAGTGGATTAAGGCGGCGGTCTTGAAAACCGCTGTAGGGTTACACCCTACCGGGGGTTCGAATCCCTCCCCCTCCGTTAACCTGACATTGACAGTTAAAAATTTAATCACACATTTTCAATCTTGTATGCTTCATAACTCGTTTTTCTTTAAATTGTCTGCTGTTTATTACAAATCCATAATATACATTTAACCAAGCATACTGCTTTACTAATAAAAACTTTATCCCATACTTTGCCTGTGATTTATTTAGAGGCTATAATATAAATGAAAAGATAGAAAAAATAAAAGGATTAAGTTTTATTTTATTGTTGTAATTTTAGAGTTTTTTTAGATTATTTCTTCGTAAAGTTTTTCTAATTCTTTAAAATGTCTTTCCATTGTGAATAAAGATGCTGTATTTTTTGACTCTTCTGAAAGCTTTTTATATAATTCTTTATCTTCAATTAATAGCGATATATATTCTGCAATTTTATCAATTTGTTCTGGCGCATCTATAACAAAACCATTTTGATAATTAATTATTAATTCAGCTGCTCCGCTAAGTTTTGTTGTAATTACAGGTAGCCCTGATGCCATTGCCTCAAGAACCACCAAACCAAAAGGTTCATACATTGTGGGAAAAACAAACAAGTCTGCAGCAGCATAAATTTTTTCTACTTCTTTTTGTGGACCAGTAAAAATTATCTTTTGGTTCTTAATATATTTTTTATATTTTTCAGAATCCCCTTTACCAACAATTAAGACTGTTAATGGATATCTAACCTTTTCAGCAGATTCTATGAGATATTTTACTCCTTTTCTTTCAAATCCAGAGCCAACAAAAAGTAATACAAATTCATTATCATTTATGCCAAATTTCTCTCTTATCTGTCTTCTGTATTGTTGTTTATTTATTTCTGCAAATTTTGCATAATCTATAGCATTATAGATTACCATTATATCATCTGGGTCAACGCTGTAGTTTTCAACTATATTTTTTTTAACCATTTCAGATATAGCAATTATTTTTTTATATTTTTTCCCTTTAAATATGGTTCTTTCAATCAAAAGAATCAGCCAGTGATATGGATTTAACGCTATGGTTATTTTTTTGATGAATGAAACTCTTTTCCATCTTTCTTTAAGCCACTGAATATGGCATCCGTCACCAGCTCTGTAAATATCCTGAATTAATATTTTATCATGAGCCTGAATTATATCAAGATTTTTGCGATCTTTCTTTAAAATAAAGTAGCCAAAAACTGCGAAGCTTAAATCTCTAAGAAAAGAGTTTAAAGGTATAGCAGGAATTTTTTTAAAAGTTACAGGTAGAGCCGTATCTGAGGGTGCCTGCCATTTTATGCTGTATATATAAATTTCGTGTCCTTTTTCAATTAAATATTTTATTAAGCTATTTATATAGCTTTCAGCTCCTCCATGAAATGTATATTTTTTTCTAACTATTGCTATTTTCATTTGTTAATTTTTCTTAAAATGTTAAAAATTGACAAACTTAGTACTGTGAAAATTGAAAAATAAAAAAATTTGGTCGGATTAAAAAATGCAAAAATACCAAAATATCCAATATACGATGTTAAAACTGAAAATCTTATTAAATTCAAAAAGTTTTTATCAAATCTTAATCTAAACAAAAGATTTTTTATTGTGAAAAAAAATACTCCCATAAATGTTAAAAAACCTAAAAAACCTTGCTGAAATAAAATAGCAAAAAAAGTATTGTGAGGTGTTTCAAGTCCTATGTTTAGTTTTTTAGGGGAAGTTTTATAGGATGTGTCCAAAAAAGGAACATCTTCGTGAAATATCTTTTTACCATACCCCCATCCGATTATAGGACGATTTAGTGATGATTCTATTGCAGATAACCATCCAATTGTTCTGTAGTTAAAAGTATTTATGTCTTCTTTTGTCTTAATTATTTTTGTTTTGACAAAATCAGATGAATACCATCCTGCAATACCCACTATACTTAAAGATAAAAAAATTAAAACAAATCCTTTTATAATATTTTTTCTGAAGTAAAAAATGCTCCAAAGAAATAAAACTATAATTAAACTCAAGTAAGCTGTTCTTGTGGCATTTAAAATTATAGCAAATATCGTAGCTAACATCAGTAAAATATTGAATATTTTAAGATATATATTTTCTTTATAAAAGAAGTATAAAATTCCAAAAGGAATAAATAAGGTAAGAAGACCTCCATAACGATTTAAAGTAGTATGTAAAAGCCATGTATCGGAATGGTAAATATCTTTAAAAATAAAGGAGTAATAGCCGTTTAAATTATAAATAATCAACAAAAGAAAAAATACAAATGCTATCCTTTTAAGTTTTGATTCATTATCAATAATCCATAAAAATACAGGGAAAAAAAGAAATGCTTTTAAAGGGTCTTTTAAAAGTTGTGAAAAAGAATAGGAAGGATTTATTGAAAAAAATGTTGATATAATAATGCTGAGTATATAAAGATAAAAAAAGATAGAGACAGAATTTTTTAATAAAGATACTTTTGAGAAATCAAACTTTATAATAATTAACCATAAAACAAAATTAAGAAATAGCATAACATTCAGAATTGCTTCACCTTTTGATAAAAATGCAAGTAACAAAGCAGAATAAATATTGCACTCCATTATAAGATATATTTTTTCTACAAATTTAGGTTTAATTAAGTCCAATTTTATTAATTACCTCCTCTGTAGATATTGACGTGATACATCTGAAATCTTTTTCGCAGTCTTTACCTCTGCATTTTTCACATCTTTCAGAGCTCTTTAAAACATTAACTTTTTCTCCCAACGGCTTCCATCTTTTCTCGTCTGCTGAACCAAATAATGCTATAATTGGAACATCAAACAAAGCTGCAAGATGCATAGGACCGCTGTCATTTCCTATGTAAAGTTTTGAATTTTTAAATAGAGCCATTAATTCACCAAGAGAAAGTTTGTTGCAAAAATCATAAGCTTTGTTTTTCATATACGATTTAATCTGAGATATATCTTCCATGTCTCTGTGAGAACCAATCAAAATTACTGAGTATCCTTTATCTATTAAGTAATCACTTAAAGAGGCAAAATTTTGAGGAGGCCATTTTTTATAAATTTTTCCTGCTCCCGGGTGAATACATACAATATTGTTAAAATCTATTATTCCAGCTTCATTTAATTTAGCAACTAAAGAATTGTACCACTCTTCCCTTATTTTTGGATGTAACTCTTTAATGAGAGGAATCCCCAAATTCTGTGGGATGGAAAGATAAAACTCTGATTTATGAATATATCCATTAGGTGAAATTTTGATATTATAACAATAAGATTTTTCACCTCCTTTGAAACCAACTTTATATTTAGCTCCGGATAAAAGAGATAAAAAAGCTCCTCCTGTTCTACCTTCAAAATCTATTGATAAGCTTGGCTTGACACTTTTTAGTTTTTTTAATAAAATTAAAAAACTTAAAACTGAACCAAATTTTGATCTGCTTTTTCTCAAATTGTAAAGTACAACTTTTTCTTGTTTAAAAAAAGCTAAAGCAATATCTTTATAAGACTCATCTATGACTATTCCTTTTACTTTTTCATTAAAATAATTCACAACTGATATAATTGCTGGAAGAGAAACAACAAAATTTCCCATGTGTTTATCTGTCATAAAAATCAATATATTTTTAATTTTATCCTTGTCAAAATAATACATTTTTAATAATCTCTATCATCTGTTTTATTCTAACTTCATAAGTATGCTCTCTTAAGACTCTTTCCTGTCCAGCCTTTGATATCTTTTTTCTTAAATCTTCTTTAGGCAAGTAAAATCTTATTTTATCAATCATCTCATCGTAATCATTGAATGTAACTATCTCTTTATCAGGAATCAAAACCTCTTCAATACCCTGAACATACTGACACATATAAAAAGCTCCACAACCCACAGCGGTATACATTCTAGCACTCATTGATTTTCTAATATGTGGCATTGAATCAAAGGCAAGAAAAATTTTTGAAAGTTTACAAACCTTTGCAAAAGTTTCATTATAAACAAACTCTCCACCATAGGCTCTTCCAAGTTTGCCAAAAATTAATGGGATAGTTTTTATCTTTTTTGGTAGTGGCGGACCCCACCATTTAAGATTAAATCTCTCATTTAAAACTTTCATTAAAGCTTTTCTTCTTGGCAGATACTGTGGCTTTGAGCCAAGATTACCTATAAAAGTGATATCAGAAGAATATTTTTTTATATCATTATCTGTTATCTCTTTTATTTTGAAAAAATCTGGTTCAAATGCCTGTGTAAGCCAGAAAGTATTAGAATTGTATTTTTTAAACTTCTCAACAAGTCCTTCTGACATTGTAAAAAAAAGATCAACAGTTTTTACATAAGGAATAAGCCACTCTGGAATTACCGGATCTGGATACCACTGGATAAGCTTTGTATATTTTTTACATTCACTTAATACTTCTATATCAATTTCATCTTTTGTAATAAGTATAAAATCAGGCTTAATACTTTGTACTTTTTCTAAAAAACTTCCTTTCTGATACTGAGTATAGGGAATAACCTCATATCCATTTTTTTCAAAACCTGATTTATAATACCATCCATTATTCCAAGGTTTTTCAAAACTTGTAGCAAGTATTATTTTAAAATTTCCCATATTTTCTATTATAAATTTCTAAAAAAAGATTTTCATATTGTGCAACTGTATTTTTTATAGAAAAATTCCTTGCTCTTTGTTTTGCCTTTTCACCCAAAATTTTTCTTTTTTGCTCATCTTCTAAAAGAGAAACTATAGCTTCTCTAAGCTTTACAATATCTTGAGGAGGGAAATATATACCACAGTCATCTAATACTTCTTTAACAGGCTTCAAATCAGAAGCTATAACAGGTAATCCCACTGCCATAGCTTCAACAACTGTAACACCCATGCCTTCCCACAATGAAGGAAAACAAAATATATCAAGACAGTTAAGAAATAGAGGAACTTTATCTGGATCAACTTTGCCTAAAAAATATGAATCTATCTTTAAAGATTTAGCTAAGGCTTTTAAATCGTTCTTTAGAGGTCCGTTTCCTCCAATGACTAAGGAAACATCAATTTTTTCCAGAGCTTTTATTAGGTATTCTATACCCTTTTGTTTTGTTAATCTTCCCAATGTACCAACTAAAATTTTATTTTCAGGTAAACCTAAAAGAGAACGGATAGCTTTTTTATTAATATTAATTGTAAATTTTTCAATATCAATACCATTATATATTACTCTAATTTTATTGGGAGGGATTTTATCAAACATTTTTATGTCTTCGGCTACTGTATTAGAGACAGCGACTATAGTATCACAAAATTTAGATAGAAAAAAATTAATTATTCTTCTGTGAATTTTAGGTTTATTTAGCCCACCATACATATTATGCTGGGTACAAACAATCACAGGAGTTTTTGCCAATTTCCCCGCAATTCTACCATACAAATTCGAATGATAGGCATGGGTTCTGAGAATATGGATATTTTCTTTTTTTAAAATTTTAAATATTTCATATACAGCCTTAAAGTCAAAACCGTGCTTTTGCATTCTATTTAATACATACACTTTTATCCCTTCTTCAATAAGCTTTTCTGCAAAAAAACCACCTTCCTTTATGCAACACACTATTGGATTAAAAAGAGTTTTGTTATAGTTTATAACTTCTTGATATAACATATTTTCCATTCCGCCGATTGGAAGTCTAACTATAAGATGCATTACATTAAGTTTCATTTTGCTCCAACCTGTACCTCATGTGAAAATAATTTCCCATATCATAACAAAGAAAATCCATCTGGCTTAAATTGTAACATAGCACCTTTGCACCAGGACCAGCTGAGACAAGAATCACCGAATTGTTTTTAGGAATATCATATTTTGCAAAAATATCTAAAATTTCTCTTTGCTTCTGTTCTAAAACAAAAAAGAAATCTCGGTCAGGAATTTTTATAAAAAACATAGTTTTGGAAGGATACTTACTTTTAAACCAGTTGAAGTATTTTTCAGAGTTATGGATTACTATTATATATTCATAGGGAAGCCAGAGTTTTTCTATCAACTCATTTGGTAACCCAGCTTCTCCAACTCTAAACATATCTGTTTCCAAAAAAGGTAATTTACTTTTTCCATGAATATCAAAATACCAGAGAAAATATCTCATATATCTCCATATTTTATAGTTTTTTCTTTTTTTCAGTGTTTTTACATCCACTTTAAGATTCCAGTTTGTTAAAGCTAAATAGTATTTACTACTTTCTGAATACTCATTTAAAATCTTTATCAATGAATTTCTTAACTCGGGATGATACCTTTGAGTTCCCATATCAAATCCTGCCATGATTTCTGATTCTCCATTGCCAAATCTAATCAATGATTTTCTATTTTGGAGAAGTAAATTTATTGATTCCTCAGAGTTTAAACCATTGTAAATCATAGGACCTCTGTAAAAAAAGTTGAATATATCTGCAACTCTCTTTAGAACCTTAGCTCTAATCGTTCTTTTTCTCTTTATAGGTTCAGCAGGTCTTTCACTTTTTATTGATATATCATTTTTCAATTTTTCCATCTTTTTGCTCGATAGTATTCAATCTTTGTTAAAACATTTGTATGATTGAACATCATGATACCAGAATAATAACTCACTAATTTCCTAATTTCCTCTTTTGATAAATGTAACTCAGGTCTTAAAAGATATCCGATGTCCCTACAAAATCTATTTTTCTTTAAAAAATAAACTTTTTTGAAACAATCTAAATCTATAATTCCTTCAACTTCGCAGTTTAAAAAGAAAAAATGTTTAATATTAGCATCTCCAATAAAATAACCTTCTTTGTGAATTTTTATAATCTCATCTATTATTTTATAAAATAATTCCAGAACATTTTTATCATTTCTTTTTGCTATCTCTAAAAAAGATTCTCCTTTCATCTTCGGAACAACATAAAAGGGATTTTTCAGAAACTTACCATAACCTAAAACTTCAGCTATTTTTATATTTTTTTTTCTAAAATATTGTGAAAGCCTGTAAATCTTTAAACCTTTATTTTCAAAAAAGCCTGAAAGTCTATGTTTTAAGTTATTTATATAGATAATCTTAAAAACTATTCTAAAATCTAAATCTTCTAAAACTAAAGTTTTTGGACTTGTAGAGAACAATCTTAATTTAAACTCTGAGAATTCATTAAAAATTTCATCTCTTATTCCTTTAAAAGGTAAAAAAAGATAAGATTTATTCTCAGCAATTTTTGACAACTTCTCAAGAGCTTCTTTGTGCTCTCTTTTGATATGAGCATTACATACTTTATTTTTTAATTCTACCAATGTGTTCTCACCTTTAAATAAATTTTTGAAAAAAAAGAGGAACTATAAATCCTCAATTTCGGAATAAGCCAGCTCGCGCCTTTACATTTAATTGGTAGTCTTTTTACTTTATTTAAATCATAAACATTTGCTCCTCTTTGAGTTGTATAAAGAGCCTTAAATCCGAGTTTTTTAGCTATTTCAACCGCCTTAGTGTCGTAAACTCCTTTGGGCCATGCAAGATGAAGTGGCTCTTTTCCGAGATTTTTAATCAATAACTCTTTCCCCATTCTTAAATCATCTTCCACTGCCACATAGTTAGCATTTTTTATGAAATCAGGTATTTTATGAGTGTGTCCATGACTCTGTATATCAAAAATGCCTTCATACTGCATCTGTCTGAGTTCATTCCATGTACACATAACTTCATGCTTTCTTTCGGAAAAGGCAAGCCTCCACATCTCTTTGTGTGTGAGAGCCTTAAAGCTATCTCTTTTAATATCTAAATCAGCTATAAAATCTGTTGCCACAAACATCAATGCTTTCATTTTGTATTTCTTAAGCAGAGGATAGGCATAAAGATAGTTATCCACAAAGCCATCATCAAAAGTCAGGAGCACACATTTTTTTCTTGACTCCTCAGGGTGTTCCATAAGATATAAAAATTCTTTTGCATCAAGTGGTTTCCAGCCACTTCTATTGAGAGCTAAAAGTTGCTCTTCAAAAAGCTCAGGAGTAATATTCAACTCTGTTTTTCCAGGCATTACATGATGATACATGACAACAGGAATGGAGTTATTCAGCATTAACCAAACTCTTATAAACTTTTTCTGTATCTTCTATCATTTTTTCTAAACTGAATCTATCAAGTATTGTTTTTCTTGCATTCTTTCTTAATTTTTTTCTTAAATTTTCATTTTCTATCAGATATAAAATTTTATTCGCGAGATCCTCTACATTTTCTGATTTAAAAATTAGTCCATTGTAGTTATCAATAATAAAAGATTTAAAAGCTGGTATATCAGAAACAATAACCGCTTTTTCCATTGCCATTGCTTCAAGAACAGCTATAGATAAACCTTCAGATATAGCTGAAGAAACATATATATCAATCGACTTTAGAATAGAAGGAATATCTTCCCTATATCCTGTGAATATAATTTTGTTTTGAATACTTTTACTTACTAAATGAAGATATTCCTGCATCCCTCTCTCAGAAATATTCCCTGCCATTAATAAAAAACAAGAATATTTTTTACTCACTAAATCAAAAGCTTGAAATAAAATATGCTGGGCCTTTTGTTTTGCAAATCCAGAAATATTTCCAATAACTATAGCATTTTTAGGAATTGAAAAGTAATTCCTTAAATCTTTAACTTTATCTGGATTAAATCTTTCTGTATCCACAGAAGTTGGAATTACTGTAATTTTAGAACTATCTATTCCATATTGCTCCATTAAATCTTTAATTGGATCACTGATTGCAATAAATTTATCAGGAATATGATATATAAACTTAGTTAACGGATCTTTACCTATAGGAAACATATTATGTTTAAATCTTACAAACTTTCTTCCTGTAAGCTTTGCAGCAATACCTGCTGCCCAGCTGTCCGTTGAACTATGAGTTGAAATAATATCAATATTTTCGGTCTTTATAATCTTTATCAATTTGGGAATAGTCCTTAAATAATTTGTCTTTTTAAAATCAAGCTCATATACCTTTATCCCTTCATTTTTAGATTTCTTGGCTATAACTGAGTCTTTATTACAGGCAAGCACAATTTTATATCCTCTTTTTTTGAGTTCAGTTATCTCACTCAACACTCTTTTTTGTTGTCCACCCCATTTTTTAAGTGTCTCTGTATGTAATATGTTAATCATACCTTTCTTTTCAGTAACTCCTTATATAAATTTTCTAATTTAGATATCATAACTTTTTCACTATATTTTTCTTCCACTATTTTTTTCCCTTGAAGCGCCAACTCCAAGGCCCATTTATAGTTATAGAGCATCTTAATTATAGAATCAGCCATTGCTCTATAATCCCCAGGTTTAATTAATAAACCTGTTTTGTTATCTATTAAAACTTCAGGGATGCTTCCAACGCAAGTAGCAACAGCTGGAACACCTGCTGCAAATGCTTGGAGAAGTGACTGGGGCAATCCTTCTGAAATAGGCCAAGGACTCATAACAAAGATATCTGCAAATGCCAACACTTCTGAAGGGTCATCAATAAACCCTGTGAAAATGACTTTATTATTTAAATTTAAGTTCTCTACTTCCTTTAATATTCTTGGTTTTGATGGACCGTCACCAACAATTAACAACATAGCCTCTGGAATCTTCTCTAAAACTAATTTAAAGGCTCTTAAAGTTATCTCGTGTCCTTTTTCTCTTCTTAAAATTCCTATATTAACAATAACTGGCGTGTCTTCTTTTAAGCCATACTTATTTTTCAAAGATTTATCTCTTATGATACTGAAAAATTTATTCTCAACTCCTGTAGGAATACTAATTAATTTATCTGGAGGAAATCCACAATTTTTTATGAGATTTTTTCTCATATTCTCACCACAAGTTATTATCATGTCTGGCATATAATGAATGAAGTTAAAGATATTCCTTTTTAAAGGTAGACTTAAGTGCCTTGTTCTAACTAAGACAGAAACAGAAGCTAACTTGGCAGCCAATCCTCCACACCATGAATCAATACCACTGTGAGTATTTACAATTTCTATATTTTTTTCTCTTATAATTTTTATAAGTTTAAAAATAGATTTAAAATCTAACGCCTTATGGAATGGAACCTCAAAAACTTCAATACCCTCTTTTTTTGCCCACTTATAAAGCCTGGCTTGAGGCCTGCATGCTATTGCTACATAATGTCCTCTTGCTTTAAATCCTTTACATTCCAAAAGAATCCTTCTTTCCTGTCCTCCATATCCTTCTGACCATTCAGTGTGAAGTATTCTCATTTTAATTATACCTCTTCGTTTTACAGTTCGTTCGAGTTTCCAAAATTTTATTTTAATAATTTTTCAAGAAAATTGAGAAACTTATTTATATCGCTTTTATATAATTTTCTCATTTTTTTGCCTTTTCTTCAACTATTTTGAACTTGTCTTTATCAATATCTACATCATAGACATGTCTGAAAAAATGTCTGAATGCTCTTAATCCATGATGATACATGACCACAGGAATGGAATTATTTAGAATCATAAATAAATGCCAGAAATTTTATTTCCCCACCATATACAGTGGACATTTCAGTATGTAATATGCACATATTTACTATGATATAAAATTTTCTTTTATGAAATCACGTTCTTAAAATACTTCCTAATTTTTACCATATTCTGATGTTTCTGTTGCATAAGAGGTAAAAATTTTTTATCATATAAAGATGTCCAAGTTTTATTTTTCTGGTAATGAAGCAATTGCACATGGTTTAATTCATGGAGGAGTTAGGTTTATAACCGGATATCCCGGAACTCCTTCAAGTGAGATTATTCCTGCTGTCCAAAGCCTTATAAAACAATTCTCTCTTAAAGCCTTTGCTGACTGGTCAATTAATGAAAAGGTTGCCTATGAGATAGCCTATGGAGCCTGTCTTGCAAACATAAAAAGTGCTGTTACAATGAAGCAAGTAGGTCTCAATGTTGCAATGGATCCCTTTATGAATTCTGCCTATGTGGGCACAGTAGCTGGTTTTGTAGTGATAAGCGTTGATGACCCAGGTCCCCACTCATCCCAGACAGAACAGGACAGCAGA
This sequence comes from Thermodesulfovibrio aggregans, assembly GCF_001514535.1. Lineage (NCBI taxonomy): Bacteria > Pseudomonadati > Nitrospirota > Thermodesulfovibrionia > Thermodesulfovibrionales > Thermodesulfovibrionaceae > Thermodesulfovibrio > Thermodesulfovibrio aggregans. The sequence continues at coordinate 750,379 of NZ_BCNO01000001.1, read as the reverse complement.
TTTATGGCAATGGCAGCAAAAATTCCTGTTTTAGACCCCTCAACTGTTGAAGAAGCTTATGAATTCGCTCAAAAAGCCATTGAATTAAGTGAAAAATTTAGCATTCCAGTGATGCTTCGCAGCACCACAAGAATCTCCCATGGAAGAGCAATCGTTGATATAAAAGATTTCGAATCAAGTAACACAATACAGCCACATTTTAAGTCTTCAAAGGACTGGTCAAAACAATTAAGCAGATTTGCAGCAACTCCAAAACAAAGACTTGAACTTCATAGATTATTAAACGAAAAGATTGAAAAGATTGCAGCACAAAATAAACCAAAACTCTTCTTTAATGGAGAGATTCTTGTACTTTCAAGTGGCGCTGTATTTGCCTATATTTATGAACTTATTGAAGAGTATGGGCTTCAGGATAAAATTACTCTTTGTAAACTTGACATACCCTATCCTTTATCAAAAGAAAAATTCAATTTTATAGAAAAATTCAATCGTATAATCTCTGTTGAGGAAACCTATCCTGTCATTGAGTTACAGCTTGATACAGAAGGAAGAAGAAATGGCTTGGTTCCAAAACAAGGAGAGATTACACCCGAGGTTTGTGAAGAAATTCTTGAAAAACTTGGTTTGATAAAAAATAGAAAAACACTTCAGATACCACCACTCAAAAGACCTTCTCTTTGCCCTGGCTGTGCTCATAGAGCTGCACTATTTTCAGTAAAAAAAATATTTGGTAAAAAGGCAATATATGCTGGAGATATAGGTTGCTACACCCTTGCACTTAATTTTGAAGCAACAGATACTGTTTTAAATATGGGGGCAAGCGTTTCCTTTGGTTTTGCCTTCAGTAAAGCTTTTGAACTGGGGAATAAAAAACAGGATGTTATCTCAATAATTGGAGATTCTACCTTTTTCCATTCAGGAATTCCTCCATTAATTGATGCAGTTCATTATAGAGTTCCCTTTTTGCTTTTAATCCTTGATAATCAAACTGTGGCAATGACAGGAAATCAAAAAACTCTTTCAACTCCTCATGACTTTCTTGGTCAACCATTAAAGACAGTTTCAATAGAAGACATAGTTAAATCTCTTGGTGTTAACTTTATAAAAGTTGTAGATCCCTATGATTTTCAGAATTCTCTAAACACACTGAAGGAAGCAAAAGAGTTTTTAAAGAAAAATAATGAACCAGCAGTTATTGTTTTCAGACATCTTTGCATAAATACAAAGCAAGGACTTCAAAACAATCCAAAAATACCTGTAAAAATAGAAAAAGAACTATGCAAAGGTTGCATGATTTGCATTAAAGAGTTTGAATGCCCTGCAATAGTCTTTGATGATGAGGAGAAAAAGGCTAATATTGATAAGACTCTTTGCATTAGTTGTGGTTTTTGTATAAATGTTTGTCCTACAAAAGCTATAACTTTGATATAATAAAAAACTATGAAACTAGTTATTCTTGGTAAGGGTGGTCAGGGTGTAATATTTTTTTCAAGAATAATTGCTCAAGCAGCGAGCAAAAAAGCAGTCTCAGTTCGTTCAACAGAAATAAAAGGAATGGCTAAAAAAGGTGGAACAGTAGAGATTCAGATGAAGATTGGAGAAGGTCTCAGTGGTCTTGTTCGCAGAGGCACTGCTGACATGGTTATTCTTCTAAGTGAAGATTTGATAGATTATGCAAAAACCTTTGGTAGCAATATTTTTATGTTTACAAAAGAAGAAATAGAAAAAGCACTTTCTTCTGTGCCAATGCGTTATGTGAATACTTTTTTACTCGGAATTTTCGTAAAAAAAACAAAGATATTTGATTGTGATGATGTTTCAAAAATCCTCGATGAAGAAAATAAAAAATCTTTTTTAATGGGGTGTAATTATGTTCAATTCAGTCCAGGAAACTCTTCCGAGAGAGGAAATTGAAAAAATTCAGATTGCAGGGCTGAGAAAAACATTAAAGTATTTAAAAAATTCAAATTCATGCCTTAAAGAAAAATATAAACACATTGAACCTGAAGACATAAAGAGCCTTGATGACCTGAAACTTCTTCCATTTACAACAAAAGATGAATTAAGAGATTGTTATCCCTTCAAACATATAGCCTGTGATATTTCAGATTGTGCAAGGATGCATATGAGTTCTGGCACAACTGGTGTTCCTGTAATAAATGCAATGACAAGAGGCGATATAGCTCAATGGGGAGAGATAATGGCAAGATGCCTTTCCTGTGCAGGTCTTACAGAAAAAGATAGAATTCAGATAATGCCTTCTTTTGGACTTTTTAATGGCGGCTTTGGTTTTCACTATGGTGCAGAACGCCTCGGTTGCTTTATTGTCCCAGCAGGTGCAGGAAGGTCTCTGATGCAACTTAAACTTATCAAAGAACTTGAAGTCACAGCAATTGGAGCAATTGCTTCATATCCTGCAAGACTGATAGAGGTTGCCCGTGAAAGCGGATTTGATTTCAGAGAAACCAAACTTAGAGTTGCCATACTCGGAGCTGAAACATGGTCAGATGAATACAGAAAAAGAATTGAAGAGGAGATGAATGTTAAAACCTTTGACATAATCGGACTTACTGAAACAGGTGGTGTAGGACTTGGGATTGACTGTCCTGCAAGAGCAGGTATCCATATCTGGGAAGACCACTATATTGTTGAAATCATTGATTCTGAGACAGGACAACCTTTGCCAGAAGGCAAGGAAGGTGAAATGGTTATTACTACTCTTACCCGCGAAGGTTTACCGCTTATACGATATAGAACAAGGGACATATCAAGCATTCTGTCATATGAAAAATGCGAATGTGGAAGAACCCATGTTCGCGTAAGCAGAATCCGTGGAAGAACAGATGACATGCTCAAAGTTAAAGGAGTTAACTTCTATCCATCACAGGTTGAGCAAATTCTTCTTAAATATAAAGGACTTTCTCCATATTATCAGCTTGTTATAGAAACTGTGAAAGGCAAAGATGAGATGACAATCATTGTTGAAAAGGCTGACAATGGAATTACCCAAAAAGAACTCGAGCATCTTGATCTTGAACTATATGACTTTTTAGGTTTTCACAGTAAAATTCAAGTTGTTCCGGAAGGAACAATTCAGAGAGTCCCCGGTAAAGCAGTAAGAATCGTTGACAAAAGAAAGAAAATTTAATTTTTTAGAGATGTTCCACGTGGAACATCTCTAAATCATCTATTATTGCGAATGCAGATTTATCACTGAATTCTATCAAGTTATAAATCAGGCCCTTTAATTCGGTAAAGTTTTATTTTTTCCCACAAAGCTTTTCTGCTTATTCCAAGTTTTTTTGCTGCCTCTGACTTTTTCCATCCGCATTCCTGAAGAGCCCTTAGTATGATACTCTTTTCAAAGTTTTCAAGACATTCTTTAAGAGATAAATTACCAGAAAAACATTGCTTTTGAAATGACTCCACCTTATAAAACTCTTCAGGAAGATGTTTAATATCAATCACGCCATCTTTTGAAAGAAGAACAGCCCTCTCTATTACATGCTTTAGCTCTCTAACATTTCCAGGATAATCGTAACGCAATAAAACTTCATAGGCTGAAGAGGACATGGTAATATTTTTTTTACCGTACTTTTCAGAAAAATTTTTCAAAAAATGATCAATCAATGGAGGTATGTCATCTTTCCTTTCTCTTAGAGGGGGTATTACAATAGGAATGACATTTATTCTGTAAAAAAGATCTTCCCTGAACTTTTCATTTTTTATAAGTTCTTTAAGATTTTTGCTTGTTGCATATATGCATCTTACATCAATCTTTACTGGTTCTTTTCCACCAAGAGGATAAACACTGCCTTCTTCAATTACTCTTAAAAGTTTTGCCTGAAGGCTTACTGGCATGTCACCAATTTCATCAAAAAATAATGTACCTCCATTTGCAAGCTCAAATTTACCCTTTTTCTTTTCACTGGCTCCTGTAAAAGCTCCTTTTTCATAACCAAAAAGCTCTGATTCAAAAAGAGTCTCTGGAATAGCAGCGCAGTTTATTTTAATATAAGGTTTATCTTTTCTTAAACTTCGTCTTTGAATTTCGTTTGCTATAAGTTCTTTACCTGTTCCACTTTCTCCTTGAATTAAAACAGGTACATCTGTTTTTGCAACTACATCAATTTTGTCAAGAATTTCCTTCATTGCAGGACTGCTACAAATTATCTCTTCAAATCCCTCTTTTTTCTTAACAAGCTCAGTAAGGTATCTTACTTCCTTTTCAAGGCTTCTAAATTTTGAAAATCTTTGTATTACTAAAAAAAGTTCCTCATTTGTAAATGGTTTTGCAATGTAATCAAAGGCACCATCTTTTATTGCTTGAACTGCAGTCTTTACCTCAGCAAAAGCAGTTATGATTATTACTCCTGTTTGTGGAGACTTACTCTTTATGTGTTTAAGAAGAGTAAGTCCATCAACTCCAGGAAGTTTTAGGTCAATTATAGCAATATCAAATTTGTCTGATTCAATTATCTCAAGAGCTTTTGTACCGTCCTCACAGGATTTTACTTCATATCCTGAGGAACGAAGAAAATGATACATCCCGAGATTCATCGCAGGATCATCTTCAACTATGAGAATTCTCTCTTTCATTTTAGTGGTAACTCCACTATAAAAGTAGTTCCATTTCTGGAAGTTTCAACAGTAATTCTACCATTGTGTTGCTCAACAATAGATTTACTTACTGAAAGTCCAAGTCCTGTGCCCTGTCCAACTGGTTTTGTTGTGAAAAATGGATCAAAAATTTTTGGAAGAATGTTTTCAGGAATACCAGGCCCGGTATCGGTGAAGGAAATACAACAAAAATCATCTTTTAGATAAGTTTGAATGGTTAAAGTTCCTTCTTTACCATCCATTGCTTGAATAGCATTAAGAACGATATTTAAAAAAACCTGTTCTATTTTATTTGAATCAATCATGATTTTTGGTATATCCGGTGAGAGTTTTTTAACAACTTTAATTCCCTTTTTTGATATCAAATAGTCAGTTAATTTTAAAACATTCTCTACAAGAGTATTTACAGAAACCAAAGATACAATAAGCTCGCTTTGTTTTGAAAAATCAAGAAGTTGTTTTATTATTTCCTGAATCTTCATCAATCCCTGATTTATCACTTCAATGTGTCTTTTTTTCGTTTCTTCATCCATCTCAGTTGCTATTAAATTATTAAAACAAAGTCTGATTCCGCCAAGAGGATTATTAATTTCATGTGCTAATCCAGCTGAAAGCTGTCCAATTGCTGCAAGTTTTTCAGTAATTCTCATCTGTTCTTCAATTTTTCTCTTTTCAGTAATATCCTTAACATAGTGAACAACTTTTATAACATCTCCTTTCTCGTTAAAAATTGGATAAAGATGAATAAAGTAATGTTTTTGATCCTCTCCTTCCCAGTATTCTGAAAAAGGTTTTTTTGTATCAATTACTTTTTTAAGAAAATGAACTGGACAAAATTTATCCGGATCAATTTTTTCAGGATCACATTTTTCATTGAATACCGCAGCTCTGCCCTCTAAAATCCATTTTCTGTAAGCATGGTTTGTCATCTCTACTGTGCAATCAGGATTTACAAGAGCAAGCGGGTCAGTGATACCTTCAAAAATTGTCTGAAGAGTTTCAGCATATTTTTTAGTAGCCTCCTGAGCTTCAAATAAGTACTTTGACATTTGGTTAAAAGAAAAGATTAATTCACCAATTTCATCCTTTGTTTTTACCTCAATTGTTTGATTAAGAGGTTCTGTTCCATTGACAATTCCTCTGAATAGTAAACTCAATCTTTTTAAGGGCTTAATCACAAAACTCCAAAAAGCACCCTGAAGTCCAACAAAAAGGAAAATTAGAGAAATCAAACCAAACAAAAAAGTAGAGATTGCAATACCTTTTATCTCTCCTAAAGTAGAAGCAATTGGAAGAGATACTGACTCTACTCCCATTATTTCTCCCTCTTTCCATGTAAAATCCCTGTTACGAGGAAACATCTTAAGTAAAGCCTTTGGGGCATCCTTAACCTTTCCATGACAGATCAAACACTCCTTTTCAGCAATGATAGGCTTTGCTATTATGAGAAACTCTTGTCCTTCTATTTTCACTATTCCACTCCATGATTCGCTATTGGAATTATTTTGGAAATAATCAATCAGTCTCATATCTAATGAATTTGCCTGATGTTCAGGATTTATAGGTTGTAAAGAAACTCTTTTGTAAATATAATTTCCTATTTTATTATTGAATCTTCGCATCACATTAAGTCTTACATGAGTTGTTGACATTCCCTCAACAATAAACTCATCTTTTTTACCTGTCTCATGAAGAAGTTTAAAAATAGCTGGTCTCAGTTCTTCTTTAACATACTTACCAAGTGCATCCATTTGAGTAATAATGATTCTTGTTTTTTCATGTGCATCTTCTATTACTTTTTGCTTGAGATGATAATAAATAAGAAAAGAAAAGAGCACACAAAAGGCAAAAATTATTAAAATAATTGAAAGAGTAAACTTCGTATTCAATGAGAGATTTTTAAGATTCATTACTTTAAATTTAAAAGAGTTTAGACAATATTTGCAAATTTATTAATTTCGATAGTCATCAAAAGTGGGCAAAAATTTTTAAAAAGAGTATAATTTAATCAGAGATGGCAAAGTTTAATTTGAATATTAAATGGCTTTTTGTGTTGACAATGATAATTTTGTTCACAGGAATTACTTTAACCAACTATTTCTTCTCCTTACATCTTGCTGAAAAAAATCTTAACCACCACACAGAGACTGTTGCTCTTTTATTTAAATCAGAAACTGAGAGATTAATTAATCCTGTTGAAAATTTTCTATATAATGTACAGGCTCTTGTTTGTTGCAAAATTTTAAACTTCAATGATATTGTGAAAACCAATAAATTTTTTATGGATTTCATTAAAAAATATCCTTATGTAACTTCAATAAACTATGGGGATGGTAAAGGAAATGGATATCTTATTTTAAATGACAGAGGGAAGTGGCTTAATAGGATTAAAAAAGCAGAATATCGGCAATATGTTTTATGGCATACTCTAAATAGTGATGGAGAAATAATAGAAAAGAAAATAGTAAAAGACAACTATGATCCAAGAAATACAATATGGTATAAACAGGCGCTCCAGAGCAATGATATTTACTGGAGCAAAGAATACACATTCAGAACAACAAAAGACCCGGGTATAACAGCTTCTCTATTGTTATGCAGTGATTTAAAGGAAGTTGTTGGAATTGATGTAATGATAAAAAATTTATCACTTTTTTTAAGTAAAGCCAAGCAAAAGCTTCATCCAGAGGCAAAACTTTATCTTATTTCAGAAAATGAGGATTTAATAGCTTTTTCAAATGAAATTACTCCTGAGCCAGGGAAAATTTATAAACTTGATAAAAATATTTTTCCTTTACTTTATCATGCCATAGAATCAGAAAAAAATGAGAGTTTTTATAAAATTAGTTTCAACAATCAAAAATGGTTTGTAAAGATAGAGAACTTTAATATTAGAAATAGAAATCTCTCGCTCGTAACACTGTTACCTCAAACAGTTATTACGAAATCCTTATATTTGCATCTTTTTTATCAAATTTTTGCTTCACTCATTCTTACATTTATTGTCCTTATTTATATTACGAATAGATACATAAACCCTTTGATAGAAATTGCAAGGGAAACATCAAATCTTGGATTTAAGGAAATATATTTTGATAAATTTGTTCGAAGAAAAGATGAAATAGGACATTTAAGCAAAGCAATTTCAGATGCTTCAGTAAAAATCCTTGAAGCAAGAGTAATGGAAAGACAATTAGAAGAACTTCATTATTTTGAATCTATAAAGCGTTCTCTTGGTGAAGCAGTGCACAGATTTAAGGATCTTATAAATATTATTCAAGGATTTGCCACCCTTGCTCAGCCAAAGGTATCAAATGAGTTTGCAAAAAATGCACTAGACCAGATAATTAATGCTTCCAAAAGAGCAATATATCTTTCAAAAGAAATATTGAGTGTTACCGGTGAGAGAAAATACGAAATGAAAGTTGTCGATCTAAACTCAATTCTTCTCTCGATGAAATCAAAATTAGAAACCTCTGCATCAAAATCTATACAAATAGTTTATGAAATATTAGATTCCTCACTTCCTGTTAAACTTGACATTGAAGCTTTTGATGAAGTTTTAATGAATTTAATAACAAATGCCCATGATGCGATGCCAGAGGGAGGGAAATTGACTATAAAGACAAAAATTGCTTCATTTTTAAATAAAAAATTTGCTGTTTTGTATGTTTCAGATACCGGGATTGGCATGGATGAAGAAACAAAAAAGAGAATATTCGAACCCTTCTTTACAACAAAAGGAGCTAAAGGAACAGGATTAGGACTTTCTATTGTTTACAGGATAATAAAAGACCACGAAGGTTTTATAGAAGTTGAAAGCGAAATAGGAAAGGGCACAACATTTAAAATCTATCTACCCATTTCAGAAGGAAATTCATGACAGATACTTTTTTGAAGTTTTAATGTGTTTATTTTTACTCCCTGCAGAAAGTTTATTTCTTCCTGCAGGGATATTCTCTTACTTGAAAAGTCTGTTTATATCTGCTCCGCTTCTTTCTTTTTCATTGTTGTTGAGATTGCAGTCATCATTCTTTGGATTGCCATCCATTCTTATATCCGGATCATATACTATGACTACCCTGTAAGAGGATGGAAACTCTCCTTCTGAAGTAGATGCCGCATCCCAGTTGCGTTCATAGGTAACTGTTATCTGCTGACCGGGATTTAAATTTTGAAAATTCTTTTTCGCTACAAGTCTTGGGCTGCCACCGGGTATAAATTCATAAAGATGAACTGCCTGCTGATTTGGTCCTGAAATATAGGGTTCTGAACCAGCGTTCTTAACAACTCCTGTAATTCTCACTTTTCCTGAAAACTTTCCAGTCCTTGAAACAATTGTAAACTCAATTTTTTCTGCTACTAAATCAGGGCATTTGGGTACTGGAATTGGTTTAATTTGCTTTAATTTTTCACTATCAACAGGAGATTTAAGCTGGTCTTTTGGTTGAGGTGGTGTTTCCGAATAAGTTGCGGTTAAAAGAAACAAACCTAAAACTAATCCCAAAGAAACTGTGTAAATTAATCTTTTCATTTATATCCTCCTATTTATTTTTAATCTTTAAATCATAACCAGGTGCATTGATTAATTTTATCTTGTCTAACAATATTGGCGGTTTATTGAAGTTTTCTCTACACTCTGGTTTTGTCGTATCTATAAAGAATATAAGGTGATATTCTCCTGTATTTGGATCTATGGGTGAGAAAGATTCAGTACTCAAAAGGCAGTGTCTGGGCATAACTTGACCAATTACTTCACTTGATTTGGCTGTTACCCTTGCATCTGCAGGAAAACGAATAATAGTGCCGTCTGGAGCAGTTATTTTTCCATATATATCAAAATGACCAAGATATGGAAACTCTGTTTGTGAAGGCGGATGAGCAGAGGCAGAGTTGCCAAAAATTAATAAAATAGCAATTGCAAAAGATAGTTTTAAAGACATCTTTAATATTTTTCTCATTTTTCCTCCATTTGATTTTCATTATTTTCTCTCTAAATCAAGAATTTTTACCCCTATAAAGTCAATGTTCCTGAATTCTCTGCTCCGTGCGTGTGGCTCTGCTATAAAGTCAATATCTCTTAACTCTCTACTTCTTGCATGAAGTTCGGCTATAAAGTCAATATCTCGAAATTCTCTACTCCGTGCGTGTGGTTCGGCTATAAAGTCAATGTTCCTGAACTCTCTACTTCGTGCGTGTGGCTCGGCTATAAAGTCAATGTTTCGAAATTCTCTACTTCTTACTGTAGGTTGTGGTTGTTGTTTTGGGATGTTTTCATTAAGCTTTGGTGGCTGTGGTATCTGTTGCTGTTGCGGTTTTGGAATATTTTGGTTGGGTTTTTGTGGTTGCTGAGTTTGCTGTTGTTGTTTTTGAATATTTTCGTTAACTTTTGGCGGATTTAAATTCAACTGTCCGATGCTATCCTGAGCAATGAAAGTAAAACAAAGAAAAAAAACGATGATAATAAATGTCGCTCTTTTCAATCTTCACCTCCTTCTTTTTTATTTCTAACCATAGTATACTCCAAACTAAAAATTATTCAAAATTTTTTTTAAATTTCGGGGGGATAAATACTTCTACAGGTTATGAAGATTCTGCGAGATAACAAATTTGTTTTTTCAGTAAATGCAAATGATAAATGTTTAATCAAGAATCTTACGATTTTGATTTTATATTTAGGGCTTTTTTTACAGCTTCCTCTGCTGATTTAGCCTCAATTACTCCCCTGATATCCCATGTTTTTATTCCAATGACATTTTTCCCTGTTTTTAAAGCAAGGGCTATCTCACTCAATGTTCCATACTCACCACCTATTGCAATCAATACATCAGAGGCTCTTACAATTAAAGCATTTCTCATCTCTCCAATACCAGTAGGAATGGGAATTTTTACGTAAGGATTGGCATCCTCCTTTTTAAGTGTTGGCAGTATTCCTACTGTAATACCTCCTTCAAGAAAAGCACCTCTGCTTACTGCCTCCATAACTCCACCTAACCCACCTGTGATAACTGTAACTCCCTCTTTTGCAAGAAGACGTCCTACTTCTTCTGCTATTTGTAGAAGCTCTTCATCAGCTCTGCCTGCTCCAATAACACCTACAGTTTTCATTTTAGTTCCACCACTGTTACAGCATCTCCTCCTTCATCTGGGTTTCCTTTAGTGAAAGCTTTTACAAGAGGATGCTCTTTTAGATATTCTCTTATAGAGTCTCTCAAAACTCCCTTTCCAATGCCGTGAATTATTAAACCCCTTGATAAATCTTTAAGTGAAAGTTCATTTAAATATCTCTCAACAATAGATAGAGCTTCATCAACTCTCATCCCGCGAATATCAAGCTTTTCGGGTAAAAATTCCCCATACTTTGGAGAACTTCCTTCACTGGTAAGAACAAATTGCCCTAAACTTTTAGTCTTCTCATGCATATTCGGAGACAGCACTTTCTCAAGTTCACTTATTTCGGTCTCAATCTGTATAGAGTCTGTTTGAATCTTTGCCCTTCCATCTTCGATTGTCAATACTTTTCCTGAAAGATTAAGATTTTTGATCTTAACAAAATCTCCAGGATCTATCTTTTCCTGATGTTCTGATTTTTCAGAACTAAACTGTTTTGAAAGTTCAGATATTTTCCTTGATATTTCTCTAAGTCTTTTTCTGTCTGCTTTTTTAGCCTCTTCATAGAGAAAATTAATCTCTTTTTTCAGTTTTATCAACATCTCTTGGGCCTCTTTTTTTGCCTGTTCAATAATTTTTTTCTTATTTTCAGAAGCTGCGATTATCTCTCTTTCTAATTTATCCTTCTCAGCAAGGATTTTATTTTTAATTTTTTCAACTTCCTCAAGTCTTTCATTATATTCTTTTTTAACTCTTTCAAGTTCTTTCATAAGTTCATATATTTCTCTATCCTGAGTTCCTTTCAATTCAAGAGCCCTTCTAATAACATTTTCAGGGAATCCATATCTTTTAGCAACTTCAAGAGCATATGAAGGAGTAAGACTCCCAATGCTTAATTTATAGAGTGGAGTCATTGTTGCCTCATCAAAAAGCATTGAGGCTATTTCTATATCCTCTTGTGTTGCAGCAAAAATCTTTACCTTACTTAAATGAGTTGTTGCAAAGGTAAGAGAGCCTCTATTTTTGAGTTCTTCAAGAATTGCACAGGCTAAAGCTGAACCTTCCTCTGGATCTGTATTTGTTCCTATTTCATCAAGAAGAACAAGACTTTCTGAGTCAGCACCTTCAAGTATGGTTTTAAGAGTCACTATGTGCGATGCAAAGCTTGAAAGATGCTCTTCAATTGAGCCTTCATGATAGAGATCAACATATATATTTCTTACAAAAGGAATTACAGATGAAGAACTTGCAGGAATAGGAAGCCCTGAAAGAGCCATTGCAGTTAAAAGTCCTACAGTTTTTATTGTTACAGTTTTCCCTCCTGCATTTGGACCTGTGATCACTAAAACTTTCTTATTCTTAAGCTCTAACTGAAGAGGGACAACCTCTGTGGTTAGCATCAAAAGAGGATGTCTTGCATTAATTAGATTTATTGTAATTTCTTTAGTTAGTTGAGGAACTGAAGCATTAAATTTCTTAGAAAATCTGTAGATTGAAAGCATCTTGTCAAGATAGACAAGCAAATTAAACTGTCTTTTTAGAGATTCACTGATTTGATGTACTTCAAATGAGACTTCCTTTAAAATTCTTATCTCTTCAACTCTTTGTTCAATCAAAAGTTCTTCCCTTTTTTTAGAAAGAGGAATTATTTCTTCTGGTTCAATAAAGGCTGTTTCACCTGAACGAGACACATCATGGACAACTCCCCTAACCTGTCCCTTTGAGTCCATCCTAACAGGAATAACCCATCTGTTATTTCTTTGAGTTATGAATCGGTCCTGAAGAAAAATCTGTATATCTGCTCTATTAAGCATCTCTTCAAGTTTTTGTTTTATTCTTTCTTCAGTGTTTTTTATCTGCTTTCTAATATATTTAAGATAGGAAGAGGCTGAATCAAGGATATTGCCTTCTTCATCAACGGTATTTTCAAGTATCTCAAGGAGTTTTGGATTGCCTATAGATAAGTTAGTGCCAAGAATAGTTTTTATTCTTTGACTTAAAAAGGAAAAGTTCAATAACTCCTCAACAGAGGATGATATATTTTCCAAAACTTCTAAAACCTTTAAAAATTGAGTCAACTCAGCAGGTTCAAAAATTACTCCTTCTTTCTTTGACCTTTCGATTAATTCAGAAATATCAGGGAAAGAAAGAATATTTAGAGACCTGCCTTCTTGCATCTCCTCAAATTCTTTAAGAGTTCTGCTAGCTTCTTCAAACTCATCAAAAGGAGAAATAGCTTCAATAGCTTTCTTTGTAGCTGAGGAACTGGTAAAATCTTTTATTAAACTTAATGTTTTATAAAAATCTAACTCTAAAAGAATCTTTTTATCAATCACTCAAGCTTCTCCAGAAGCCTCCTCTTTTTGTCTTCAATAACCTTTACGAGTTTTTCTATCTGACTTAGAATTTCCTTTTTTGCATCTGAGCTTAATTCCTGACCACGCTCCTTAATTTCTTTAACCTTGTCTTTAAGCATCTCTGAGAGATCTTCAATCTCTTCATAGAGGTCTTCAGCTGCTCTTACAGTTTTTTTCTTCAACTCCTTAGCTTTCTTTTTAATTTCTTTTCTTGTTTCCTCTCCAGACTTGGGAGCATATAAAAGAGCAAGCCCTGCACCTATAAGTCCCCCAATTAAAAAGGCTGCTAAAATTTTTCCTTCTTCCCTCATTTTTGCCTCCTTAGATGTTTATTTAATTTTAACACTTTTTGTTGATATTTAGCCTGGCAAATAGGATATAATTAATAAAAATTTATGGAGGTGTTTTATGCTTTCAAAAATTCCCTTTAGTATGGAAAACCTTACTGATGAAGACATTGACAGGCAGATACTAAGAATTGGTCTTATTGCTGAGCTTGATGCTATCAATCTCTATGAACAGCTTGCCTCATTAACAAAGGATGAGAAAATTAAGGCAATTTTTCTTGACATTGCAAGAGAAGAAAAAACTCATGTAGGAGAATTTCTTACCCTTTTACTTATGAATGACGAAGAACAGGAAGATGAACTTGAAGAAGGAAAGGAAGAGGTTGAAGAGTTACTTGAAGAGGAAGAGGAGTAATTAGAAGGATTTTATTACCAAAAAAGCATAGACAAGATAAAAAGAGCCTGAAAAGATTAAAGTGAAAGGGGAAATTCGCCTCTTCAAGTGAATTTCCCCTAAAAGTATTAGAGACGCAAAAATTGCCAGACAGACACTCACCAATGCATAGCCTGTTATGTTCCAATCTGTAAAGATAATTCCAACTGAAACAGGAAAAGTTGACTGAAAAACCATTGCTCCTGTCACATTGCCCATTGCAAGAGTATCTCTTCCTTTAAATGTCCATGTTACAGAGTTAAACTTTTCAGGAAGTTCTGTGGCAATTGGTGCTACCAAAAGAGAAAATAAGAGAGGATCAAATCCAATTTGATGAGAAATATGTTGAAGGGCAGAGACAAATCCATGAGCACCTTTTATCATTATAAAAAGAGCAATTAAAGCCTGCAGTAATGAGAAAAATGTTTCAAATCTCCCTACTGGCAGGATTTTCCCTAAAATCTTGTTCAAATATAGCTTTTCTTCATGTAAAATTCCGCTACTTTCACTTTTAAAGGTAATATAGAGATATGCTATATATCCAAATATGAGTAAAAAAGCAACTATTACATGTAGTTTTAAAAGCATTGGTAAAAAAACACCTACCGAATACATAACAAGAAAAAAAATTAAATCCCTTTTAACTGTGGGAATTTCTGCCTCAAAAATAAAACTTCTTCTCTTTGAAATATATCCAGCAAAAACAGTAAGTCCTATCATTAAAAATGCCAGTGTGGCAAGCATGAATGGAGCTCCTAATATAGCACCAATACCTATGCTGTGTGCTGCCTCTCCTTTGTGCATAAAGATAGCTACCATTGGAAGAATTGTTTCAGGAAGAGCTGTTCCTACTGCGGCAAGTATGCTTCCTGTAACTGCTTGACTTAAGGAGAGTCTCCTTCCAAAGACTTCAACTCCATTGGTGAATATCTCTGCACTAAGTAAAATCAACATAAGATTAAAAAGGAGTAGAAAAATATCGACAGTCATGCTTAAAATTATAATCTAAAGTTTCATTTCTTAACAACCCATAAAAAGGAGGATTAAGAATGGCAAAGATAAAGGTAAAGCTTGAACTGACAAACAATGCAATAGAAGTTTTAAAGAGAAGATATCTCAAAAAAAATGAAGAAGGTAAAATTGTAGAGACACCAGAAGAGTTATTTGATCGGGTAGCCACAGCAATTGCTCAAATAGATGCAATGTATGGGAAATCTGAAAAAGAAATCAGTAAAACAAAAGAAGAGTTTTATGAGCTTATGACTTCACTGAAATTCCTTCCAAACTCTCCAACTTTAATGAATGCAGGAACTCCTCTTGGGCAACTCAGTGCATGCTTTGTACTACCCGTTGAGGACTCTATGGAGGGAATCTTTGATGCCGTAAAATATGCTGCAATAATACATAAATCAGGTGGAGGAACCGGATTTAGCTTTTCTCGTCTGAGACCAAAAGGAGATGTGGTAGGTTCAACAAAAGGAATAAGTTCAGGTCCTGTATCATTCATGAGTGTTTTTGATTCTGCAACAGAAGCTGTAAAGCAGGGAGGACGAAGAAGAGGAGCTAATATGGGAGTTTTAAGAGTTGATCATCCTGACATTATTGAGTTTATAACCTGCAAAGATGATCTTACAAAATTCACAAACTTTAATATTTCTGTTGGGCTTACAGAAGAGTTTATGAAAGCAGTTATAAATGACGAAGAGTATGATTTAATAAATCCAAGAACTGGACAGACTGTGAAGAGATTAAAAGCAAAAGAAGTATTTGATTTAATTGTCCATCAGGCATGGAAAAACGGTGAACCTGGAATTATTTTTCTTGACAGAATAAATGCTGCAAATCCTACCCCTCTTCTTGGTGAGATTGAGGCAACAAATCCCTGCGGAGAACAGCCTCTTTTGCCTTATGAGTCCTGTAATCTCGGCTCAATAAATCTCGCAAAAATGGTAAAAGGAGACTCTATTGATTGGGAACTTCTAAGAGAAGTTGTATGGAAAGCTGTTCACTTTCTTGATAATGTAATTGATGCAAATAAATATCCTTTACCTCTAATAGAAAAAAATACAAAAGCAAACAGAAAAATAGGGCTTGGTGTTATGGGCTGGGCTGATATGCTTGTTCAGCTAAAAATTCCCTATAACTCAAAGGAAGCTCTTAGCCTTGCAGAGGAGGTAATGAAGTTCATCCTGCAAGAAGGAAGACTATCTTCTCAGAGTCTTGCAAAAGAAAGGGGTACATTTCCAAACTATCCAAAAAGCATCTACTACGATAAAATGCCTTTAAGAAATGCAACAATAACTACAATAGCGCCAACAGGAACATTGAGTATAATTGCAGGATGCTCCTCTGGAATTGAACCTCTTTTTGCCATATGTTTTGTAAGAAATGTAATGGATGGAACCCGTCTTATAGAAGTTAATCCCCATTTCAAAAAAGAAATGGAGAAGTTAGGACTCTGGTCTGATGCTTTAGCAGAAAAAATAGCTGAAAAGGGTTCAATTCAGGAAATTGAAGAAATTCCAGAACAAATTAAGAGAATATTTGTTACTGCCCATGAAATATCTCCTTCCGATCATATTCGCATGCAGGCAGCATTTCAAAGATATGTTGACAACGCAGTCAGTAAAACAGTAAATCTTCCAAATCATGCAACAGAGGATGATGTAAGAGAGGTTTATCTTCTTGCCTATCGTCTTGGATGTAAAGGTGTTACAGTTTATAGAGACGGCTCAAGACAGGGACAGGTCATACAAAAGGGAAAAACAGAAACACAGCCTTTACAGATAAGTTTAAAACCAAGGAAAAGACCTGAAGTACTTAAAGGTGTTACAAGACTAATGAAAACAGGATGTGGTAATCTCTATGTGACAATTAACAAAGATCAGGAGGAAAAACTCTTTGAAGTCTTTACAAATATTGGAAAAGCAGGTGGTTGTGCAGCATCTCAAGCAGAAGCAATAGGAAGGCTCATATCTCTTGCCTTAAGAAGTGGAATTGAACCAGAAGAAATAGTAAAACAACTTAAAGGTATTTCATGTCATGCTCCTGTTTGGTCAGGAAATGGAAAGATTACAAGCTGTTCAGATGCTATAGCAAAGGCAATTGAAGCTGAAATAAGAAGAAGTTCTTATAATTTGCAGAAAAAAGATGCACCACAGATTGATTCAAAATCCGATGAAGTAGCTCACTATGGAGCTTGCCCTGAGTGTGGAAGTTTTCTATCCTATGAAGAGGGTTGTGTTATCTGTCATAGTTGTGGATTTACCAGATGTAGCTAAGATAAAATAGATTTTAGAGATGAAAACACTTAGAAAATTAATAATAGTTGGAGATAGAGTTCTAATAGAACCAGATGAAAGAATGGAAACAAGAGCAGGTCTTTTTTTGCCTCCAACAGTTAAAGAAAAAGATAAAGTTCTTGGTGGAAGAGTTATAAAAGTAGGACCTGGTTACCCTGTTAATGATCCTTCTGCTGTTCTTGAAGAACCATGGAAACAATCACAGGTTGAACCAATAAGATATATACCGCTACAGGCTCAGGAAGGTGATTATGCTCTTTTTCTTAAAGATGCAGGGATTGAGATAGAGTTTGAAGAAAAAAAATATCTAATTGTCCCTCACTCTGCCATTCTTGCACTTATAAGAACAACGATTTTGGAGGATGATGAGGATGATAGAGGATTTTAAATCATCCGATACATGGCGAGTATTTAGAATTCAGTCAGAGCTTGTTGAAGGATTTGAAACTCTTCATGGCATTGGTCCTGCAGTCTCCATTTTTGGAAGTTCACGACTACCTGAAGATAGCTTTTATTATCAGGAAGCATTTAAAGTAGCAAAACTTTTAAGTGAAGAAGGCTTTTCAATTATTACAGGAGGCGGTCCAGGGATAATGGAAGCTGCTAACAAAGGTGCAAAACTTGGTAAAGGAAAATCAATTGGACTTAATATTGAAATACCCCAAGAACAATATCCCAATAAGTATCTTGATATTTCATTAAATTTCAGATACTTTTTTGTTAGAAAACTGATGTTTATAAAATATTCAATTGGATTTGTTATTTTCCCTGGTGGTTTTGGAACTCTTGATGAACTCTTTGAAGCACTGACTCTTGTTCAAACAGGTAAAATTCTATCCTTTCCAATAATTCTCTATAGTTCTGACTATTGGAAAGGACTTCTTGAATGGTTTAAAAACGCACCTAAAAATATTGGTGCCATAAGTATTAATGACTTTAAATATTTTGAAGTCATTGACAATCCTGAGGCTGTCTGCAGTTATCTTAAAAATTACCTTACAAAGCTTGAAGTTCCTATTCCACCTCTTCATCGTGTAAATAATGTTTAAAAATCTTAAATATTACAGCCAAAAAGATATAGAAGAAATCATAAAATACGAAAATCTCCCTTTATACAGAGCAAAGCAATTAATTCATTGGATTTATAAAAAACATGCCAGTTCAGTTGAGGAAATTACTGAGTGGCCTAAAATTCTCAGAGAGAATTTTTCTAAAAAATACTACATCGGTAACATTAGCCTTAATGAAAGAAAAATAAGTAAGGACGGCACAGAAAAATTTTTATGGGAATTAGAAGATAAAGAAAAAATTGAAAGTGTTCTGATTTCAGATAAAAACAGACTAACCCTCTGTATATCAAGTCAAGTTGGATGCCCTCTTAAGTGCAGGTTCTGTCTTACAGGTAAAATAGGATTTAAAAGAAATCTTTATACATGGGAAATAGTTGATCAGTTTATTCAAGTAAGTAAATTGATAAAAGCAGAAAACAAAAAAATTACGAACATTGTCTTTATGGGGATGGGTGAGCCTCTGCTGAATTTTGAAAATGTTATTGAATCATTATGGCGATTTAAATATTTGCTTGAATTTTCTCCAAGAAGAATTACTATTTCAACTGCTGGAATTATTCCTGCAATTAAAGAATTACCCAATAAAGCTCCTTCAGTAAAACTTGCGATATCTCTTAATGCCGCCGATGAAAAAACAAGAGATTATCTTATGCCAATAAATAAAAGATATCCACTCCATGAACTTTTAAAAACCTTGAGACAATATCCTTTAAAACCCAGAGAAAGAATTACCTTTGAGTATGTTATGCTTAAAGGGATTAACTCCTCTGAAACAGATGCTTTGAGGCTTGCAGAGATACTCAAAGGAATAAAATCAAAAATAAACCTTATCCCCTTTAATCCATGGGAAGGTTGTGAGTTTGAAAAACCAGAGGATTGGGAAATAATCAAATTTCAGGAAATACTGGTATCAAAGGGTTATTCTGTGTTTATCAGGAAAAGTAAAGGAAAAGATATACTCGCAGCATGTGGACAGCTGAGAGCTCTCTATTGATGAAGTCTAAATAACTTTTTTACTGATGATATTAACTATTTTTTTAACTTCAATGTCTCCTTCATCATCAGGATAAATTTTACATAGTCAAATCCAAAATTCATAAGTTCCGTTTCAACTTTGCTTATTTTTTCAACTCTTTCCGCTGGTACATCAAAAACCTCAAGAAATCTACTTTCGAAAACAAAGCTTTTAAATGCATCAATATCATAACAAGCCATATAAAATGCTTTAGCCTTTCTTTCGTCAAGTTTTTCAACTTTAAGACTTCTCTTAAAGAAAAGCTCTTTCCATCCTCTGTTCATATCATCATAAAGGTCAACTCCCTGGTCAGCTCTCCATTCAGCTACTGTCCACTCCTTTTCTTCATTAAAACCTTTACAATGTGGTTCTCTAACAAAAAAGAAAAACTCTTCGGTTATTCCATCTGCCAATATATCAAACTTTTTTAGAGAAGCCACTCCAATTGGATAATACCTGCATGTAGCAGGTCTGTCCTCATATACAGAACATCCTGCCTCATATAAAAATGGACATGTTTTTTCTTCATCATCATTTTTATTCAAAAAAACAAATGGATATCCACTTTTTGGATCAATGAATACATTGGTATAGTTAAGTAAAAACTCAGTTGAACTCATCTTAAATCTATTTTTCAATCTAATTATGTCGTAGGGAGTTAGCATAATATCAATATTTTTGCAACAGCTTTTGTAGCAGGAAATTCCTGGATAGCAGCGAAAATTAAATCTTGACTCATCTGTTAACTGGTCTGGAGCTATGGCATTAATGTTTAACATTTATTCCTCCTTTATTATCTTTAAATAAACTTTTCTTGTTCTTGGTCCATCAAACTCACAGAAAAATATACTCTGCCACTGGCCTAAAACAAGGGTTCCATTTTCGATAAAAACAATAGCTGAAGAACCTACAATTGTTGTCTTAATATGGCTGTCTGCATTTCCTTCCATATGAAGATATCCTGCAGCATATGGAGCAATCTTTTTCAGAGCATTAATAATATCCTTTTTAACTGAAGGATCAGCTCCTTCATTAATTGTTATTCCTGCTGTTGTATGAGGAACATAGAGGTAACAAACTCCGTTTTTAATTTCTCTGTCTCTTACAGCCCTTTCAACCTCGTCAGTAATATCAACGAATTCTTCTCTTGAAGAAGTCTTAACTGTTAATGTCTTAATCACAGCTTAAGCCTCCTGATTCTTTCTACAGCCTCTTTTATTCTTTCTTTAGATTGCGTAAGAGCAAACCTTATATATCCCTCTCCGTATTCACCAAATCCAACTCCAGGTGTGCATAAAACTTCCGCCTCTTTTAAAAGCTTGGCAACAAAATCTATAGAGTTTGTCTCTTTTGGAACTTTAACCCATAGATAAAAAGTTGCCATAGGTTTTTTAACTTCAAATCCTGCATCTCTAAGTCCTTCGTACAAAACATCTCTTCTTTCTTTATAAATATCTCTTATTTCTTTTAAAATTTTATCATCTGTTTCAAGTGCTACAATGCTCGCTTCCTGAATGGCCTGAAAAACACCGGAGTCAAGATTTGTTTTAACTTTTCCGAGTCCTGATAGAACTTCTTTGTTTCCTACAGCAAATCCTATTCTCCATCCAGTCATATTATAGGTTTTTGAAAGAGAATGAAACTCCATTCCAACCTCTTTAGCTCCATCTATTTGCATGAAACTGATAGGTTTTTCTTCATAGTAAACCTCTGAGTAAGCTGCATCATGACAAACAATGATATTATATTTTTTAGCAAACTCTATGACTTTTTCATAGAATTTCTTATCAGCAACAGCACTCGTTGGATTATTAGGATAGTTTATAAACATGAGTTTTGCTTTTTTGCAGACATCTTCTGGAATAGAATCAAGGTCTGGCAAGAAATCATTCTCTTCTTTGAGAGGCATGAAATAGGGAATACCGCCGGCAAATTTTGTTCCAACAGGATAAACAGGATATCCAGGAGAGGGAACAAGGACAATATCTCCTGGATCAACAAAAGCAAGAGGAATATGCCCAATTCCTTCCTTTGAACCAATTAGACTTAAAACTTCTCCTTCAGGATCAAGCTCTACATTGAATCTTCTTTTATACCAATCTGAAACAGCCTTTCTAAATGACAGCATCCCTTCATAACTTGGATATCTGTGATGCTCTGGTTTTTCAACAGCCTTTTTCATTGCCTCAACAATATGGGAAGGAGTAGGAATATCAGGATCACCTATACTTAAATCAATAAGATCCGCTCCTTTTAAGAGAGCTTCTTTTTTCATCTGATCAATAGCTGCAAAAAGATATGGTGGCAGAGTTCTTATTCTTTCTGCATACTCTATCTGCATGTGCCCTCCTTAATTATTGTTCGTTTCTTTAGTTTACAAAAAAACTTACAATATTTTAAAGAATTAGTTTATGTTGTCTGCTCTATTATTTCAAAATAAACCTTATAGGAAGAACTACTCGGCAAGCTACTGGTTTACCATCTTTGGTGGCAGGAGAAAACTTTGATTTTTTTACTGCTTCAACAGCAGATTCTGTAAAACCATAGGGAGCTCCTTCTATGACTTCTATATTTACAAGTTCTCCCTTTTCATTAAGGGTTAATCTCAAAACAACTCTACCTTCTTTCCCGAGTCTTCTTGCAATTTGAGGATATACAGGAATTTCTCTGTGAATAAACTTGGGTCCTCTGCTACTTCCAAATTCTGCGTCAATTATGTCAGTTTTCTCTGTAGTTGAAGAATTTGATACAAAACTCTGTGATGATGCTTTCCCTGTAGATTCAGAAATATTGGATGGAAAATCCAAAATAGATTCTGTCTTTTCTTCTCTAATTTTTATATCATCGTTAGACTTAAAATAAGATTTTTTTCTTTCTATCTGAGTATTTTTCGCTGAAACCACAGGAACTCTCTGTAAACTCTTGTAAGGAGTAGAAGCGTCATTTATTATAAAAATCTCAATTTCCTCATTATTTTTATTTAGTTTTGCAAAACTTGAAAATGCTACAAAAAGCACAAAATGTAAAATCATAGAAACTAAAATGAAATGCTCAAATTTATTTATATAAAGCGTTTTCATATTCAAATAAAAATATTCAAATAAAAAAGCCATGAAAGCTTTCTTGCCTTCATGGCTTAACTTATCCTTCAGGATAAGCTTTGAAATTCTAATACATTTTTTCTTTCTCAGTCAACATTTAGAAGTGTCTCAAAGCATCGAGCACCTAACAGTGACACTCTTTAGTATACTTACAAGCCAGCTCAGGAAATTTTCAGCTCTTTTATCTTTTGACTGGGGTTATCACTTAAAACTATCGATGTTCCAACCAAAATAGCATCTATACCGTTTTTAAAAAGAAGTTCAACATGAGCTTTTTCAGAAATTCCACTTTCACTTACTGTAACTTTATCATCTCCTGAGTTTATCAATTAAATTTTATAACTCATTGAAAATATTGAATTTTATTTTTAAAAATAGCAATTTTTTGTACAACAAAAATCGTAGTCTTTTGATTTTTAGACAGTTTATATTTTGAAATCTTCTCTAGCTGTTATATTGGCTGGCTCTTTTATTTTTAATGCTCTGAATAGAGACTTAGCTACTCTGTCAATCTTGTTCTTTAAGTAATATATCTGTCCATCAAGACTAAACTCTGTCAATATGACACTCCTTAAGGCTTCCTTTATTCTTTCAGATGTGGCTGCTCTGTCTGTTGCATCCTCCAGCATCCTCATGAATAAAAAAGCTAGAAAACATACTACCAGATGCCCCCTTATTCTTCTCTCTGTCCAGTGATATACAGGTCTTACCTCTATGCTGTGTTTCATTATCCTGAAAGACTCCTCTATCTTCCACAGGCTGTGATAGGCTTTGAGAACTTGCTGTGCTGTCAGGTTTTCCTCTGTGCTCTGAACACAGTAGTATCCATCAAAAAGGCTGTCTTGCTCTATCAGAGCCTCATCAAGACTGTATCCTCTTTTCCCTTCCGCTTTTATGTATTTCTTGCCACCTCTTTTGTTTAATCCTTCTATGACAGAGGGACTCTCAAGCAGTCTTAAGGCTTTCTGTATCAGCCTGGCTCTCTCTGCCCTGTCTTTTTCTGCTCTCTTTTCTGAATAGCTTATTACTACTGTGTCTGTTATCTGTCCTGTTCTGCCTCGTTCATCCTTAACTTTAAATGTATGCTTGATCTGTTTGTATTTGAACAATCCCGCCTCTGTCTGTATTTCTACAAATCCCTCTGGATTAAATACTTCTTTTAAAAGCTCTCCATCTGCACTCTTAAGTCTTAATCCCACTATGTAGCCAAATCCAAGCTCTCTTAGCTTAAGTAAGTTGAGCCTGCTGTTTATACCCCTGTCTGCTACTATTATTATCCTGTTTAGTGAAAATCTCTTCTTTATTTTCTCTAAAAAGGGTATCAATGTCTTTGCATCAAAGGTGTTTCCAGGAAATATTTCATATCCTATTGGAAATCCTTCCATGTCTATGAGTAATCCAAGCACTATCTGAACACTGCCAATTTTACCATCTTTGCTGAATCCATACTTCCTTAACACATCCTCTTGCTGACTCTCAAAATATATGGTCGTTACATCATAAAACACAACATCCACTGATGAGTTAAAAAGATTATATCTCATATTGAATAGATGCTTCTCAAGACTGTCTTTAAAATCTGCTAAAACATCAAGTGCCCTGTACAGATGATTTATCCCAATACTTTCAAATCCAAGATACTCTTGCTTTGTCTCATACATTCCAAGTTTACTGTCTGATGAGATCATATGCCTTGTTGTCATGTAAAATACTGCCTTTGCAATATCAGCCCTTTTGTTTTCTGTCACAGAGTTGAAAAATTCATCAAGACTCAATCTATCCCAGAGTTTCTTTATCAGACAATGTCCATAGTTGAGTATTCTTCCCTCTGAGATTTTTCTAAGTTCAAGCTTTTGTTCTTCCTGCCCTAATGCTCTCTTTGCAAGTTTTTTAAATGACTCTGTGTTCAGGAAATCTTCAAGCCTGCCAAGACTGAATAGATACCTGTGCCTTGTTTTTCCAGAAATGAAAATAAAAAATAGGATTAAGTAAAATCAAGGGTTTACGAGGCTAAAATGTCAATTTTCGGGGTCTAATTGATAAANGAATAGATGCTTCTCAAGACTGTCTTTAAAATCTGCTAAAACATCAAGTGCCCTGTACAGATGATTTATCCCAATACTTTCAAATCCAAATACTTCGTTATCGCTGCTGTCAATGTGGTCTTACCATGATCAATATGCCCTATCGTGCCTACATTTACATGCGGCTTCTTCCTCTCAAATTTTGCCTTAGCCATCGTCTCCTCCTTAAAATCTTTAAAACTTTTATTTATTATTACCCTTTATCTTAGCAATTATCTGCTCTGTAAGATTCTTTGGAACCTCGTCATAATGGGAAAACTGCATTGTATAGGTACCTCTACCCTGTGTTTTTGACCTTAAATCAGTTGCATATCCAAACATTTCTGACAAAGGAACCATTGCTCTTATAACCTGCGCTTTTCCTCTTTTTTCCATTGATTGAATTTTTCCACGTCTCGAGTTCAAATCTCCTATTACTTCACCCATATATTCTTCAGGTACTACTACTTCAACATCCATAATAGGTTCTAATAGAACAAGCTCAGCTTTTTTACAGGCATCCTTGAATGCCATTGAAGCAGCAATCTTAAATGCAAGTTCTGAAGAGTCAACCTCATGATAGGAACCATCAAAAAGCGTTACTTTTACATCCACAACAGGATATCCAGCAAGCACTCCTCCTTCCATTGCCTCAATAATACCTTTCTCAACAGCTGGTATATACTCCCTTGGAATAGTTCCTCCGACAATCTTGTTAACAAACTCAAAACCTTTTCCTCTCTCTAAAGGTTCTACTTCAATCCATACATGTCCGTATTGACCACGTCCACCAGTCTGTCTGATAAACTTTCCTTCAGCCTTTGCAGGTAGTTTAATTGTTTCTTTATATGCAACCTGTGGTTTACCAACATTTGCTCCAACTTTAAATTCTCTTGTAAGCCTGTCAACAATTATCTCAAGATGAAGTTCTCCCATTCCTGAGATAATTGTCTGCCCTGTTTCTTCATTAAAGCTTACTCTGAAAGAAGGGTCTTCCTGAGATATTTTCTGTAGTGAAAGAGAAAGCTTTTCCTGATCAGCCTTTGTTTTTGGCTCTATGGCAACAGAGATAACAGGTTCTGGAAACTCTATAGATTCAAGAATAATTGGATTGTTCTCATCACAAAGGGTATCCCCTGTTAAGGTATTTTTTAAGCCTACAACAGCAGCGATATCACCTGCACAGATTTCTTTTATCTCTTCTCTTCTATTTGAATGCATTCTGAAGATTCTTGCCACTCTTTCTTTTATATTTCTCGTAGAATTGTATACATAACTTCCAGAAGTTAAAATTCCTGAATAGACTCTTACATAAGTAAGGCTACCCATGTAGGGATCAGCCATGATCTTGAATGCAATAGCTGTTAATGGCTCATCTATACTTGGTTTTCTCTGTATTTCTGTTCCATCTAAAGGATTTACTCCTTTTACTGGAGGAATATCAAGAGGAGATGGCAGATAATAAACAATGGCATCAAGAAGCATCTGAACTCCCTTATTTTTAAAGGCAGAGCCACATAGAACAGGAGTAATCTTCATCTGTATTGTTCCTTTTCTCAGAGCAGCTCTTATTTCCTCTGGAGTAATTTCCTCACCTGAGAGGTATTTTTCCATAATACTGTCATCTATATCACAAAGAGCTTCTATCATTTTTTCTCTATATTTCTTTGCCTCATCAATATACTCAGGAGGAATTTCAGCCTCTACAAATTTTGCACCAAGAGTCTCATCGTCAAAGTAATAAGCTTTCATTTCAATTAGATCTATGGGACCTCTGAATGTATCTTCTTTGCCAATTGGGATCTGAACGGCAACAGGATTCGCACCAAGTTTTTCTATCATGCTTTCAATTGACATGAAAAAATCAGCCCCCAATTTGTCCATCTTGTTCATAAAAGCAATTCTTGGTACCCTGTACTTGTCAGCCTGTCTCCAGACAGTTTCACTTTGGGGCTCAACTCCTGCTGAAGCATCAAATACAGCGATAGCTCCATCAAGAACTCTTAAAGATCTCTCAACCTCAATTGTGAAGTCAACATGACCTGGAGTGTCTATTATATTAATTTTATGTTCTTTCCACATACAGCTTGTGGAAGCTGCGGTTATTGTTATTCCACGCTCTTGCTCCTGCGGCATCCAGTCCATTACCGCAGTGCCTTCATGAACCTCTCCTATTTTATAGGTAACGCCAGTATAGTAGAGAATTCGCTCGGTAGTAGTTGTTTTACCGGCGTCAATATGAGCCATAATACCAATATTTCTTGTTTTTTCAAGTGGAAATCTTTCCATATCACTCCTCTAATAAACTACCACCTATAATGGGCAAATGCCCTGTTGGCTTCTGCCATTTTGTGGGTTTCTTCTTTTTTCTTTATTGAAGCACCTACATTGTTGTAGGCATCTAATATTTCAGCAGCGAGTCTTTCTTTCATTGTTTTTTCTTTACGTTGTCTGGCATATGTTGTAAGCCACCTTAAAGCAAGGCTTAATCTTCTATTAGGTCTTACCTCCATTGGAACCTGATAAGTAGCACCTCCGACTCTACGAGGCCTTACTTCAAGAACTGGCTTAATATTTTCAATTGCCTGCTTGAAGACTTTTAATGGATCCTGACCTGTTTTTTCTCTTATTATTTCAAAAGCGCCATAGCATATTTTTTCACTGACTGATTTTTTACCATCTTTCATAATAACATTTATCAATTTTGATACAAGCTTACTCTGATATTTTGGATCAGGCAAAACCTCTCTTTTTGGAACATAACCTCTTCTTGGCATATTATACTCCTACTTATTTTGGCCTTTTAGTACCATATTTTGAACGACTCTGTCTTCTATTGTTAACACCTGCACAGTCCAGAGTTCCTCTCACAATGTGATATCTAACACCAGGCAAATCCTTAACTCTTCCACCTCTTACAAGAACTATTGAGTGCTCCTGTAAATTGTGTCCCTCTCCAGGTATGTAAGCTATTACCTCAACTCCGTTAGTGAGCCTTACTTTTGCTACCTTTCTTAATGCTGAATTAGGCTTTTTCGGAGTTGTAGTATAAACCCTTACACATACTCCTCTCTTCTGAGGACATGATTGCAAAGCAGGTGATTTAGTCTTCTTCTCAACTTTTTCCCTGCCTTTTTTTACTAATTGTGAAATCGTTGGCACTTTTTCACCTCATATAAAATACTTTAATAAATTAACTTTAACTTAACATTATGCAGTCAAGACTTTTTAGTTTATCAAAAAATAAAAACTCTGTCAAGAACTTCCCTCTTCACGGTAGTGTCACATTGACAGAGTTTAGTCTTGATAGACAGATATATTACTTAAAGAACAAGATTGACAGAGTAGCTAAGTCTCTATTCAGAGCATTAAAAGTAAAAGAGCCAGCCAATATAACAGCCAGAGAAGATTTCAAAATATAAACCTGCCTAAAAATCAAAAGACTGCGAGTTTTGTTGTAGAAAAATTTGCTATTTTTAAAAATAAAATTGAATATTTTCAATGAGTTATAAAATTTAATTGATAAATTCAGGAAAGAACCCTCATAGAAGGCTTAACTCCTTAGATGAATAAACTGATTACTTACCAAAGATCTCCTTTCTTCCCTGTATGATCTTCTCAACCACATCTGGATTAGCTAAGGTTGACTTATCTCCAAGATCATCATAAACTCCAGCTGCTACTTTTCTCAGAATTCTCCTCATAATTTTTCCTGAACGGGTCTTGGGAAGATCGTTCACAAATTGAATCACTTCTGGAATGACAAGAGGCCCTATTTCTTTAGTGATGTGTTGAATTAGATTTTTCTTTAGCTCCTCAGAGGGCTGGAATCCGTCCTTGAGAACGATATAGGCATAAATAACTTCTCCTTTAATCTCATGGGGCATTCCCACAACTGCAGCTTCAGCCACAGCTGAATGGGCAACAAAGACTGATTCAAGCTCACTAGTTCTGATGAGATATCCTGAGACACTGATGACATCATCAAGTCTACCCATAATCCAGAAATATCCATCCTCATCCACTCGGGCTTGATCTCCTGTGAAATAATACCCAGGAAAACGACTAAAGTATATCTCTTTGAATTTTTCAGAATCTCCCCATAATCCTCGTGCTATACCAGGCCAAGCCCCTTTTATACAGAGATGTCCACTCTCATTAATATCTGCTGAAGTTCCATCATCTCTAAAAATTACAGGTTCAATCCCAGGTAAAGGTAAGGTAACAGAGCCTGGTTTTTGAGGGATGGTATAGGGAAGAGGTGAAATTAAGTGCCCTCCGGTCTCTGTCTGCCACCATGTATCTACTACCGGAATTCTACCCTTGCCCACATTTTTGTGATACCAGATCCAGACCTCAGGATTGATGGGTTCACCCACTGTTCCAAGGATTCTCAATGTTGAAAGGTCATACTTAGCTGGCCAATCCTCTCTCTCTTTCATAAAGGCACGGATATTTGTAGGGGTCAAATATAAGATAGTCACCTTAAAACGATCCACAAGCTCCCACCATCTCCCTGGATTAGGATAGTCAGGAAGACCATCATATATAAAGACTGTTGCCCCAAGGGCTAAGGGACTATAAACAACGTAGGTGTGAAATGTAATCCAACCAACGGCACCCGGGCGCCAAATGATATCTTCAGGTCTGAGGTCAAAGACCCACTGAGTGGTATGGGCAGCATAA
Source organism: Thermodesulfovibrio aggregans (assembly GCF_001514535.1). Classification (NCBI taxonomy): domain Bacteria; kingdom Pseudomonadati; phylum Nitrospirota; class Thermodesulfovibrionia; order Thermodesulfovibrionales; family Thermodesulfovibrionaceae; genus Thermodesulfovibrio; species Thermodesulfovibrio aggregans. The sequence continues at coordinate 721,334 of NZ_BCNO01000001.1, read as the reverse complement.
ACAAGATATCCACCTGTTGTGTGATAGATCCCTTTAGGCTTTCCTGTGGATCCTGAGGTATAGAGAATAAAAAGGATATCCTCAGCGTCCATTTCCTCACAGGGACAGTATTTTTCAAACTCCTTGTTTTTGATAAGTTCATCAAAAAGAAGCCCCCTCTTGTCAGAAAGGGTTATCTCTTCTCCAAATCGATTGATAACTATGTATTTTTCTATGCATTCACACTGTGCAATAGCTGTTTCGGCATTATTAAGGAGATTAATTCTTCTTCCTCCGCTATAGGTTCCATCGGCAGTAATGAGAATCTTAGCTCCAGCATCAAGGATTCTTGATTTTAAAGCCTCGGCGGATAAACCTCCATAGACAACTACATGAATAGCTCCAATGCGAGCACAGGCAAGCATAGCTGCTATAACCTCAGGCATCGTGGGCATGTAAATGACAACCCTATCTCCTTTTTTAACTCCAAGAGATTTCAAGATGTTGGCAAATCTGCAGACCTCATCATGGAGCATCTGATAGGTATACACTCTTAAATCCCGATCATGCTCCCCCTGCCAGATAATAGCAGCCTTGTTTTTGACATGAGGATTTAAAAGGTGTCTGTCAAGACAATTATAGGAGGCATTAAGTTTTCCACCTTCAAAAAATCTGATCTCAGCTTTGTTAAAGTCCCAGTAGCAGGTTCTATCCCAGTATCTGAACCAGGTAATAAGCTCCTTGGCCCTCTCAGTCCAGAAACCATCAGGATCCTTGAGGGAATAATCGTAAATCTTATCATACTGATAACGACTTTTAATGTAAGCCAGATCTTTTCCCTCCTGGGGAGGGTAAAAAATTCGCTCATCTTTAAGCAAAGACTCAATTTTTGTCATAAGTCACCCTCGACAAACAATCTTTTCCATAAATTTTATGTGTATAATTTTACCCATATAAAATGGTAATTTCAACAATAATTTGAAAGTGCATGGGCAGGTGTATTCTCTCACTTTTAATTTAAAGGGATTATCGCTGCAAAAATTAGTCTTTCAGTACTTTCAACATTATTAAAACAACTAATAGTTGTTGTTCCTCGTCTTACTTCCTTGAATGTTCTCTATTATGCTTGTTGTTATAAACTTCTTTCATAATACTGAAAAATTGAAATTTCATCTGATGGCTTGGTTTTTTCTTTCATATTAAGGATAAAAAATCAGCTTTAAGAGCTTTCTTTACAGTATCTCTTGATACCCCCAGAAGCTTAGCATTTGCTCTTGTGCCAAGCTCTGGATTTTTCTTCTTAAGATTCCTTATTTTTACCCAATCTTCCATGCTTATCACCCTTTCCCTTCCCCCTGTTTTAGGGGTTATTTTAATAGAAGGGTGGGGCAATTTTCATGAGAAAAGTGGGGCAATTTTCAGTGAGAATTTTCGGAAAAAAAAGAGGTTTATGCAAGGACAGCTGCAGAGAGAGTAATCAGATATTGAGAGCCTTAGGAGTAAAAATCCCGCCAATAATCCTCAAGGAAATTGTAGTGGAGTAAACAGGACAGGTGCGCTCTAACATATTGAAAATAAAGGATTTTAAATTTTTAACTGTCAAAGTCGGGAAAAAATTCATCAATTCTTAGAAGATAAACCTTGATATTTAATGAAACTATATCAGGGGGATGATAAGAATCTATTGAAATCTGGTAAAACTCTTGATTTTATTGGCGGGGTGGACGGGACTTGAACCCGCGGCCTCTTGCGTGACAGGCAGACATTGAATTAAAAAATGGCTTGCATACTTGATTTGTCAGAGTGAATTTTTTAGATTTTTTTATAAATTACTACAATTTTACTACACTAAATTGTAGTAAAACTAATACAGTCAATACTTCAGGTTAGTTTTTTTATTTCTGGCTTTTTATATAAATCATATCAAGTTCATTCAGTTTTGTCTTTGCAGGCTAAATAAGGCTCTCTTTCAGCTCCATCCACATTGTTGTAGGCTGAGCAGTTTATTATTATCTCTGGTTTTATCTCTTTTATCAGGCTGTAGACTTTGTTAAAATCTCTTATATCAAGGTCTTCCCTGCTAAAGGCATTGACAATTATTCCATTTTTCTCAAAATACTCTATGAATTCTGTTGCAAGCTGCCCTTTGCCACCTGTTATGAGAATTTTCATCGTCCTATTTTTTTAAAAAATTGAGTATTTCCTTTTTGAATAACTCAAAATCTTTGAGATTTTTTCTTAAAATTGTAACAACAATTTCAGGTTCTATGGTTTCATAACACATATATAGCTATATCAACATCTGAGAATGGAGAAGGTTTTTCTTTAGTAAGACCGCCAAAAAGATAGGCAAATATTACTTCAGGATATCTCAGGAAAAAATCTTTAAGTCTTTCAATGCGTTCTCTAATATCATCAGGCAGTTTTTTAAATCTAATCATAACTTTATTATATCAATTTCAACTTTTTCAGGTATGAGTATCTATCCGAATGTCCTTTGGCAATAGATTCAAAAAAGATTTTGCATTTTATGCAGCAGTCAATACTCTGTCTTCAAGCCGCTGAACCCTTGTTATTAGATCATCAATTACCTCTTTTTGTGAGAGAGCTTTATTGAGGTCTCCTCTTATGTTAGCTACTTCAATGAATAAATCATCAATACGTTTGTTAGTATCATCAATTCGCTGGGTGTTTTGCATTATCTCAGTTTTAAGTTCAACCCTGAGCTCATCAATTCGTTTGTTTGTCTCATAAATTGCCCGTCTTATATCTCTGAGTTCAGATTCAATGTTTGACTGTCTTGACTCTATTGATTCCATTCTTGCATTAATTGATTGAATAGCTAGTGCAAATCCTGAAGGTTGTCCAGATACAGTTGCCTTAAAATCTCTCAACTCTTCCCTTATCTCTCCTAAAATTAAATCTCTTATCTTATCAACTACCTTTTCCCATTCCATAAACTCCTCCTGAAATCTTTTAAAAATTTTAACACAAATCGCTCAACCCTTATAAACTCTTTCCCGGTATACAAGTGTAGTTTTCCCCACACAAGGAAGTCCTATTAACCAGATACAAAATCCTTTATTGTTTTTAAATTCTACATTCATCAATTATGCTCCTTAGTTCCTCTTTCCATTCTTTAATCTCTATATTCAACTCCTTACTTATCCTCTCGTTACTCATTACTGACCACTTTGGTCTTTTTGCTGGAAGATTAAAATCTGATTGATAAGCCGGATAGATAAGCTTACTTATACCTTTTAGCCTTAAATACTCCTTTGCCCACTCGTAGCGCGAAGCATAACCTGAATTGGTAAGATGATAAAGCCCTGTTAAACCTGCATCAATCGCCTTCATTGTTACTTCAACTATGGTTTTCGTTGAAGTTGGAACGGAAAACTCGTCAACCGCAATTTTCAGGACTTCTTGGGTTTTCGCCCATTCATTAAGTTTATAAAGAAAATTTTGTTTCCCCTTCCCATAAACCCAGCTTGTGCGAAAAATTAAATAGTTTTCAAGAGTTTCCTTAATAAAAAGCTCTCCAAATAGCTTGCTTTTTCCGTATTCGTTTATCGGATTTGGCTTGTCTTCTTCTGTATAAAACCCGAGCTTTTCCCCATCAAATACATAGTCTGTAGAGTAATGAATTAGTTTTGCATTTACTTTGCCTGAGGCTAGGGCAAGATTGTAAACTCCGAATGCATTCACCTTGCAGGCTAAATAAGGCTCTCTTTCAGCTCCATCCACATTGTTGTAGGCTGAGCAGTTTATTATTATCTCTGGTTTTATCTCTTTTATCAGGCTGTAGACTTTGTTAAAATCTGTTATATCAAGGTCTTCCCTGCTAAAGGCATTGAACTCTATTCCATTTTTCTCAAAATACTCTATGAATTCTGTTGCAAGCTGACCTTTGCCACCTGTTATGAGAATTTTCATCGTCCTATTTTTTTAAAAAATTGAGTATTTCCTTTTTGAATAACTCAAAATCTTTGAGATTTTTTCTTAAAATTGTAACAACAATTTCAGGTTCTATGGTTTCATAACACATATATAGCTATATCAACATCTGAGAATGGAGAAGGTTTTTCTTTAGTAAGACCGCCAAAAAGATAGGCAAATATTACTTCAGGATATCTCAGGAAAAAATCTTTAAGTCTTTCAATGCGTTCTCTAATATCATCAGGCAGTTTTTTAAATCTAATCATAACTTTATTATATCAATTTCAACTTTTTCAGGTATGAATATTTATCCAATGGTCTACTTTTTAGTCATTCCGAGGGGCTCAATGCCCTGAGGAATCTCTAATCCCCCTACAATGCACCTTTTTAGTCACTGCGAGGGACTCAGTGTCCCGAAGCAGTCTCTGACTTCCTGCAATAATGAAAAGGCGAGATTGCTTCGCCTTCGGTTCGCAATGACGGACTGTGGAGATTGCTTCGTCGCTGACGCTCCTCGCAATGACATAGAAAAAAAGGCTCTCGCAATGAAGAAGAAGTCGGAATTTTGAAAATTCTCAATGAAAATTGACCCACTTTTCTCATGAAAATTGTCGGAATTGGTGGATCTGAAGATTGATTTCTCCTTGCTTTGTTCGGGGTCACAATTTCGAATTGTTTTAAACTAGGCTAGCGATTTTAGTTCCTCAAAAAGATGTACATATTTTATGCGAGCATCATAGAGAGTTTCTTCATCGTTTATTATGATTGGAATTCCATCTGTTGCTTCAAGAAAAATTTCAGGGTCTATATCATCACTGTCAAGATAACATATATCTACTTTATATGGTTCCAGGGTATCCATGATTTCAAATCTAACAGAATTTTTAACTTCGTCTGATAAATTTTCAGCAAAGTATATTCCAATATCTATATCTGAGTATTCATCCGAATGTCCTTTGGCAACAGAACCAAAAAGATAGGCAAACTTTATTGAATTTCCATATTTTATCAGTATGTCTCTGATTTTTGATAATATTTTCTCTTTTTCAATTAATTCCTTCATTTCAGGTTCTTGTTCATTTTTAATTTTTATAAACCTTTCCCCAGTATTCTCTCAGATAATCAATCTTTCTTTCAACCCACTCGATGTTTTCAACATACCACTTAACTGTCTTTTTTAGTCCTGTCTCAAAATCTGTTTTTGCCTTCCAGTTGAGCTCCCTCTCAATCTTTGTCACATCCATTGAGTATCTGTAGTCATGCCCCGGTCTGTCTTTTACAAACTCAATCAATGTGTGAGGTTTACCAAGCAAGTCAAGTATGCTTTTTACAACTTCAATGTTTCTCTTTTCAATTCCGCTTGCCACATTGTAAACTTCTCCGTCTCTGCCTTTCTCCATTATCTCTATCACCGCCTCTGCACAGTCTGATACATAAAGCCATTCCCTGATGTTCAATCCCTGTCCATATACTGGAATTGGCTCATCTTTCAATGCTTTGACAATTACCACAGGAATAAGCTTTTCAGGATACTGCCACTGTCCATAGTTATTGCTCGGTCTTACTGTGATTACAGGTAGTCCATAGGTTCGTGAGTATGCCCTTGCAAGCATGTCCTGTGCTGCCTTGCTTACAGAATATGGTGAGTTCGGACATAGGGGTGAGTCTTCTTTAAATTTCCCTACCTCGCCAAGTTCACCATACACTTCATCAGTTGAGATATTGATAAATCTCTGAACTTTATATTGCCTTGAAAGCTCAAGCAGATTAAGCGTGCCTTCAATATTTGTTTTTATGAATGAATGGGGGTCAAGTATGCTTCTGTCAACATGGCTCTCAGCTGCAAAGTGAACTACTATGGCAGGCTTTTCTCTTTCAAATACCTCTTTCAGTGAGTCAGCATCTGTTATGTCAACCTGATAGAAATTTATACTATCCTTTACTTCCTTAAGTCTTTCAATGTCTCCAGCATAGGTGAGACTGTCAACAACAACAGTATTATATCCTTTTGTTACAGTCTGACGCACAAATTCACTTCCTATAAATCCTGCTCCACCTGTAACGAGTATTTTCATATATTTTCTCCATATACAAAGTTTATTTCTGCATCTTTCAATAAAGGTGCCTGCTGGTCTTTTGGTGACAGAATTGGCTCACCATCTATAGGCCATTTTATGTTTATCTCAGGGTCATTCCATCTTATAGCTCTGTCATGCTCTGGTGAGTATTCTGAGCCTGAGACTTTGTATATTACCTCTGCTTCCTCTGAAAGTGTTAAAAATCCATGGGCAAATCCTTTTGGTATCCAGAGCATTAAATGGTTTTCTTCAGAAAGCTCTACAGCAATGTATTTACCAAATGTAGGACTTCCTCTTCTTATATCAACAGCTACATCAAATATTTTCCCTCTTATGCATCTTACAAGCTTTCCCTGAGCTCTGGGATTAATCTGATAATGCAGTCCTCTTAAAATTCCCTTTTTTGATTTAGAGTGATTGTCCTGAACAAAGTCTGTATCTATTCCTACTTTCTCAAAATCTGACTTTTTATAGCTTTCCATAAAAAATCCACGTTCATCGCCAAACACTTTTGGCTTTATTAAAATTACTTCTGATAAGTCTGTTCTTATAAATTCAAAAGGCATAAAATTCAATCTTTTATAATTAGTTCTTCTGGTGTTTTCCTATAAATATCTGTTTTATCAAAATCTTTGTCAAAGCTTACTAGTGTTAAATTATATTTTTTAATAAGAAAATACTGATAGGCATCATCGAAGTCTAAATTATACTGCTTTATAGTGTTAATTAATTCTTTTATATCATTAGGAACAATAGATAAAATCATAACATTGGAATTTATTAAATCTTCCAAAAATAAATTTGCTTCATTAAATTTTTTAAACTTGGTAAGTATTAGTAAAATAGAATGTAAGGAAAAATCTGAAATAGCAATTAAATTTGAATCTACAATTTTTAAAAATTTTGAAGCTTCTTCGCATTTTTCTTGGTCAAGTAAAATTTCTAGCCATATATTAGTGTCAACTAAGTATTTAATCAAAGATATGTTCTCCACTCTAAAGCTTTTTTTTGAAGTTCAATGGAAGTATATTTATCCTTATACTCAGATAATCCACCTTTCCAATTTAAACTTAATTTTCGTTCTTTTTTAGAAGATTTATATAATAAGTACTCTACAAAATCTTTAACCTCTCTTTTCATATTATCTGGTAAGCTCTCTATTAATTTTAACAATTCTTCATCTCGGACAGTTTCCATTATTTAACTCCAATTTTTGGTTTTTATTAATAGTAATATAATTTATTCTACTCTTGTGATTCTACTCTCGTACTATTTCTAACAGGTATTTGCCGTACTCTGTTTTTTTGAGTGGTTTGGCAAGTTCTAAAAGTTGTTCTTTTGTTATCCAGCCGTTTCTGTATGCTATCTCTTCTATACAGCCAATCATAAGACCTGTTTTCCTCTCTATGGTTGCTACGAATTCTCCTGCTTCAAGGAAACTGTCGTGTGTCCCTGCATCAAACCATGCAAAGCCTCTTCCAAGAAGCTTTACTTTTAGTCTTTTTCTCTTTAAATATTCCTCATTTACAGAGGTTATCTCTAATTCTCCTCTATGAGATGGCTTTACTTTCTTTGCTATGTTTACTGCCTCTTTATCATAAAAGTATATTCCTACAACTGCATAGTTTGATTTTGGGTGCTTTGGTTTTTCTTCTAAAGAAATGACATTTCCATTTTCATCAAACTCTACAACTCCAAATCTTTCTGGGTCCTTTACATAATACCCAAAAACATAGGCCCCACCTTCTTTCTCTATTTCTTCTTTTGCCTGTTTCATGATTTTAATTATATCATGCCCAAAAAAGATGTTATCACCAAGCACATAGCATACTGAATGGTCTTTTATATAATCCTCTGCAAGAATCAGTCCTTCTGCTAGTCCATTTGGCTTTTGCTGAACAACATAGTTTATATTCATTCCAAGCTTTGAGCCATCTCCAAAGTGGTTTTTAAAACTTTCCAAATCCTGAGGATTGACTACAAATATGACATCTCTGATGCCTAAAAGCATTACTATAGATAAAGGGTAGTAAATCATAGGCTTGTTATAAACAGGTAAAAAGTGTTTATTCACGACTTGCGTAACAGGATAAAGTCTTGTCCCACTACCACCTGCTAAGACTATGGCTTTCATTGTTTGTTTTACCTGAGACATTTTATTACATTCCCAGCAAATGAATAATATATGATATCACAAATTTATGGTATTATAGAAAAATCAGGCGATTTCGGAGGAATTATGCCATATCTTCTTATTGCCTTTATTTCATCATTCCTTTTATGTTTATTTCTCGTAAAACTAAAACACAAAAGCCATCTTGACAGTCTTAGCGGAGTTCAGAAGTTTCATAGCTGGCATGCTCCAAGAACAGGTGGACTTGCAATATTTCTATCTCTTATTTTTGCTGGTATCGCATTTTTTATTGCAGGTAAAGATTTTTCTGATAAATTTATTCTCGTAATTATCTCATGTGTGCCTGTGTTTTCAGGAGGATTTATTGAGGATATAACAAAAAAAGTGAGTTCAAAAATCAGGCTTTTATCTGCATTCTTATCTGGCATTTTAGCATGTTTTCTGCTTGATGCAAATCTATTAAGAGTTGATATCCCTTATTTTGATGATGTCCTCAAGTCGTCTTTCATATTTTCACTGCTTTTTACATCCTTTGCACTGGCAGGAGTTTCAAATGCAATAAACATAATAGACGGATTCAATGGTCTTGCATCAGGCGTAAGCATTATTGTTTTTTTATCATACGCATATGTATCTTTTTTAGTTGGTGATAGTTTCCTTCTCTATCTTAATCTCTGTATTTTTGCCTCTTTGATGGGATTTTTTCTGTGGAACTATCCTTTTGGCAAAATATTTCTGGGTGATGGAGGAGCTTATACACTGGGATTTCTTGCAGGCTTAAATGGCATTTTACTTGTTAAATATCATACACAGGTCTCAGCATGGTTTCCATTTTTATTGCTTATATATCCTATATGGGAAACCGTCTTTTCAATATGGAGAAAAAAATATGCTCGAGGGTTAAGCCCCTTTAAGCCAGATTCTATTCATCTACATATGCTGATATATAAGAGAATTGTAAGACCAAAATTCAGAAAAATAAAAAAAAGGCTCAGGAATTCACTGACCTCGCCTTATTTGTGGATAGTTCAGATATTGTGTACGATTCCTGCAGTTTTGTTCTGGAGAAATACAACAGTTCTTATAGGATTCTGCATTGCCTTTGCATTGTTTTATGTATGGTTGTACTTCAAAATTGTAAAATTTAAAACACCGAAAATTTTAAGATTTTGATAAATCCTGAGTTTATCAATTAAGAATAAATCATCAATTCGTTTGTTCGTCTAATCAATTGCCCGTGTTATATCTCTGAGTTCAGACTCAATGTTTGACTGTCTTGACTCTATTGATTCCATCCTTGCATTAATTGATTGAATAGCAAGTGCAAATCCTGAAAGCTGTCCAGATATAGTTGCCTTAAAATCTCTCAACTCTTCCTTTATTTCTCTTAAAATCAAATCTCTTATCTTATCAACTACTTTTTCCCATTCCATATGAAACTTTTGATCTCCTGAGTGAAGTATTATATTTTTCAAATCAAATTATGTTTTTAATTATAGTTAAATATTTCTCTATAACAACGCTTTCGGAAAAATTTTTTAAAACCGTCTCTCTTCCAAACTTACCCATTCTATTTCTTTCTTCTATGCTTAGATTAAACATTTTTTTCATGGCTTGATAAAGAGATTCAACATTTTTTGGTTGTACTAAAAAACCATTTAAACCATCAACACAAACATCCCTACATCCTGCTGCATTTGTAGTGATAATTGGCTTTTCCATAGAAAGAGCTTCAAGTAAAGTTCTTGGAACACCTTCTCTATAAGATGGTAATACAATACAATCAGCCATACAGATAAAAGGTCTTACATCATCGGTAACTTCAAGATATTCAATAACTCCTTCGTTACACCATTTTTTTATATAATTTTCTGGAACTGATGAAGGGTTTCCTTCATCAAAAGCTCCAAGAAGTAAGAGCTTTACCTGTGGATGATCTTCCTTAAGCTTCCTACCTGCCTCAATATACTCTTTAACACCTTTATCCCAAAGCAATCTTCCTATCATCAAAAAAGCAAAAGAATCATCTTTTCTATTTTCTCTACAAAAATCTGGGTTAAACTTTTCAGTATCAACTCCAGAACCGTATATAATTACCGCTTTATCATCCGAAACAACATTATATTTTACAAAAACGTCTTTATCGCTTTGATTTTGAAAAATAACTTTTTTATTAAATTTGAAAGCTGCTTTATACAAAAAGTTTGTAATCTGTTTTAAAATTCCTTCCTTTACATATACATATCCTAAGCCTGTCACAACACTTATACACGGAATTTTAAGAATACCACAAGCTATTGAACTGTAAATGTTAGGTTTTATCGTGTAATTTAAAACTAAGTCTGGTTTAAGTTGTCTATAAAGTTTTAGATATTCTGAAGTAAGTTTTACATCTTTATAAGGATTTTTTCCTTTTCTATCTAAGTTTTTTAACTCAACGTATTCAAACTCTTTACTGATATATTCTGAATATTTATCTTTAGGTGCTATAGCTATAACTTTGTATCCTTTATTTTTTAATGCCCTCATTAATCCTAATCTAAAATTCCATATAGACCAAGAGGTATTTGATGTTAGAACAGTTTTTCTCATATTGTTTTATTGCATTTTAATAATGACTTATCCAATCCTCTTCGATTAATAAACCTTTATCCATATTTTCATCAATGTTATCATAGCCATTTCTCCTTCCACAACTGAAATATAAACAATAACCAAAGTTTATTATGATTTACTCCACGGTTATTTAGATAATCGTTTAAAAGTATTTCAACTTCTTTTTCATCAAAAAGTCCTTCCTTTTTTATTTTTCCCGGGGTTAAGTATTCTTTGTAAAGTTCTTTTAAATCTGCTTTAAACCATTCATAGATTGGTACACCAAAACCTTGTTTTGGTCTATCAATCAATTCTTTTGTTACGTATTTGTATAAGATTTTCCTAAGTATGTATTTGCTTGTACTGTTTTTATATTTAAACTCTACAGGTAGCATACTTGTCCACTCTAATATTTTATGGTCTAAGAATGGTTCTCTTCCTTCAAGAGCTACAGACATTGTAGCTCTATCTACTTTCACTAAAATATCATCAGGAAGGTATGTTTTAAGGTCATACAACATCATGTATTCCATAGCATTTAAATCTATGTTATTAATAAATTCAGTATTTGATGGGATATGTACAATATTTCCCAGCAATTGCTTTAAGTCGTCTGTTAAAAATATCTTATTTGATATATCATACTGAGCTTTAAAATCTTTTGCCTCTTTTAAGACATTCCTAAGTTTTATGTACTTATCTCTAAAGTTAGTCCATTTTGGAAGGATAGGTCTAAATAAAGTATATATTTTAAAAGCAACATCAGGGTTTATTAAGTTTAAAAAATTTCCTATAAGAGATAAAAAAGGTAAAGATGTGTATCTTTTTATTTTATCTCCCACAATCCAGTATCTTGTATATCCGCAAAACTGCTCGTCACCACCATCTGCAGATAGGGATACTTTTACATGGTTTTTTGCAAGTTGAGATACAAGGTAGGTAGGAATAGAAGAAGAGTCTCCGAAAGGTTCATCGTAAATATCTGGAAGTTTAGGAATTATATCGAAAGCTTCTTTTGGGGTACAGTATAGTTCAGTATGGTCAGTTCCTAAAAATTTAGAAACTTTTTTAGCATACTCTGCTTCATTGTAATTTTCTTCATAAAACCCAATTGTAAATGTTTTTAGCTTTATGCCTTCTTTAGAAAGCAGAGCGCATACCGTAGAAGAGTCAACTCCCCCACTTAAAAACATTCCAACAGGAACATCAGAAACAAGTCTAAGTTTAAAACTTTCAGTTAAAAGTGTTTCAAGTTCTACAGTTAGATCATCTTCAGACTTTTTGATCCATCTATCCTTTTCTTCTAATCCTTTTAGAAAATAATCTTTTACATCCCAGTATTTTATTTTTTCAATATTTCTATTTTGATCTAAAACCAGAAAATGTCCTGGCTCAAGTTTAAAGGCATCTTTAAAGATACAGTAATGTCCAGGAATGTATCCGTACTGTAAGTATAAAGCAAGGGCAAGTTCGTTTATTTCCTTTTTAAATCTAGGATGTTTGTGGAAAGCTTTAAGTTCTGAAGCAAAAATAAAAAGACCATCTCTAAAATACCAGTAAAGAGGTTTTACTCCAGCTCTATCTCTACAAAGATAGATTTTTTCTTGAGTTTTATCCCATATGGCAAAGGCAAACATACCTCTAAACCTGTGTACAGAATTAACTCCCCATCGATGAAAAGCCTTTAATATTACCTCAGTGTCAGAATTTGAAAAAAATCTATACCCTTTTTTTTCAAGGTATTCTCTTATCTCTCTGAAATTGTATACTTCTCCATTATATATAATAACGAGGTTTTCAAATTCCATAGGTTGATGGCCCGATGGTGAGAGATCAATGATTGAAAGTCTTCTGTGTGTAAGAGCTAATCCATTCTTAGGTTCTAAATAAAGCCCTGCATAATCTGGACCACCATGGGAGAGAGAGTCTCTCATTGATAAAGCAACTTCTTCTAAATTATATTGCCAATTAAAATTAAAATCCCAGAACCCTACTATTCTACACATTAATGTTGTCCTTTTTTAAATAATTTGCTGTTTCCTTTTCATAGAAAGCTCTAAAATAAAAAATCCCTATAAATAACCAAAACACAAAATGTCTACTAAAGTTATGAAATAAATTCATTGTTAAAAAAAATATTATCATGGAGGCGTTTAAGTAATTATTTTTTTCTATTTCTTTCTTAAGAGATAAAAAAAATACTGTGATTATAGACAAAAGAGATACTATTCCATACTGTGATGCAAAGTCTAAAAAACTATTGTGAATTTCCATACCTTCGAATGGTGAAGATATGCCTGAGTAACTACCAGGTCCTAATCCTGTAAATGGATAATATAATATAGACTTAATACCATTAACAAGTAGAGCTACTCTTAGTCCATCTTTATCGATTTTATAAAGTATAAGTTTAAAAATTTCTAATTGACAGCAGATAATATAAAATGAAAATGAAAAAATAAGAAATGTTAGAGAAATTACTAATAGAAGCCCAAATTTAAATTTTTTAATTAAATATAGCAAACCAAAAAATAAAGAAGATATTATCAAGCTTATTACGAAGGCATCGCTTCCGCTCAAAAAACCTATATAAATAATTGGAAGTATTAAAAAAATTTTATGTACAATAGTTAAACTATTTACAAACATAAAGATAAAAATTATCATTACTGAAGAATAAAATGCCATTTGGTTAGGATTTTTTGAAAAACCCTTGAGTCTCTGTTCCACATATATACTCTCTCCACCATACAGACTTATGTCGTAGAAAAATATAAAAGCAATAAAATTTAATAAAATAAAAATTATCGATGAAATCATTACAATCTTTTCCATATTTACTTTATTTTTTACAAGTAAATTATATATGCCAAACATAATAATCCAGCCCATCATAAACGAAATTAAATATTTTGGTTCAGATTTTTGCATATGTAAAGCAAAGAAGTTTAAAAATGTTATGAAAGGTGAAATAAAAAAAATATTTAAAAATAAAATAACTTTTATTAATCCTTTTATTGAGTTAATTTTAAATGAGAATAATGTCTTTCCGTAGTTTAAAATTAAATAGATAACAATTAATAATAATAAAAACTCAGATAAACCTATAACATCATATATTCTTAAATTGGTTAAAGAAGCAGTCCCTATAGCTATTCCTAGAACTATACTTAATAGGATTTCAGTTTTCATGATAACTTTTTAAGAGGTCTATGTATTTTTGTGTTAAGTTTTGAAAATCATATTTGCTGACTTTTTCACTTTCTTCAATTATCTTCTTATTATTAATAATTTTTTCATGATACAAAAATAAAATATAATTTTTAAAATCATTAATGTTAGAATAATCGTTATAAAAAGTAAAACCAAAATTTAAATCTTTAAGTATATTTTCAATTTCTGCATTTTTTTCACCAGTAACTAAAGCCAGAATAGGTTTTTTAAACATCATATATTCAAATAGTTTTCCTGTTAAAACACCCTTCTCTTTGTTTGTATTCCAAGTAGCCAAAACTAAAACATCAGATCCTGACTGTAAAGCTAATGCTTTTTTCCGTGGTATAAAACCATAGCTTTTTACTATACTTTCAATGTTATCACTTTTAGCTGTATTTAAAAATATATTTTCATCTTTTCCAGCATAATATACGGAGATTTTATCTTCTTGAATCTTTCCTTCATCTATTAATTCTTTTAAAGCTAAAAATAACTTTGAAATATCTCGCCTGCCTTCATATAGATTTCCTGTATAACAGAAAGTTAATTTATTTTCACTATCTATCTTTACTTCCCTAAGAAATTCCGTATCAATAAAAAACAAATCTTCTAAATCGTAACCATTTGTAATAATGCTAATATCTTTTTCAAAATTTTTATTGATTAGATACTCTTTTAAACCCTCGGAGACTACAACTGCATGATCTAATAAATCGAATGTATTTTTTTCAATTTTTTTCAAAAAAAATTTCAAAATTTTATAATTTATATATTCAGGGATTACAGGATCTCTTAAATCTAATATATAAAATAATTTAGGGTTTTTCTTTTTATAGGAATTTGCTAATAGTAAAGAACCAATAGGACCAAATGAAGATATTATAGAGTCATATTGATTTATGTCTATTTTTAACTTTTTTGCATTTAAGTAAAAAAAGTAGGAATTTAAGATTTCTGCAAAAATATATTTTTCCAATCCAAATATTTTAACTACAATTTTATCAAATACTCTAAAAACAATATTTTTCCAACTTTTTGTTTGAGATTTTTCTGACGTTTCTCTCTTATATTTTCTCAATCTTTCAATAAACCTGAAACCTTCTATATAAAATATATTTTTTTTGTTTTTTATGTCATTTTTTAATATATCATCTACAACTGGAAAATTGCCGCATATAACATCAACAGTAAATCCATTTTTTTCTAAATATTTTACTATCTTTGTGGTTCTTACAGCAGCTACAGCATTTGCTGGAGCAAAGTAATATGATATAAATAATATTCTCATTATACTTACAAAATTTTATTTTTGAGGGTGAATTATATAAAACACAATCTTGTCAGATGCATCACCTTTTCCATAAAAATGTTCAATTAAATTATACTGCTTTTCACCATTTAAAATTTCTAACGAACACTTTATAATTTCTTCTGACTTATTACCAGCAAGCTTATTAAATCCTATTTCTACCAATTCAATCCACTCTGTCTCATTCCTTGGAATTACACAAGGAGTTCCCCAGAAATATCCTTCTTTTTGAACACCACCTGAATCTGTTATTATTAGTTTAGCATTCTTTTCAAGGGCTAACATCTCAAAATAAGAAACAGGTTCTGTTAATAATAGATTCTCATTTCTAAAGTTAATATCAATTCCAACTTCATTTAAAGCTTTTTTTGTTCTTGGATGAATTGGAAATATAATCTTATCCCCATAAGATGCAATCTCGTTTAAAGCATTCCATATATTTATAAGATTCTCTCTAACGTCTGTGTTCTCTGCCCTGTGTATTGTAGCTAAAATAAACTCTTTTGGCTTTAATCCATATTTAACTAAAACTTTTTCCTCATCAACCATCTTAATACTCTCCAAGGCAACATCAAACATTACATCTCCCACTTGGTAAACACCTTTAGAAATACCTTCTTTGTGTAAATTTTCAACGGCTGTCTTAGTAGGTGCAAATAGAAATGTAGATATATGGTCTGTCAGAACTCTATTTATTTCCTCTGGCATATCTTTATTATAACTTCTCAAGCCAGCTTCTACATGGGCAACAGGTATATGAAGTTTTGCAGCTGTCAATGCTCCTGCCAACGTAGAGTTTGTATCTCCATAAACTATTACAATATCCGGCTTTTCTTTAAGTAAAACTTTCTCTATTTCTATAAGCATTTTTCCAGTTTGCTCCCCATGATTTCCCGACCCAATACCAAGGTAGTAATCCGGCTCCAGAAGCCCAAGCTCTCTGAAAAAGACATCGGACATATTAAAGTCATAGTGCTGTCCAGTATGTACTAAAATTTCTTTAATCCCTTTTTCTCTCAACTTTTTAGAAACCAACGCAGCTTTTATAAATTGTGGCCTTGCCCCTACGATGGAAACTATTTCCATTTTTATGCCGTTCTAAACATTAGATTATGCCACATCGCTAAATTTACGAAACGCCAGAGTGTAAAACCATGCTTAAAAATAATATCATTATCCAAATCTTTCAGTAATTTTTGAACATTACAGACTTCTTTTAATATCTCGGAGTTAAACAAAATTTCCCTTAAAAAACCTTTGTTTGCTTTGAGTCATTTAACCTCTGGTGTAGCAAAACCCACTTTATCTACTCTCTTCCTAATTTGTTCAGGTAAAATTCCATCCATTGCCTGCCTTAAAATATACTTTGAAAATCCATTATGAATTTTATAAACCGAAGGAATTTGAAAACAATACTCTATAAGGTTAATATTGTCAGCAAAAGGAGTTCTTGATTCTATGCTAAATCTCATTGAATTTCTATCTTCATACCTTAGTAATGTTTTTAAATTAAATCCAGTTATTAACTGATAAAGCTGCTGGTTAAAGCTATTGGGGATTTTCTCTTGTCTATCTTTAATCCTGTATGAAAATTCTTTATAAAATTCTGGATTAAGTAAAGATATTGGATAAGATGTTTTTTTAATCAAAAAGTCTCTTATTTGGGGAAATGTTAAATACTTTCCCAATTCTGATTTTATAGCCATTTTTATTATTGATTTAATATCTATAGGAGAGTTATTTACATTTTTTATTTCATTTATTAAATCAGTAAAATCAAAATTCTTTATAAGTTCTCTGTAGTAGGTAGGAAAATATCCTGTATAACCTGTAAATAACTCATCTCCTCCTTGACCATCCAATAGAACTTTTACACCACTTTCATATGCAGCTTTCATTACCCTATACTGTGCATATATACTTGTAGATCCGAAAGGAATGTCTTGAGTGTATATAAGGTCTTCTAAATCTTCTATTAGTTCCTTTTCTGTAGGAAAAGTTCTTATCCATTGAGATTTAGTACTTTCTACAACTATCTTTGCCCAATTACTTTCGTCTACCTTGTCATCTTTATAAGAAGCTGTAAAACATTTTATATAGTCTCCTACTTGAGATAAATGTTGATTTTTAATTATTTCATTCATCACACAAACAATGGTTGAGCTGTCAAGCCCACCACTTAAACATGATCCAACACTTGCATCAGACCTAAGTCTTAATCTAATCGCCTCAAATATAAGTTCTCTAATCTCGGATATATACTTTTTCTCTTTCTCCGGATTATATTTTTCAAATTTATCATAGTATAAAAGCTCATAATACTTATGGAGTTTAAATTCAAAGTTATTCAAATTTAAAACTATATTGTAAGAAGGTTTTAATTCTCTTATTCCTTTGAAAAAACTCTCTTCTCCCTGTTCTTCCAGACCCAAGGCAATGTAGTCAAAAACAGCTTCGTAATTAACTTCTTTTTTTATAAAAGGAAGTCTAAGTAAAGCTTTTATCTCAGAAGCAAAAGCAAAGTAATTATCATCTTTGTAGTAGTATAACGGCTTTACTCCAAATCTATCTCTTGATAAAAATAAGATATTTTTTCTTAAATCAAGTATTGCAAAAGCCCACATACCGTTGAACTTGCTTACACAATCAAACCCCCATTCTATATAAGATTTTAATAGAACTTCAGTATCTGTATTTGTAATAAAAGTATAACCTTTTTGTTTTAACTCTTCTCTCAACTCTAAATAGTTATATATCTCTCCATTAAAAACAATCCAAACTTTTTGAGCTTCATCACACATAGGTTGATGTCCGGCCGGAGAAAGATCTAATATAGATAATCTTCTATGTCCTAAAGCAACCTTAATTTTTTTTCCTTCAAGGGAATTAATATGATTTTTCGGGGAATACAGGAAGTTAGAATCCCATACCTTATCTGGTGTATCATTTCCACCTGCAACAATTATATTATTGTCAAACATAAAGATAAACCCTTCATCATCCGGTCCACGGTGTTTTATAGTATTTGCCATGTCTCTTATTAAAGTTGAGTTTATATTTTCATTACAAACCAAACCAACTATACCGCACATGTTTCAAAATCCCTCTTTATCCTATATTTTAAGTTTATTAACTGCAAATTTTAAATCATCAACTGATGGCAATAATTTTGTAGGAGGTATACCTGTATCTCTAATAAAGGAATAAATTAAAAAGAAGGCTGTGGCTATATATGATAAGCTTGCTGAGATTGCAGCTCCAGAATAACCATATAACGGAACAAGAGTTAAATTAAAAATTAATGTAACAATTAAACCAATAAATGATGCTTTTGTATTAATAACATACTTGCCTATACCTGCAAAGTAATGACTTATTATTACAGAATAACCAAAAATAGTTATTCCAGGAGATAAAAGGATTATAATCTGTTTAACAGAGCTAAAGTCCTTTCCTAGTATTATAGAAAATAAACTTTCTGGAATTAGTATTAATAAGCAAACAGCTATAAAAGTGGCTAAAAAAGATAACTTTGCAAGCATTAGTGTTATTCTTTGGGAGTAAGATATATCATTAGAGTTTGCTATTTTTGAATATTGAACTAAGGATATGCTTCCGCAAATAGTCCATATCGCTTCTGATATTACAACTCCTACTGAATATATTCCAACAGCAGAAACACCTGAAAAATAATTTAATACAAAAAAACTAAATCTATAATTAAGATACTGAATTACATTACTAAGTTGTGCAAAGAATCCGTATTTTAATATTTCCTTTAAGGAAGATTTCAAAGAAAGATTTTCAACTTTAGATGGCAGGTTCTTGATAATAGGAATAATACTCATAAGTAATGAAGCTATATACCCTGAATACAACGAAACTATAAAAGAATTTAATTCAACTTTATGAAATACAAGCAATAAAATAGCAAACAATATGAAATTTACTAAAAGTTGTAAAAGATTAACTAAGTTTTGAAAAATTATTTTTTCAAAAGCAAGAAGGATTACAGTATGAATTGAAAGGATAGATAACAAAAAACCAATTAAAAAAACATGAAAAATAATACTTTTATCAACTGAATGAGTTAAAAACAAAAAAGCAGTTATAACGATACTAACAAAAAAAGCCCAGAAATAAGACAAGATTGCAGACTGAATAACAAAATTTCTACTCTTATTTCTTGGTATTAGATATACCAGTGCTGCACCTCCTATAAATCCGCTAAAAAGATTTATTAAACCAGCAGATGCAGTTAAAAGTGATATATAACCTCTTCCTTCAGCACCAAGGTAATTGGTAGTTAAAATAAGTGTAGCAAATGAAATTATTAGAGAAAATACACGTGTAGTAAAAGTAGAAAAGATACTTTTAATCATATTTTATCCTTTTATTGTCTACTTATTTTAGTACTTCAATTTTAGCTATTGATTTGTATATCTCTTGAAACTGCTTACCAACTACTTCATAACTAAATTTGCTTTTTGCATATTGAGATATTTTTTCTCTATCGTATTTATGGGAATTATCAAGCATATACAATATCGCTTGAAGCAACTGTTCACGATTTCTGGGTTCTATTAGTATTCCGCAATCTTCAGTAACAAAACCCTCAGGACCTCCGCATCTTGTAGCTATTACTGGAACACCACAAGCCAAAGCTTCCGCAGTTGCAACAGAAAATGTTTCATAATTACTGTTTGTAATTAGGAAATCTGCGTCTTCTAAAAATTTATATACTTCTTCTGGTTTTTTTAATCCGTGAAAAAACACATATTTATTAAGAAGCCCAAGTTCTATTGCTTGGTTTTGAAGCTTTTCTCTATCAACGCCATCACCAAGGATATGAAATTCAAAATCATCTCTGTTTTTTTCATAAACAATTTTATTCAAGACTAAAAGAATATCACTTATATTTTTTACTCTATCGTATAACAAAGAAATATGTAGAATTTTTTTCTTTTTATTATTAGTTTTTGATCTAACTTGATTAATATTGATATCAATAACATTAGGAACAAGAAAATATTCATTTTCTAAACCTTGTTTAATCATTGCTCCCCGAAGTTTTTTAGATACCGTAGTTACTCTTTCTGCATTCTTTATAATAATACTTGTTAAAAATTTTTTAAAAACCCCTTTATAGGTGCTATCTTCAGGAAGAAAAGAAGAACTATGTTCAGTCACTATATATCGAAATCCCTTTAAAAATCTCAAAGCCAGAGCGACCAACCCTGCTGGTAAAGTTACATTTGCATGGACTAAATCTGGTTTACCAAAATTTTCCTTAATAACTTTTAATCCTAAATAGCTTGCTTTAAGATATCTGTAAAGATTTATAAATTTTGATACACCTTTTATTTTTGAAAAATGTTTGTAATAAACTCTAACAGTTGGTATATTATTTTCAATGGAATATTCTATATCATAAATTTTATCTTTTAGAGATTTATCGGCTGTTACAAATAAAACAGCAACATCAGAATATAAAGATACTGCTTCAGCATGCCTTTTAATAAAAATACCAGCTATAGGATGAATACGGCTTGGATACCATGAAGTAAGAAAAAGAACCTTAAATCTTGTATTGGCCTCCATAGATTTTCAATCTTCCTTTATTTGTTTTATAGTTTCTACAATTATATCAACTTCTCTTTCCTCCATCAATGGCTCAATAGGTAGGCTTAAAACACTTTTAGATGCAAGCTCACTATTTTCTAAACTTTCAAAAATCTCCATACCATTGTTTATAAAAACTTTCATCTTGTGTAGTGGCACAGGATAGTACACCATAGAGTCTATACCGTTTTCTTTTAAATATCTCTGGAGCTGATTTCTATCTTTTCCTGTTAACCTGATTGTATACTGATGGTACACATGGTAAGCCTTTGGATGTTCATATGGTGTTTTTAGCCAGTTTAAGTCTTTCAATTCTTCGTTATAAATACTTGCTATTTTTCTTCTTCTTTCCGTAAATTCATCTATATACTGCATTTTAGCCAATAAAACTGCAGCTTGAATAGTATCAAGTCTTGCATTATAACCAATATGGTCTACATTGTACTTATCTTTTCCACCGTGTTTTAATAGCATACGAATAACTTCAGCAACTTCTTCATTATTTGTTGTTATCATTCCACCATCACCAAATCCACCTAAATTCTTAGATGGAAAAAAGCTAAAACATCCCACATCACCAAAAGAACCTGTCATCTTACCATCCCACTTTGTACTAAAACTCTGAGCACAATCTTCTACTACAAAAAGATTGTACTCTCTGGCAATATCCATAATTTCATCCATATTACAAGGATGACCGTATAGATGAACAGGAACTATCCCTTTTACTTTGCTTCCATACTTATCTAAGACCTTCTTTATCAATTCTGGATTAATTGTATAACTTTCCAATTCTATATCAACAAATAGAGGAGTAGCACCACTTCTAAGTATGGCATCTCCTGTTGCTGTAAAAGTAAAAGGAGTAGTTATCACAAAGTCATCTCTATCCCAGTATTCCTGATTTTTTCCTTGAATTGCTAATGCTCTCAAAGATAAAACTAATGCATCTGTACCAGAAGACACCCCAATTGCATATTTCGTCCCTATATATTCAGCAATCTTCTTTTCAAGTAAAGTGACCTCCTCTCCAAGGATGAAGTTTGATTTCTGTATAACTTTATCAATTGAGGATTCTATCTGTTCATAAATAGAAAAGGTTTGTAAAGTTAAATCAAGCATCGGTATAGAAGGTTTTTTGTCTACTTCTTTTAGAAATTTGTCTGGACTTATAGAGAAATCACCGTATTTTCTCAAGATACCTTCATCTCTCGTAATAACCTTCCCACCAATTGCCTTTGCAGTAGCAATTATTTGTGCATCCTCTATATCACCATCTTCAATATTTACATAGGAGGGAGTTTTTATAATCTTAAAGTTAGTCGCTAAATCTTTTAACATATGTCTTACAATCATCTCTGCATCTGTTTTTGTATATCCTTTTTCTAAAATAAGGTCCCGAATTTTTAAAAATTTAATATTGTCAAGTGAAGCAGATGAGATACATCCCAGTCCCCTTGTTTTTAAATAATTGTATACCTCAACAGAAGCTGGATATTTATTCCTTCTTAGAGTATCAAAGTTGTCCAGAATTATATTGACATCAAGGACATAAAATTTCATCTGCTTTTCCTTTCCATATAATCTGTTGCTCTTTCTATATAGTATTCAGCACTTTTATAAAATTCAGAAGTGTCTGTATTTGTTAAAATGAGTTCTCTCCAGTGCTCAGCGATAAAATCATCAGAAAACCTTCTTTCCCCGGCATCAATAACACCGGGTGAAAATTTTATTTCAATTTCTATCTCTTCAAGGTCTCCAAATTCTTTAATGTTTGGAATTAAATAGCCATCCTTAACCTTTTTAGCTTTTACTTTCATTACTTCCACCCTCCTTTAGAAGTTCGATTTTGCCTTCTTTCAATATATATTCATTACCGCAGTAGTTACAAGTTGCTCTCTGATTATTAAATTTCAAAGTAACTCCACATTTACATGCCCATCCAATCTGCTTTGCTGGAACACCCGCTACAATTGCATGGTCAGGGACATCTTTTTTTACCACTGCTCCAGCACCAATCATTGCATATTTGCCTATCGTAACTCCACAGACAATTGTGGCATTTGCTCCTATTGTTGCTCCCTTTTTTACTATTGTTGGTAGAAATTCATTTTTTCTTTCTATAAATGCTCTTGGATTATAAACATTTGTAAATACACAGGATGGACCACAGAATACTTCATCCTCAAGTGTAACACCTTTATAGATGGAGACGTTGTTCTGGATTTTACAGCGGTTTCCAATTGTAACATCAGGACCTATCATTACATTTTGTCCAATTATGCAGTTTTTTCCTATTTTTGAACCTTTGAGTATATGGGAAAAATGCCATATTTTTGTCCCTTCACCAATCTCAACTCCTTCATCTATAACCGCAGTTTCATGGGCATAGTAATTTTTATCTCTTGAGATTTCCTCACCTGAACTACCTCTTAAAGATTTTTCTGCCAGTTCAAGGATTTTAAGAACTCTTAATCCTTCATAACCATCTGTTAACGGTGTTTGTCTATTGTTTATACATTCAGTAAAGTGAATAAGTTCAAGTTTAAGAGGTTCACCATCTTCAAATGGAATAACTTCATACTGGGCTTTGTGGGCAACAGGAATTTTGCCTTCTTTCCATTCTATTTTATGTGGATACAGAAATAATTTTTCTTTACTTACATCATCAAAAACAGCCATAGCTTTTGAACCAACCACTATCAATTTTTGTTCTTTGTAAGGATGAAGCCAGCTTACGAATATGTGGGCTTTTATATTATTAGGAAATTCAAGAGTTGTAAGTGTTATATCGTATATCCCTTTATTTAAATAGTCTCCGCCAAAGGCACTTACTTTAATAGGTTCCTCGTCTAAAAGCATCAGTATTACCGATATATCATGGGGTGCAAAACTCCAGAGTATGTTTTCCTCTGTGCGAAGTTTACCAATATTGAGACGATTTGAATAAATGTATTGAATTTTTCCTAAGGTTCCAGATGATATAATTTCTTTGAGCTTGATAACTGCAGGATGATATCTCAGGATATGACCTACCATGAGTATTTTTTTATTGTCTTCAGCAATTTTAATTAATTCTTTAGCTTCAGTAGTTTTTAGGGCAAGTGGCTTTTCTACAAAGACATCTTTGTCAGCAAGCAAGGCTTTTTTAACAAATTCATAGTGAGTAGCTGCAGGCGTTGCTATGGTTACGGCTTTTAGTTCAGGATTTCTAAGGATTTCGTTATAATCCATAGTAAAGTTTACATCACGGAATTTTTTCCTGTATTCATTGAGCACTTCTTCTGAAACATCGCAGGCAGTATGCAATACTTCAAGTTCATAGAGATTTCTAAAGATGTTTTTTCCCCAATATCCAAGTCCTATGTGTCCGATAAATCTTTTCTTCATGTTTTCTCCTTATTCTATGCCTTTAAAACATTTTGATAGGTTTTTGATTTTATAAGATTACGAGTATCTATTATTAGCTTTGAATTTTTAGCAATGAAATCAGGGTCGTACAGACTGTGATCAGTAGTTATCACAACGCAATCATATAATGATAAATTATCTGGCGTAAGTTCCACTGATTTCTTTTTTTTCTTATACTTCCTTGTTTCAGGAAGTTCAGGTATGTAAGGGTCATTGTAATCCACCAGAGCACCTCTCTTTTCAAGAAGATCCATAAGCTTAAGAGCAGGGGATTCTCTCATATCATCTACATCTTTTTTATAAGCAACTCCTAATATTAGGATTCTTGCTCCTTTTATGGATGTTTTATTCTCATTTAAAGCTTGAATTATTTTCTCTAAGACATAATACGTTACTTGGGTATTTATTTCGCCAGCAAGCTCTATAAATCGTGTATGAAAGTCATACTCACGGGCTTTCCATGTTAGGTAAAATGGGTCTATAGGAATACAATGGCCACCAAGTCCAGGGCCCGGATAAAATGCCTGAAATCCAAAAGGTTTTGTTTTAGCTGCTTCTATGACTTCCCAGACATCTATTCCCATACGGTCAAAGAGTATTTTTAATTCATTTACAAGAGCTATATTCACAGCCCGATATATATTTTCAAGAAGTTTAACTGATTCAGCAACCTTTGTACTTGATACTGGAACTGTTCTGACAACTATCTGATCATAGAGAGCTTTTGCTACTTCAAGACATGAAGAACTAAATCCACCTACAACCTTTGGTATTTTTGATGTGCTGAACTCTTTGTTCCCGGGGTCTTCTCTTTCTGGTGAATAGGCAAGATAAAAATCTACTCCTGCTTTCAGTCCTGATTTTTCAAGAATTTTTCTAAGGTCTTCATCTGTTGTTCCTGGATATGTGGTGGACTCAAGCACAATGAGTTGTCCTTTCTTCATATATTTTGCGATGACTTCACCTGTGTTGAAGACATAGCTTAAATCAGGTTCTCTATATTTATTTAACGGAGTAGGAACACATATTATCACACAATCCACCTCAGAAATTCTTGAAAAATCAGTAGTAGGAGTAAAATTAGGAAGTATTTCAGAAATTGATGAATTATTAATATGCTTAATGTAGCTTTTACCCTCTAAAAGAAGATTTATTTTTCTCTCGTCTATATCAAACCCATAAACTTGAAAACCTGCCTTGCAGAACTCTATTACAAGAGGTAAACCCACATATCCAAGACCAATTATGCCGATTTTTGCCTGTTTTGTTTTAATTTTATTGATAAGCTTCATAAGGATTCTTCTCCTTTCCTGAGATATGATATAGACCATCATGTCCTGCAATGCCTGTTATTAGTGATTTTTTCATATTGTGCTCTGTTTTTATTTCAAGTGTTTTATTGTGGAAGAATTTCATAAAACATTAATATAGTTTGGAAACTTTAACCGTAAAGGCACAATAAATTGTCTTATTTTATTCTCGCTTTGTTTCCTCTTAGTCTTTTCTTTCAACTCCGCTTATCAATTTATTTCAAAAGATATGCTTCTTATAAAAGAGTTTTTGCAGATATTATCAATAATTTTCAGGCTTTTTTCAATGCTCCGCCTCCTCAGTTACATTGGCAAAAATGCAAATGTAACCGAGCAGGGCAAAAAATTAAACCAGTTCTACTTCAGAGGCATCTATTCTAACACTTACTGACCTCTGAAGTATATCTATCGCTAAAATAAGATAATGCTTTTTCTCTTTGCTCTTGAGTATCCCTGTTACTCCCTGTAGAGCTCCACTCTTTATTCTTACTTTCTGCCCTTCCTTTAAGTATGGATATGGGTCTATTTCCACTTTGTTTTCTATTGCTTTTTTCAACGGTATTATCTGCTCCTCAGGAACAGGTTCAGGCTCTCCAAGGGCATTCTTTATGAAACATACAACCCCTGGTGTCTTTAACACCCTGAGTATTAATTCATAGCTTTTTTCAATGTTAACAAAGAGATATCCAGGAAAAAGCGGGAATTTGACAAGCTTTTTTCTGTCCTTCCATTTTCTAAGCTTTTCAACAGCAGGTAAAAAGACCTCTATCCCCAATTTTGAAAGCCTCTCAGATACCTTAAACTCATGCCTTGACTTTACATATATACAGTACCAGCTTAATGTCAGCTCTGCCATAGATAGTAAACCTTTTTATCGATGTCTTTTAATTGAGCAATCTCGCGTTCATCAAAGGTTGCTACAAGAACTGCATCAAATTCTATGTTTTTTATTTCATCCTTTGTATAGACTGTGTAGTTGAAAATCTTTTTCCTGTCTTCGTTAAATCCGACTATTCCAGAAATGGTGATAGGAAGTCCCTTTAATGAAACTATGCAGACTTCGGCAAGCTCTCCATCACCCCATAGAACGATTTTGTTTATTCCTGATTCAATCATAGCGTTGTATGTCTGGTCTATTTTTTGTTTAATTTCTCTGAAATAGTTAAATGACCTTGCCATGTAATTACAGGTAAGACGTGCCTTTTCAACAAATCCCTTTGGTGTGAGGATATATTTTAATCTTTTCCCATCGAGATTCTTAATCTTTATACAGCCTTTTTTGTAAAGTCGTTTTATGTATGAGTTTGTAAGTCCAAGAGCTATGCCAAGCTTTGATGCAAGGTCTCTTTGAGTAATTGTTGGGTTTTCATGAATATGTTCAAGAATACGCATTGATATTTCATCTGAAAAATCTATTTTGTTCATATTTAAAACAATAACATTAGAAATAATTGATTGTCAAGCATTCTTTGATTATGTGGTGTGGCTACAACCCGTTGATTTTTCTTTACTGATAGAGTAAAGTATTGTCCACAAGAAATTTACAAAAGGAAATAAATATCTCCTTCTTCTTAAGTTCATTCGACACCTGTACTGCACCCCAATTTTGAGAAAAATTCTTACCCCTTTAATTTGTAAAAGTGGGTCAATTTTCAGTGAGAATTTTCACTTTTCTAACTTCTTGAGTTCTTTTATAATAAGTTGCTTTTCCTTTTTCAGCCTTTTTATCTCATTATCATAAAACTTAAGCCTATCCCAATGTTGCATTTCATTCCCTTTTAACATGCTCTTCTTTAATGATGAACCAATGTATTTAAACATAAACTTGCGTGTACGAGTATTAAAGAATGCTCTATACCAATAAGGACCATGAGGACAATAAGGACATTTCTTATTTGCACAATTAGCAAGTTTAAGCACTAACTTGTTATTCTTTAATCCATCACCTCCAAATTCAGCTCTAAACAAGTTACAGAGTTGTTCCATCTGATGCTTAATAGCCTCAAGTTCAGTAGTAAGAATTCTAAAATTTTTCATTTTTTTTCATCCTCCATTTCATTTTATTATCTACTATATGCAAAATGAATATGCTCATTTTGCATATAAAAAATATTATACAAACCTTTGAAAATACGAAATGTTGAATTTCATTTTGCAATACTATATGTAAAATGACAATTTCATTTTGCATACTGCGAATAAAAAATTTTTTTGCAAAAAAGTGCCAAAAAATACTTTTCAGAAAAATAATATTTATATTTACCCTTTTAACAAAAAATGATAAAAAAATATTCCTTATCCGGCATATCAGGATACAGTTAATCGGGAAAAAAATAAAAGACAATGAGGTTATACTAATTTATAGGAATTTGCCTTAGGCAAATTAATCAACAAAAAAGGAGGAATGGATGAGTAAAAACAACATGGGGAATATTGATGATGAGTTAGCCGATTTCCTGTTAGCTTGGGACCCTGATAATCCTGATATAGAGATTGTAGATGAGAATGGAGAATTAATTACAGGAGAAAGAAGAAAAAAGATAATGGAATTCATAAAAGACCAAGTGTTGAATAGCAGATTAAGATATGATGCGTAGAAGATAAAAAAAACCTTCTAACAAGGGAAACTCTAAACAGGGAATCCTTTGTTAGAAGGTTTGTTGGTATTAAATACTAATTTAATCACTTTTTTAAAGGGTTTTTGAAGTTTCGTAAAAAAGGTTAATTTTAATTGAGAAAAAAATTAAAAACCTATTTTTTATACTAAAACTAATATATTTGATCTTTGACAAGAAGAAAAAAGGCAATAAAATAAACAATACAAAAGAAGGAGGTTGCAATGAGGGCAAAAACTAATAAAAATAATTTACAGGGACATGACCTTGCAGAACTTTTGAATATATGGTCTGATACCGATGAATCTGAGCTATATGCAGGAGATGGCAGAAAAATAGAGGGTGATGAGAAAAAAGAAATAATGAGCATAGTAAGAAAGATGATTTTAACATCTCCAATTAACTATACATGTAGCATAATAGATATAGAAAGATATAGAAAAATAAAGAAAGAGAGGACTTATGAACAATGATAGGAAAAGATAGATTGAAGAAATTATAAAGAAAATAACGGAAATTTTAATCCAGCAGATGAGAGAGACTGGCGAATATTTCATGAAAAAAGCATTAGAGGAAGCTTAAAAAAGGCTAAAGAAACTTTAATAATGATTTAGGATGTTAAGAAAACAATGAAATAATAAATTAAAAAAGAGAAAGGGAGATTTTCTCCCTTTCTCTTTTTAGACATAGTTAAGTTGTTGAGTCAAAAACTAAATCTCTTATTTTTTTTAATCAACTGCCTTTTTGTAAAGTTTACAGAGCCTATAAATGTCTTAAAACCTCATTTAGGGATATGAAAAAACTTTGATTAAGATTTTTCATTTCCTAGCCTACTTTGTAGTAGAAAATTAATTTAAATATTACAAACATTATGAGCGCAAATTTTAGCACTTGACGATAAATTACCAAGGTTTAATTTTAATATTTATTATAAAGACATAAAGGAGGAATTAACATGAGAAAATTATATTTTTTTATTCTGAATTCAGAAATGCACAACGATGTAATTGAAATTTTAGATTTAATTCCCCAAACATTGCGAGGTAAATTTATAGTAGATGTTATAAGAAGTCATTATGCTTATGAAGAAATTATAAGTAAAGATGAAAACTTAAGAAAGACAATAAAAAGTCGAATCTCAACAGAGCTAATAAATAGTCAAAGTTCACCAGAAAAAAATTTAAATCTCAATGATAAAAGGTTTCTTAATACTTCAGAAGCTTTAGAAATCAAAGAAGAAAAACAAGATAATCTTAACGATAAAGAGGGAGAATATGTGGGTATTGACATAGGTTCTCTTTATACCAAAATTTCTCTAAATGATAAGGATTTTTGTTTTAAGACTTTGGTTGAGCCTTATATTCATACTGAAAAAGTCTTTAATGATCGTTTTTCTGTTATTAGTGTTAATGGCAATAATTATTTAGTAGGTCCTGATGCTTCACCGAGAAGAAAATTGACTGAAGATTTTGTAGGGACAGAACCTTACTTCGCAATTATAGGATATTGTATCAATAAGTTAGTCAAACAAGGGATAGCAATAAAAGGAATAGGATTAGGGTTACCACCTTCTGTGTATGATTCTAAAAAAATATCTCTTTTAAAGTATCAGTTGAAGACATTGGAAATAAAAACAAATGGAAATAAAATTGAAATCCCTGAAAAAATTGAATTTTTGCCTCAAGGATTAGGAGCATATATTGATTTTGCATGGAAATACAGTGATATAGCCAGAAAAGATACAATTGTTATTGATATTGGCTACTATACTCTTGATATGGTTTACATTAAAGATGGTGTATATATTTCTAAAATGTCTAGAAGTTATCCAGCAGGAATGGAAATTTTATATAACAAAATAATTGATGAGTTCACAGTTAAATATAGCGATTTTATTAATGATGTTTATGTAGATTTGCTTTTAAAAGATGGTAAATTTACATATTTTGGAAAAGAATATAAGTTTGATGTTCAAGAATATATTAGTAGATTTTATTTACCAGAAATAGAGAGCAGACTTAAAGATTATGTGATAGAACTAAAAAACAATGGATATAAAATTGATCAAGTACTTTTAACTGGTGGTGGTGCAGTTTATTTGAATGATAAAGTTGATGGAGTATATATATCAGATAATCCTCAATTTGCAAATGCAAGAGGATATAAAATATATGTTGAATATGTTGAACGAAAATAAAAAACCTTGGATATATTCAGAGTTTACAAAAGAATGTTGGAAAGTTTTCATTAGAATTCCTTTTCTTTCTTGTTTGTCTATGTTTTCTCAATTTAAAAAAATTTCTTTTGGCTTTTTTATATAATTACATATAAAGAATAAAGGTTAATTATGAACCAAAAAAATGAAAACAAGGTTAATTTAACTTATAAAGATATTCAAACCAAATCAGAAGATGTGTCATTTGCCTTTTTCTTAGTAATTGCTTTGTTTATTACTGGAATAATATATTTTTGGGATTCAGTCAAAAAATTTTTTCCTGAATTAGGGACACATCTTTTAAATCTCGATATTAATACCATTGCTCACATTGTAGGTTTCTGGATAGCGATTAACTTAGGAGTACTGTTTATTTTTGGAGTAATATTTGGTTTTATTCTTGAAAAAGTCTTTTGCAAAATAACTGAAAGCACTTTTTCACCAAAAAGATTTTTATACATTTTCTTAAAAATGCCAGAATGGATAGATAGGACATTTAATGCTTTTTTTGATAATTTTGGATTAACTTACAAAAATTTTTTAGACGATAAAAAAGCTAAATTATTATGGGACATATATACAGATATGAAAACAGGCTACATATCCAACTGGTATTCTCTGCTTTTACATGTTGTAACTTTAGTTAGTTTTATGTTTCCTGTTTTGTATTTTTATGTAAAACCTATCAGAAGAAATATCTCACATAACGCTTTTATGGTTTATTGCTACATGTCAAAAAAGAAAAATTAAAATCCT
Organism: Thermodesulfovibrio aggregans; assembly: GCF_001514535.1. NCBI lineage: Bacteria > Pseudomonadati > Nitrospirota > Thermodesulfovibrionia > Thermodesulfovibrionales > Thermodesulfovibrionaceae > Thermodesulfovibrio > Thermodesulfovibrio aggregans. The sequence continues at coordinate 690,155 of NZ_BCNO01000001.1, read as the reverse complement.
TTAAAAAATAAATTCTTAATTTACCTGCTTTCACGAACAGAGATGAAACTGGAAAAACAAGGCACAGGTATCTGTTCAGTCTTGGCAGGCTTGATGATTTCCTGAACACAGAGTCATTTAAAAAACTTGCAAAGAGAGCATTGGGGCAGAAAGAACAAAAGCTAGAACTTAGAAACATCTCAGAGGGAAGAATACTCAACTATGGACATTGTCTTATAAAGAAACTCTGGGATAGATTGAGTCTTGATGAATTTTTCAACTCTGTGACAGAAAAGAAAAGGGCTTGAAAATTCTCATGAAATTTGACCCACTTTTCTCATGAAAATTGATCCACCCCTCTATTAAAATAACCCCTAAAACAGAGGAAAAGGAGATGGTGATAAGCATGAAAAATTGGCAGTGTTCAGATAGTGCTTGGATTACTAATAAAGATGGAATGTCCTTCTAAAAATATAATATTTAATATGAAACCAAAAGTTCCTAAAAAACCTGTTTCTACTGTTCATCAACAGCGTCTCCCTTTGTTTTGTAAAAAAACAAAGTTTGAAACTATATTTGGAAATATAGAGCTTTCAAAAGAATTAAGCCAAACGCACAAGGATATTCTTGATGCTATGGCAACCTGTTCTATCAAAAAAGGCAAAACTTTAGAAGGAAGAATGTTCATTGTTTTTGACATTCGGGAAGTCTTAAAATTTCTTGGACACAAAAAAATAACACATCATAAGTGGTTATCTCAAAAACTTGATGACATGATGTCAACAATAATCAAACTTCAATACACTAAAAACGATAGAATCTATAAAATTCACTCTAACATCATCAACAAATTTGGATATTCAGAGAAATTTAAAAAAGAAAATATAAAAGAAGGAACATTTGGAGAAGGTTGTTACTATGTTGTGGTTTTCTCAGAAGAATTCACAAAACTTTACGAACACGATACTGTTATCTATCTCGATAAACAAACTATAAAAGCCATCGTGGATGTTAGTAGCGATTTTGTTAAATCAGTTATAAGGTTCTGCATGAGTCATCAGCAATGCAATATGAAACTTGAAGACATAATGTATTATCTTGGCTACGAAAATATATCAGAACGACATAAGCAAAGATTAAAAGCAGAAATCTTAAAATACAAAAATTATCTTGAAGAAAATTTCAATATCATCGTCAAACAAGAAAAAAATCAAATCACAATTTTCTACAAAAGCAATTTATCAGTTTTTTTGCCTGAATAAATAATCCAATTCAACTAAACTCACTCTATAAAGAACACTAACCATTTATTTTTGCCTTAGCTAATTGCTAAATCATAAACAAATATCCTTATAACGCTCAAATCAAGTAAAATCAAGCATTTCATAAAATGTTGTCTTTGATATGTATTTTTTGCTTATTTTTCAATAACTTAAATGTAAGTAACATAAAGCCTTGAAAAATAAAGAAAACGACATATTATGATACGGAGTATGACATGTTATGATACGGTGGCGACATGTTATGGTACGGTGAGCGACATGTTATGATACGGTCGCCAAGATTAGGGTATATATATAACCCTAGTAATATAAGTTATGCAGGGGGGTATCTCAATTTCGCATATATTATATATATAGGGGTTATAATAATAACCTTAGTTATTCTTTAACCTAGGTATAAATTTGTCCTACAAAGAATTAGTAAAAGACTTATTTTTTTGGTTTAGTTCTAATTTCACTAGTGGAACACTCTTTTTTTGACAAAACTATTTTATTGTGATTGGTTCTTAATATTTATTAGAGGCAAAATACTTCTCTTAGCCTTTCCTTGCAACTCCCTGTTTTCCCTCCGACAGGGAGTTGCCCCCCTTAAAAAAAACATAAAAAATGAAAGTTTTTTACATAGGGAAAAACTCAAATAAACCCTTCTTCCCCTTTGTTAAAAACAAAAACTACCTCAAGCAAAAAAATCTTTGTAAAGCAAATAAAAAAAAGAGGAGGAAATCCCCCTCTTTTTTTACTTTTTACCCTGAGATATGCTTTCCCTTTAAGGGAAAGCAGAAAAATTCAGAACAGGTTAATCCGGAAATTTCTCTATAATTGATTCCTCTACTTTGTTGAGTTTATTAATAATAATATCCTTGATTTTCTGGAAGTGATCATGAATCACAAGCATGTTTTCTTTATCTTTTATTGCAGAAAAACAATTCTCAAACTTTGTTAAAGTCTCTTCTACATCTGTTAAAAGAGATTTAATAATTGTAACAGTGTATTCAAACATCTGATTATTAACCATTTCAATTTTTTCAGAAAGTTCTTCATAAAGTTTCAATTTTTCTCTTTCCTTTTCAGCAATGATAGCATCTTTATCCTTAAGATTTTTTTCTAAAAGTTCTTTGTTATGAGATAGAATTTTGATTTGGTTTTTAAGTTCTTCTACCTCTTTTTTTAATTCTTCGTCTGGCTTGAAATTTTTAAGCTCTAATTCTTTTTGTTCAATTTTTTCTTTAAGAATTTCAAGTTGTTTTTTTGTTTCATTGAGCTGGTTGTTTAAATTTTCTTTTTCTTTTAAAATAGAACTTATTTGATATTCAAGTTCTTTTTTTTCTTGAATTAATTTTTCGTCAACCACTTTTTTTTCTATGATTTCTTTTACGACTTCAACTTGTACATTCTCTTTTTGCTCTAAAAGTTCTTTTATTTTTTCTATTAACTCAGGAAAATTTTGTAAATGCTTTAATTTTTCTTCAGGTAGATTTAGTTTTTGGGCAATTTCAGAAAGATAAGGGAGAATTTCATTCTTTTTAAAAAAGATATGGTCTATTTTTTCTAAAATTGCAATTTGTTCAGTACTTGTGTAATTTTTTCTGGAAAAGTTTTCAGCAATCCATGCTTGGACAATTTCTTCTTCGTCGGTTTCCTGCAATACGATAAATCTTTCCATTTTCCTCTGTAACCAAAATCGGTTGCAAAATATTCATCTCTGCTATTGAAATCATCAACTTTTGTATGTCTTCTTCAGTAACAGCAAAGATTTGATTTTCTTCTAAAATTTTCAACGCAGGATGTGGTTCAAGAGTTTCTGGATTCAAAAAAACTATTTGTCCTTCTTGGTATTTTGTCATTCTTGTCTCCTCCTTTAAAGTTTATTTTTTTTCATTAATTCCTTTCTTGCCTCTTCACATCTATCGTGCAAGGTTAATTTATCCATACGCATAACACTCTCTATTGTGAGGTTTAAAAGAGGTAATAAATCTTTGAAATTGAGAATATAAAACATTTTTGCGGCTTTTTCATCTTCTAAAGTTAATCTGGTCATCAAATTTATTAATTTTAATTTTTTGTCCCTAAAAAAGATTATGTTTTCAACACCATATATTTGTGCAATATATTCTAAATATTTTTTTGTTAGTTTTCTTTTTTCCGCACGAGATTTTAAAACACAATCAGGTTTAATGATAATTTTTTGTAATTTCAATTCTTCGCAAAGTCTTTTTACATGTCTATATTTGTATCCTTTAGGATTTTTTACAATGTTTTCTATAACATTAATAAGTGCAGTGATTTTGATGTCATCAGAAGGTAACGAAGCGATAAGAATTAACCATCTTAATTTAATAACTTTTTTTAAAAAATTAGGCTCTCTAAAACGCAAAAGCATTGTTATGCATTCTGGGGGAAGATTGTTAACGAATTGTTTTGCATAACGATTGCCATACGCTTCCTTTAAAAATTTTTCTGCTTGTATTTTTTCTATTTGTGTTTCTGTCATCATTTTATAATATAACAATATTTTTTTAAATTACAAATCGCTCACTATTTACAAAAAGTTGTATCTTTTAAAAAAAATACAACTTTTTGTCGCAAACTCACTTGCTACAACTTTTTGTCTCAAACCCATTTGCAACAACTTTCTGTTGCAAACCAATTTGCTACAACTTTCTGTTGCTTTTTTGCAAAGAACAATAAATCACCCAAATCTTATATCATCTACTGCTTGCAGAATATTTTTTATGTGTTTGATGTCTATCTTTGTTAAGCGGGAAATTTCTTCTATTGATTTGTTTTCCTTATGAAGTTTCACTATTTCTATTAAAATTTTTGTAGCCTTATTATTTTTGCAGTTTGTTATTTTAGCTACATATTCTATTGTTCTTGACGCAAGAAATTTTATATAGTCAGAATAAGAATTTGTATAATGCAATAAAGCAGTATTTGCTATTGCAGGAATAGTAGAGATATTAATAGTTTCAAATGAAACAAATTCATCTTCACCATCGGGGAGACCCCGTCAGTAAGGGCGGGGATGAAAGGCGATTTTTTTAACATATAAAAACCCCTTGATTTCTTAACACTATTACAGGTTTTTTCAAACAGTCATTATCTATAACAAAATTTCTATTTTGTTATAGATAGCATCTGTTTTATATCATTTTATCCCTTGATTTTTTATTTTTTGTTGACTTATCTATAACATTTCCTTTAGCATAATGTTATGCTTGTACCCAAAAAAGGAAACTTTATCAATTCTGTTCCTGTACAGGAAGAAATTTATCATCTTACAGAAGATGAACTTAACAGGCTCACCTTTGAGTTTCAGAAATGGTTTGATGAAAAACGAAGTGTTTTAAGGGGTAGATACTGGCTGATTTTTCTTTTGCTTCGTTATACAGGGGCAAGAATTTCTGAAGTTCTGAATATAGATGAAACAAGAGATATAGATTTCAGAGCATCTACAGTTAGACTCATCACTCTTAAAAGAAGTGCCAGAAAAAAGAATCAATACAGAATTGTTCCTGTTCCCGACAGAGTTATTTCTGAGTATCTGAGATTTACAAAGCTTTACCCCATACTGGAAGGTAAGGTTTTTAAAGTCAAAAGAAACAATTTTTTTGTTGTCTTCAGAGAAATTTGTAAAAAAGCTAACATCCCAGAAAATATTTCCCATCCACATGTTTTAAGACACACCCGTGCAATAGAACTTCTCCGTGCAGGAATTCCTGTAACCGCAGTTCAACAACTGCTTGGGCATGCATCACTAAATACTACTGCAATGTATCTCAGATACAGTAATATTGAAATTCAAGAAATATTAAAGACAAAAGGGTTAATTTAAACAGTGAAGTGGAGGAGGTTTTTTTATGTTAATGAAACTATTAATTCCAATTCTTGTCGTTGTTTATTTAACAACAACTACTTTTGCTATGGATCCTGCTTGTATAGCGGGGGGATGTGAACAGGAAAGTCAGCAGAACTCTCCAAGTTTATATGAAACAGATGATTATAAATGCGTGTGTCCATCCTCAAGAAGTGCTGTTGAAACATTCCTTGATGCGTTAAGCATTTTAATTATACCTTTAAAAATTTTATCCAGAGATTATAATTTCACTCCAGAGGGAATATCTATTGAAAGACTGATCAAGAGTGGATGCACATGCAAAAAGAAAGAAAGTCAACCAGATGTTGAAAAAAATGTTATAGAAAATATAGAAAACAAAAAAGATTCATCAGAAGAATTGAATAATCAAAAAAGATAACCCAGAAAGGATTGATGCTAAATCTGATCAATAAAAATTCTTTAAAAAAGAGAAATACATTTTTTTACAGAAGAAAAATTAGAAAAAATCAAAATTTCTTCGTCGCTCACGCTCCTCGCATTGACCTGATTGGATGCTTCTTATATTTACAAAATAGATACTCCCTGCAAGGACCAAATCGGACGCTTATTGTAATGAACAAATTCGTTACTCAACACAATTAACAGATTGTAGTAAATCTGGCAATGATTAGATGGGTAATCTTTGCAATGAAACCATCATCAATTTCACGAAAATATGAGCTTTAGCTATCACCAATACTCGCCGAATTAGATAAGAAATTCGTAAAACAGGGCTTCCTGTGCTCTAAATCGTCTCTCCATACCTATATTTCAGGTCAAAGTAGTAGCTGTAATAAAACTTTATCTCTGGATAAAACTTCTTTAAATACTCCTCCACATCAGGTTGTATTGTGTAACTCACCACAAATCCTTGCACTTCACCTCTTAGATATTGTCTTACCCTTTCAATAATACGACTGAATTTTTCTATATCTCTTTTACCTAAATGAGCCTTGCATTCTCCTATGAGATATACTGTCTTCCCATCTCTCTTACCTTCAACATAGATGTTAAGTTCATCAAATTTTCCATCAGGATATACTATGTTTTTTCTACCAAAGTTCTTTACCTTTATTCCGTATTCATCCTCCGCAAACTTCTTCATCAGTGGAATTATCTTATCTTCAAGACCATAGCCTACTGTGTCTGCAAGGTTTCCAAGCATTTTCCTTGTTTCTCTATGCTCTGAAGCAAGCTTCCTTATTTCTTCTTCTGTTCGTTTCTGGGCTTCTGCAAGTTCAGCAACAGTCTTTTCAAGTCTTGTGAGTCTCTCTTCAAATTTCTTCTGTGCTTCGGCTAGCTCATTCAATCTCTGTTCAGTCTTCTTCTGTGCCTCAATTAGCTCTGCAACTGTTTGTTCAAGTCTTGTAAGTCTCTCTTCAGATTTATTATGTGCCTCAATTAGCTCTGCAACTGTCTGCTCAAGTCTTGTAAGTCTCTCTTCAGATTTATTATGTGCCTCAATTAGCTCTGCAACTGTTTGTTCAAGTCTTGTAAGTCTTTCTTCAGATTTCTTCTGTGCCTCGGCTAGCTCTGCAACTGTTTGTTCAGTCTTTTTCTGTGCCTCAGCTAGCTCTGCAACTGTCTGTTCAGTCTTTTTCTGTGCCTCAGCTAGCTCTTTAACTATTATTGCCAGTTCCCTTATTTCAGCCTTCAGGGCCAAAAAATCCTCTTTTTTTACCATCTCCCCGATCGTCTTATCCAGACTCTTAAGTATCTTAATAAGACTTGACCTAAGGGCAGGTTCAAGTTTCTCTAATTCTTCAATGATTTCTATACTGAAAAGCATATCTTAATATAAACTGTTTTACTAAATATTATCAATAAGTCTTACATTTATCAAAGAGACTTTACTTTTGGTTGTTCAGGCAACCTGAACCTCTATGGTTGAAGTAAACACCTTTTTTCTTTTAATTTCTTCAAATTCTTCAGAAGTTAACGTCTCAAGATAAAGTTCCACCGCTTCTTTGATGTTTGCAATTGCTTCTTCGAGAGTATCACCTTGACTTATGCACCCTTCAAGTTCAGGACAGTAAGCAAAATATCCTGAAGAGTCTTTCTCTATAACTATGGTAAGTTTCATATATAAAGTTAAAAAAATAGAATAAAAAAATCAATGTAAATTCCTCTCTTGGATAAATCCTTATGATTGTTATAAATTTTCATGAAAATTGACCCTGGTTTTATCGCGAAAATTAACTCACCCTATTTCTGTTGTACAAAAAATTTATATTTTCAAAAATAAAATCCAATATTTTCAATGAGTTATAAAATTTAATTGATAAACTCAGGTGATTGGTTATGATCATGAGATACTGGCATAAACAAACGAAAAGTCAGAGTAAATCTTGACTAATAAACTTTAAGTATATGCATGCTCATATTCAATCAAATAACAATTCAAAATCCCTCGGAGATAAAATTCTGATTCTTTTGTATTTTTTAACAGAAAGCAATTCAGTATCACCTGTCACTATATAATCAGCATTGCTTGCCACTGCACAGGCAATTATATTGTCATCATCTTTATCCTTACAGATTCCTGAAATAGTTAGACTGTCTTGAATTACGTCAGTAACTGCTTCATTGATTATATCTGTTGATGAATTTACCTCGCCCTCCTGAGAATCCTTGAACATAGACCTTCTGTAACGAGTGCTGCTATATAAACATTTGTATCAAAAACAACTCTCACGATATTTTCTTAAAGACATCTTCTTCTGTAACAATACCAAGTTTTTTTGCCTTTGAACCCATCCTCTTTTGGAGATCTCTGAGTTTCATTTCCCACAGAAAAAGACTTAAAGATTCTTTAACAATATCACTCTTATTCCTTCCTGTCTTTTTTGCAAATTCATTGAGTCCCTTTAAAATCTCCTTAGATAAACTAACTGAAATAACGGACCTTATGTTTCACCTCCTTTATTACAATACACTACAATATAAGATTATCTCAAGTTTTCACCACTGTTTTAGGGGTTATTTTAATAGAAGGGTGGGTCAATTTTCAATGAGAATTTTCAGCAGAGAAACTTGAATACTTCAAAACAAGACCTCTTGCACAGAGTTTACTGTATTCATTGATGCTATCACACCGAGGTAAGAGATGAAGGCAAAATGGTTAAGATAACTATTTATGTAGCAGCAGGATTTGATTCATTGGGATATAGACATATACTTGGTTATTGGATTATGAAAGGCAGAGCGGAGGGTTGACAATTGAAAAAAAAATGATATTCTCAAGCAAAAAATTAGGAGGTGTCTTATGAAAAAAGTGGAAAGTAGAATTAAAAGATTTGCTCAATTGTTTTGTCTTTTCTCTATTGTGTTTATGTTTTTTTTAGTCTATGAAGTTGCAGCTGATGTTTCCCCACCAGGAAGTTATAAAAAAACATGTAAAAAAATCCAATACAATGCAAGCGATGACAGAATAACCAGTGCATACTGCCAAAAAATAGACGGATCTTGGAAGTATACTTACGTGAATAATGCAAAGCAATGTGTAGACAATAAAGGCGATATTTCAAACTGTGATGGTTCACTTGATTGTACAGGGATCAACCTTCCTGTCAGTTCATATACAGCCACATGTTTTTGCTGTAAAATGACCGGAACGACTTTAAGTTGTTACTGTAAAGACGCAAAGTTTAGAAAGTTAAGTAACCGTGCATGGGTTATTGTTAGTGCGGTACAAGAATAAAAACCGTAGGCGTATTATATTGAAATACTCTGCAAAGGTTTTTACAATTCTCCTTTTTTCCATTGTCTGTTATATTTTTAGTATTTCTGTGGTTTATGGAGAATCCCAGCCAAAGAAAGAGGCAAATCCCCAAGTTCAGCCTCATGCTCAGCCTCAGGTTCAGCCACAAGTTCAGAGGAAGACTGTTCTTGATTTCAAGGAGGAGCTCAAGTTAACCCGAGATCAGGAGGAGAGAATTAAGAAGATTATTGAGGGATTTCAGAAGAGGGAGCGGGAGATATCTGAGAAGATGAGGTTGCTTGATGGAGAGATAAGAAAATCGCTTGAGGAAAACGGAGAGATAAAGGAAATAGAAAAGAAAGTCAAAGAGCTTTTTCAGTCAAGGGCAGAAGTGGTGATAGAGGAAATAAAGGCGGGGCGTGAGATAGACAGGGTATTAAATGCTGAGCAGAGAGAAAAGTTGAGAAAAATAAGGAAAGGAGAAAAGCCATAAAAAAGGAAAATAAAAGAGAGTTAAATAGAGGTAAGGAGGCAAGTATGAGACTAAAAAGTCCATTTTTGTTCCTTGTGTTAAGTTTTCTTATTTTTTTAGGTTTTGCGATGAATTCAGAGGCATCCGAGCGAATAACAGGTCCCGACAGTGAAACTTGGGAGGTTGGTGTATATTTAGATTCTGATGAAACTACATATACGCTTTCATCTGACTTGTCCATTAATAGTGACACATATACAGTTGCAGGAATTTATGTAGACAAGGATACAGATACTCCGCCTACTCCTTTTGAGTCACTTACCATTGGTGCTTCCCTTAATGCAACGTTTAACAATACGAGTGAAGATGGTAGGGCTTACGGAATTTATTTTAATGTAGAAGATTATCAGATGGCGAGACCTCTTAATAATTTAACAATTACATCAGGCGGGGATATAAGTGTAACAGCGACAGGTGGATATGCAGAGGCCTATGGAGTGTATGCATACAGTATAGATGAAAGTTTTGTTAACAACGAGGGTGGGTCAATCACCGTTACAGCTGATGCAGCAGATGGAGATGCCTATGCCTATGGAGTGTATGCAGAAAATCAAGTAGATAATTTTGAGAATAGCGGCAATATAAAAGCAGAATCAATAGCAACTGCAACAGATGGGGAGGCCTATGCCTATGCCTATGGAGTGTATGCAGAAAATCAAGTAGGTAATTTTGAGAATAGCGGCAATATAACTGTAACAGCAACAGGTGGATATGCAGAGGCCTATGGAGTGTATGCATACAGTATAGATGAAAGTTTTGTTAACAACGAGAGTGGGTCAATCACCGTTACAGCTGATGCAGCAGATGGAGATGCCTATGCCTATGGAGTGTATGCAAGCAGTATAGGTAATTTTACGAATAACGGGACTATTAAAGTATCAGCCGTGGGTAATTATTTATATGATGAGTATGATTATTATTATTATTATCCAGGAGTGGCAGGGGTTTTTGTACATGGTGATTCAATAGAAGAGTTTGTTAATACAGGTAAGATAGAAGTAAGCGGTAATGCAACAAGTGGTGATGCCTATGTAGATGGAGTGTTTGTGGAAAGTGGCATAACTAGTTTTAGTAATGAATCGGGTGGTACCATATCGGTAAGGGCTATTTCTAATAGTTGGGCAAGTGCCTATGGAGTTGAGACATGGGATAATATAGGTAATTTTACGAATAGCGGGGATATAACAGTCAGTGCAACAGGTCAGTATGTGTATAATTTCAATGAAGATTATCCAGGAGTGGCAGGGGTTTTTGTATATGGTGGTTCAATAGAAGAGTTTGTTAATACAGGTAAGATAGAAGTAAGCGGTAATGCAACAAGTGGTAATGCCTATGTAGATGGAGTGTTTGTGGAAAATGGTATAGGTAATTTTAGGAATAGCGGAAATATTACGGCATCAGCAAATACAACAGGTGGGAATGCAGAGGCATATGGAGTGAGTGCCGGCAGTATAAATGATAGTTTTGTTAACACCGAGGGTGGGTCAATCACCGTTACAGCCAATGCAACAGATGGGGAGGCCTATGCGTATGGAGTGTGGGCATGGAATAATATAGGTAATTTTACGAATAGCGGGGATATAACAGTCAATGCAAGAGGTGGGAATGCAGAGGCATATGGAGTGTATGCATACAGTATAGGTAACTTTAATAACACAGGTCATATAGAGGTTAATGTAAATAGCAATTATCAGAGCGCAACTATTAATGCAGCTGTCCTTAAAATTTCTGATAGTTCCAATGCAAATATAGTCAATAATGGAACCATGAAGGTTGTTCTTAATCTGCCTTCCAATGCAGATACGACCAATGTCAATGCAGCTGTCTTCTGGATTGAAAATTCCAATGCTACTATCTCTAACTATGGCAATACCTGGGTTGAAAGCAATGTGGCAGGTTCTAATTTGAGAACCCTTTACATTACTAACTCATCTCAGGTTACTTTAAGTGATAAATTTGCCATCACCTTTGGTGCACCTGGTGTTAATCCTGATACAAGACCAATCTATGTTGGGAGTAATTCTACTCTGGATCTCAATAATGCTACACTTATTGCAAGAATGGATAGTAGAAATCTCAAACTTAATGTTCCTTATTATTTAATTCAAAAAGAGGAAAGTGGAAATGTGACCGGGCAATGGGGAGGCCTTGAGAGGGGCTATTCCAATCCATCTATACTGGTCAACTGGTATAATGCCACTTCCCTGGGTGCAGATTCTGCTGTAATCTTTACCTATCAGGCTACACCTCAGCAAGATTTAGCACCGATTGTAGGTTCAGTGGTAGCTAATGATATTGGCACAACCTCTGTTGTTGGTGCTATGCTTATGGATGCATCACCTTTTTTTAACTTCTTTGTTAAGGGAGAAAGACCGGTTATGCTTGCTTCAAGCGCCTTTAGTGATGCTGGCTATGCAAGCCTTGGAGGCTCAATGGCTGGGCAGAAGGGAATTTTCTGGCTCATGCCTCTTTATACAAGAATTGAGGCCAAAGACCTTGGATTCAAAGGCAACTCCTACGGGCTTGCCATGGGGCTTGGTTTAAAGCTCACTCAGGGGGCAGGACTTGAGGTCTTTGGTGGCTACCTTAAGAATGATCTTAACTACACTGTTAGAGTGGCAGATAACCTTGATCAGGACAACTGGTTTGGAGGATTTAACTTTATCTACAATCCAAAACCCTATATCTTCAGGTTATCAGGCCTTGCCTACAAGGCAAACAATGACTACAGCGGAAAGACTGGTCTTAATTATGATTTGAAAGAAACAGCTTCTTTCGACTCTAACGGATACAGAGTTGAGGCTATGGGAGGATATGTTTTTGGTCAAAAGGTAAAGCTTGTGCCTCAGATTGGATTGAGCTATAGTTATCACAAAACGGATAGTTTCTGGACAAAGGTCCCTGACAATCCTTCCCTCAGCAGAAAGCTCAACGCGGATGATTTAGATGTGTGGAAGGTTAAGGGGCTTTTGAGTGTGGTAGGTGAGACAGAAGCAGGAACGGGCCTTGTAAGATACTACCTTGGGGCAAAGGTTGAGCAGGCTATATCTGACAACGATGTTGAGGCCTTAGTGACTGTGGCTGATACTACAACCAAGGTCAAGAGAAGCATTGGTGATACTACCTATGGAGTGAATGTGGGGTTGAATTACATTTACAATAAGAGATGGAATTTTGAGGTCTCTGGTTCGGCAGACTTTAACTCCGACTACAGCTCTTACACTGGAAAGGCGATTTTGAGGTATAGTTTCTAAGGTTTAGTTTTTGAGTAGAAAAGCCCGGGGACTTCCCCGGGCTTTTCTATTTTTAATCATCATAGAGTTTCGCCTGCAAAAAATCTCACTATCAGGTAGCCGCAGGCTTTAGCCTGCGATCTTTTTAGGGCAACCTGTGGGTTGCGGCTACAAGAAACCTAAAAAGAACTATAATTTCGCAAAGGTCTGTAGATGAAGAACCATGGTAATGTCAACTTAATTGTGTCAACCGTTACCCTTGAAGCATTTTTATCCATTAAAAGTCTCATCCTTTTTTATGAGTGTTCTTTCAAGTATTTTTCTCTTTCACTTAGCATTATTTCTTGTATCATTGACTTGAAATATAATGACATAATTAATTATACACTATCAAAAATACTATTGTTTTGTTTATCATTATTTGTATCCTCCTCACTTCATCGCCACTGGAAAGTTTGGCACGGTTACCGGTTTTGTGTTGACCGGGGTCTGTTTGCCCTTTGTTATCTCCTTTACACGCTCTGCCTGACTTTGACAGTTAAAAATTTAAAATTCTTTATTTTCAATATGTTAGGGCGACCTGTCCTGTTTACTCCACTACAACTACTCTGAGGATTAATGGCGGGATTTTTACTCCTGAGGTTTTAAATATCTGATTAATTTATAATCGCTATCCTTGTTTTGACCAATTCTACAAATTCAAAAATCTCTGAGATAATGCTGTCTTGATTAAACTGATATAATATATAAAATGCCAAAGAAACCGAGTATAAAAAAGGAAGCACTAAACAAAGGAAAGAGAAACCTCAGGGTGTTGCTGAAAAGGTAATCAACATCCTCAAGATACTCAATCTCAATGAACAGGACAAGCATCCCACAGTAAAAGAGCTTGCTCAAATCTGTGAAGTAAGTGAGCGTTCCATCTATCGTTATCTATACATCCTCAATCAAGTCGTTCCCATAAAAAGTAATGTTAACATTGTCAGATAGTCATTGACTTAGCTCTGCCATAAAAGCCCTTTTTCCAAAAAATGACCACCAACTCTGTTTCATTCATATGCAAAAAAAATTAGGAAGAAAACATGTCAAAACAGGACGTTAAGGCTTTTTATGAAGAACTGTCCAGAGGCAGTAAGGAAACAACACATCTAAACAACAAATATAGTGGAAAACATAAACAGCAGATTAGAACTTGTACGAATGAATACAGGAGGGGATTTTCAATCAGTGAGGACAGCTGAAGTTGCGATATATGTTACATTGAGCAGAATAGAACAGACAAAATGGAAAAATCCTATGCCTCTGGTAAAATCCTGCTCTTTATGAGTTAAGACAGATGTTTAATGCTAAATTTTTTGGGGAGACACAATTTTCTTGACAAGTCTCTATATGCAACATCAAAATCACATGATGAAAAAGTCCTTACCCTACCTTTACCCGTCCTGAGATGTCATGTCAGGACAGTTAAAGCACGGTTCAGAAAAATTTAAGGTAAAACCCCTTATGGCAATGTTGCCATAAGGGTTATTGAAGTGTTATAGTGATGTGGAATGTATTTTTTCTATTATCATTCTACAACTATTTCAACAGGCATGGAATTACTGACTTTCAATGTTTTGCTTATGTAGAGTTTTTCTATACCAATAATGTTACCTTTTTTATCCTTTTTGAAAATAATTCCCTCCCCTGCCTCTTCACATATTGCTTCATCCAGAGGATTACCGAACCATATATCAAGTGTATCTGATTCCCTGTTGTAGTGAATATTTATTTTACCCATATTAGTTCACCCTCCTTTACTTTTTCGGTAGGATAAGCAGTTATTAAAAAACCTGTCTTATTTCATCTGGAAACTGCAATACAGATTTTACAATATCTTCTTTATCTTTCATCACAGGATGTTTTATGGTAATCAGGTATTTCCAGTAATTATGAGTAGTTCTTATTTCTACATTAAGTGGAATTTTTACTGTAAAGTAAATTTCTTTATTCAAATAAAGTCCCCTTTAAAAATTATTTTTGCTATATATTATTTACCAGATTACAGGTTTTTTCAAACAGTCATTATCTATAACAAAAATTGAGCAGCTTTTTTCTGAAATTGCAGGCTGAGTATCCCCCAAGAAGCTTAGCAATTGCTCTTGTGCCATGCTCTGGATTTTTCTTCTTAAGATTCCTTATTGTTGCCCAATCCTCCATGCTTATTACCCTTTCCCACTGTTTTAGGGGTTATTTTAATAGAAGGGTGGATCAATTTTCATGAGAAAAATGGGTCAATTTCAAGTGAGAATTTTCAAAAATTGCGGCAAGGAAATCTTCACAGCCAGTTTTGGTTTTAAGGATTTTTTGCAGTAAACGGTGCCAACAGAAGGAACAAAAATTCTATTACAGGCTCAACAAAAGAAAACAACCCTCTAAAATCAATTTTAAGGATGTCCACAATAACGATGGCTATGTTAGTATTAATTCCTCAACAGTAGGCTTATAAATCAAAAATTATCAACTATCCCTCCAGAAAAGCAGGTTTGAGATAGAGTTTGGTAGCTATGAATTTTGCCAGATAGCAAAGCATTGCTGCAACTTTGAAATCAACAGTCCACAGCCTTTGGCATCCGCCCTTGGCAATTCAAACGCCCTGCTGGCTATTCAAGATTCAAAGTTCAAGGTTTAAGCTTCAATTATTGAGCATAGGCATGACAACGGCTGCCTACTTCTTTAGCGTTCCTTATGAACAGTCTTAATTTTTCAGGGTCTTTAAAGCCATTGCTTTCTTTTGTGCATGTGTTTACATCCACTCCATAGGGGGGAACGCCCTCTATTGTCTGCTTTATATTTTCAGGGGTAATACCTCCTGCAAGAAAAACAGAAGTCAAAGTCGGAAAAAGGTTAAAATTTAAAAGGTAGAAACCAGCTTAAACATACCAAATTCTCTATGTTTTAAAGCCTCTGCCTTTGTTAATCTCCCATTTATAACCTCTATCATAAGTTTAAACAATCTTTCTCCTGCTTCTTCTATGCTCTCTATTCCTTCTATTATGGTGCCACAATAAAAATCAATATTGTCTTCCATCAATTTATAAGTTTCAGGATTACCAGTTATTTTAATAACAGGAGCAATAGGAGAACCTGTGGGTGTGCCTCTTCCTGTGGTAAAAATAACAACCTGTGAACCACCAGCAGTCATACCAGTTATAGATTCAATGTCCTGGCCTGGCGTATCCATGAAGTACAATCCTTTTCCAAAAGGTTTTTCTCCGTAATCCAGAACTCCCTGTAATGGTTTAGTTCCACCTTTATAGATAGCTCCTAAGGATTTTTCCTCTATTGTACTGATTCCTCCTTCTATGTTTCCTGGAGTAGGTTGACCACCGCGTATGTCTACACCTAATGTCTTGGCTTTTTCTTCAACTTTTTTAACCATCTCAATTAATTTTTCAGCTACTTCTTTAGATACAGCTCTTTTAGCCAGAAGGTGTTCAGCTCCTATAACCTCTGTAGTTTCAGAAAACATCCCTGTTGCACCAAGCTCAATAATTTTATCTACAACATATCCTGCAACAGGATTTGAAGCCAATCCTGAGGTTGTATCAGAGCCACCGCATTCTACAGATAAAATTATTTCAGATATATCGGCATCCTCTCTTTCCATTTTTAACAACTCCTGAGCTAATTTTTGAGCCAATCTCGTTCCATTATCTATAGCTTTTAATGATCCTCCCGCTTTCTGAATTCCTACGTATTCAACAGGCTTGCCGGTTTTTGAAATTTCTTCAACCATTCTTTCTCCAGAAACACCTCCGCATTCAAGAGAAACAACCAGCACTGCTCCTACATTGGGATTTTTACCCAATCCTATCAATACATTTTCAGTCAAAGCTAAATCTGCACCAATCTGACAACAACCATGCTGATTAGCAAGTGATATTGCTCCTTCCACAAAAGATGCTATTCGTTCAGCCACGGTTGAGGCGCAAACAACCGTAGGTATTATCAGTAAATGATTTCTTATACCTACTCCTCCATCAGGTCTAATAAATCCTCTGATTTTCATTTTTTACCTCCTGATTGTACTTTTTAAGGCTATTGCCAGTCTCCGCGGCCTCTTAAACTTTCAATGTTATGAACATGAACATGTTCTCCTTTTTTGATATCAGTAATAGCCCTGCCTATAACTTCACCATATTTAATGACATTCTCACCTTTTTTTATATCAGCTATAGCAAATTTATGTCCGAATCTTATGTTTGACAACAATTTAATCTTCACGTCCTTACCACTAACATTGATAGACACCTCGTCGCCAGCAGATAAATCTGTTAAAGCCGTAACAACATTATCAACCTGATTTATCAATAAAGCTACTTTTCTCATATTCCCCTCCTTTTTTATAAATACTCTTCAAAGACTCGCAATTTTTTGAAAATCAAAACCTTGCAAGACTGTTTAATTTTAAATTACCTCTCTTCTGTCATTCTGCTATGATTATTATAGGTAACAAATGTCAAAAAATCAAGCATATTGCTATCCCGGCAGTGTAAAATTTTTTATGTGTAAAATTGACAGAACAATAAATGAGGGTGTAGCCTCCATTAAATTAACCAAAAATCACACAAAGAAAGTTTGATAGGTTTAGGATAACCACCTTTACTAAAAAACCGAAAAAATCTTTTTCAATCTTCAATCTATAATGTCTTCTCAAAACCACACTCTACCTGTTGCAACTGTTGCAACAGGGTCCTTCATGCAACTATTGCTTGTTGCAATTTTTACAAATAAAGAAATTTTATGCCTAAAAAATAATATTTATTATGAAGATTTACAGGGTTTGTTTACATAGTACATATAGCGTTGTTGAACACCAATATGAAAGTCATGATGGACCTAGAGACCATAAAGTACTTACCAGAGAAAAATTTTCTATCGCAAATAAAATTTTATCATTGGCAGATATCTATTCAGCATTAATGATCGATAAGCCTTACAGATCATCTTGCGATAGAGCCCTTTTATCAAGCAATATCCAGAACCAAACTCCTCGTTGGCTTGAAGCCGAATTTATAAAAAATTTAATTGAAATCAAAAAATTTGAAAACAGTCAATATGTTATATAAAAGAAGGAGGTAAAATTTATGGAACTTTTAACAACAGATGATGTTGCAAGAATGCTTAAAGTTAATAAAAGAACTATTTATTACTGGGTTGAAAGGAAACAAATTCCACACATAAAAATTAACAATAAACTCATAAGATTTAGACCAGTTGACATTCAGGAATTTATCGAGAAAAATCTTGTTAATCCTGATGGAGTTGATGAAACCGTTGACGAAGTCGTTGATGAAATCCTTTCAAAAATCAATTAGTAAATATTTGACTCTTATGTTTCCTATTTCTGATTCTATTGTATCTCTGTTCTTTGACAAGTCAGGTATGCAAGCCTGTATGGAGGTTATATATGGGCTTGTATAAAAGAGGCAAAATCTGGTGGATTGCCATTACTATTGATGGCAAGCAAAAATGCTTTTCTACAAAGACCAGTGATAGAAAAATTGCTGAACAAATTTACGCAAAGGTATTACTTAAACTTGATAATCAGGAATCGAACCCGCGTCAACAGATTGTAACTTATTGATTTTATTGCATTTTATTTTTGATTCGGATAGAGTTCGGATAGAGTTGAAAAATCCTTTATTGATTCTTTTAATCCTTTTTTATTTGTAAACTTCTCCTCTATAATCAGTTTTGTCAATGAAAATTACTCTTTTTTCTTTTTCAATTGTAAATATTATTCTCAATTTTCCTTTTCTTATTCTGTAATAACCTTTCCATTCTCCTTTTAGTTTTTATATATCAAGTTTTATGTTCTCTCGCTTAACCTTCAAAATCAATTTTTTTTATTTCATTTTTAATTTCGTCGGATATTTTTTCTCTCTCAATAAAATCTAAGGCTTCATTGGAATACTGAATTATCCATTTCATAGATCAATTGTTTCACTATAAACAGGCTTTTTTTCTCGGGAAGGAGCCCCATATATTTGTATAATATCTCTCATTTCTTCATCAGAAACATCTGGTACATTATTTAAAAATCTTTCTAAAAATTCCTCTTCAAGTGCTTCTCTAACTGCCATTTTAATCATTTTAAAAAGTTCCTCTTTTTCAACAGGTTCCATTTAAACCTCTAAATTTTGTTGTATCATAAACCTTTCGACCCTGTCACCAAACACTCTCAGGATTTGTAATTAGCACCACTGCCTGAACCAAGATATCCATATTTTTACTTTTTAATTCCCTCTCGTGAATCAATCTTTTTCTTTAAATCTCTATTTTTTGTTTTCTTCAATTTTTTTTATTTACATTCTTTGCTTTTTCTTTTGACAATTCGTATAAAGCAACAAAATTTACAGGATCAATATTAAGTGGAAGACCTGCTTTTCTTGTTAAATCTGCTACGGATTCCCTGATAAATGGAAATATAATTGACGAACAGTTGATATGAACAATTCTTTCAAGTTCTTCTTTCTTTGGTATACTATCAAAAACAAATATTCCTTCAAAAACAACCCTGAGAACAAAAGGCTGTTCTTTTTTTTCAGAGAAAAAATTAGGGGTACCTTTACCCTCTTACCTTTTTTGTGAAATGATATTTTCAGACTTAAATCAATCTGATACCGCCTGTTTTTTCAGGTTTGGAAACAGGATTCAGAGCAGAGAAACATTCAATCTGTCTGATATTTTCTATTTTAAATTTAGATTGCAATTTCCAGTCCTTCTGTATTATGAATGGTTTTTTATTTTAAGTTTTTGTCACTCACTACTTTGTAAACTTTTTTGTAATTCTAAATCCTTAATTTTTCGGCTCTGTTTTTCAACCTGCTTAATTTTATCCTTTATCAAAATTTGAATAACAAAAGGATAAGCATCAAGAATCCTTAAAAGATTATCCATGGGTCTGCTCTGACACAATTGCCCTGTTTCGTATCTTGCAAAACTCTTTTTCCCTCCACCAAGAATTTCTCCCATTTTCTCCTGAGAAAGTCCAAATTTTTTCCTGATATTCCTTATTTCTTCAGGTGTAAGTAATCCTTCAACCTGTCTTTTGAATTCTTTTAATTTCTTGCCCGCTGATTTCAAGGTTTTTCTGTCAACAATGGATTCACCACATACATTGCATTCATGAATTACATAATCAGGTATTGTGATTGTTTTACCTTTGTAATTAAAAACTTCTTCTGTAACTTTTTTAACCAACTTACCCTTTCCACAAAAAGGACATTTTTTAAACTCTTGCATTTTATATTTCCTCCTTTTTATATTCTTTAAATTGAACTAAAATTGCTTTATTTTCAAAAATTTGAATTTTTATATAAATTTCAATGTCGTTTTCATCATCTTTAAAAATGTAGACATCCTGCCATAGTTCAGGAAATCTATCTGAAGGCATTGATTTGTAAAAATTTTTGTTTGATAATTTTTCAATAACATCTGTAATTTCATCTTCGTCCATATAACCCAGTTCACCTGCTCCCTTAAATGCAGTATTTGTAATACATCTCTTCCCAGGATTTGAAAATAAATTTTTAAATTTGCAAAGATCATAATGAGGCTTTTTCTTGGGTGCAGGTTTTTTCCTCGTTGCCATTTAAATAATAATAACATATCTCAATTCCTCTATTAAAAATAGTATCAATATGATACTATATGCTACTAAAAGTATATAAAATTGTCAATAGACAATTATTCTGTCTTTGCAAAAAAGCGGGAGTTAGCTCTGTACTGCACCCCAATTTTGAGGACACTTTTTAGCCTTTCAGTTTGTAGAGCTTTAAGCAATATTTCACTTATCCTTTACTTTTGCTTCTTCAAAGTTTTTAAGCTCATTAAGCCAGATTAATTCCTCTTTAATTGTGCTCATTATTCTTTCAGTGTCGGCATTCCCCTTCGGATTGTCTTAAAATGTAAATATTTGTTCAATCCCAAGCCATACTGTCAAACCATTTTCTTTTTTCATTTATACCCCTCTCTCCTGATTTTTTCTGTTCTGCTGAAAAAGTTTAAGCTCTACGAACTTATCGTGTCCACTATTTGATAGGTTTAGGATAACCACCTTTACTAAAAAACCGAAAAAATCTTTTTCAATCTTCAATCTATAATTTCTTCTCAAAACCATACTCTACCTGTTGCAACTGTTGCAACAGGGTCCTTTCATGCAACTGTTACTTGTTGCAACTTTTACAAATAAAGAAATTTTATGCCTAAAAAATAATATTTATTATGAAGATTTACAGGGTTTGTTTACATAGTACATATAGCGTTGTTGAACACCAATATGAAAGTCATGATGGACCTAGAGACCATAAAGTACTTACCAGAGAAAAATTTTCTATCGCAAATAAAATTTTATCATTGGCAGATATCTATTCAGCATTAATGATCGATAAGCCTTACAGATCATCTTGCGATAGAGCCCTGATATCAAGCAATATCCAGAGCCAAACTCCTCGTTGGCTTGAAGCCGAATTTATAAAAAATTTAATTGAAATCAAAAAATTTGAAAAACAGTCAATATGTTATATAAAAGAAGGAGGTAAAATTTATGGAACTTTTAACAACAGATGATGTTGCGAGAATGCTTAAAGTTAATAAAAGAACTATTTATTACTGGGTTGAAAGGAAACAAATTCCACACATAAAAATTAACAATAAACTCATAAGATTTAGACCAGTTGACATTCAGGAATTTATCGAAAAAAATCTTGTTAATCCTGATGGAGTTGATGAAACCGTTGACGAAGTTGTTGATGAAATCCTTTCAAAAATTAATTCGTAAATATTTGACTCTTATGTTTCCTATTTCTTATTCTATTGTATCTCTGTTCTTTGACAAGTCAGGTATGCAAGCCTGTATGGAGGTTATATATGGGCTTGTATAAAAGAAGCAAAATCTGGTGGATTGCCATTACTATTGATGGCAAGCAAAAATGCTTTTCTACAAAGACCAGTGATAGAAAAATTGCTGAACAAATTTACGCAAAGGTATTACTTAAACTTGATAATCAGGAATCGAAAACTGTTACTTGGCAGACAGAGACAAATCAAGAAAGTATGCTTACTTTTGAATCCTTTTACAGAGAACACTATTTGCCATGGTGTTATAAAAGACAAAACTATTATCATACAAAAAAAATACTATCTCAAAGTCTTGCCAGAGTGGTTTAAAAAGTTAAGACTGGTTGATATAAATAATAAAGAAGTTGAAATGTTACAGTCTTATTTTATTAAACAACAATACTCAACTGCTACCTGTAACAGATATATTTCAATTTTAAAAGCTAGTATGACAAAGGCGTACGAATGGGAACTGATAAGCGAGAAAAAATTAAAATCAATCAGAAAAGTAAAACCTCTTAAGGGTGAAAATAAGCGACTCAGATATCTTAACTCTGAAGAAATCCAGAGATTACTTGATGTTTGCGATAAGCACTTATACCCGATTGTTTTTATCGCCCTTCATACAGGCATGAGAAAAGGGGAGATCCTCAACCTCAAATGGGACATGATTGATCTTAAAAACGATCTCATATTGCTCGATAAAACAAAAAACTGCGAAAGAAGAGAAATTCCAATTAATAAAGCACTTAAACAGGTTTTACTACAGTTGCACTCTCAAAGAAGACTTGATACTGACTATGTTTTCGTTAACCCTGATACAGGCAAAAATTACACATACATAAAAAGAAGTTTTGCCACTGCTTGCAGGAAAGCAGGTATCAAGGACTTCCACTTCCACGATCTCAGACACACTTATGCGAGCCAGCTTGTAATGAATGGAGTTGATCTTAAAACAGTGCAGGAACTTTTAGGGCACAAAAGTTTAACCATGACACTCAGATACGCTCATCTATCACAGGCTCATAAGAGAGAGGCAGTTAAGGTACTTGAAAAACTACATTACTACAATTTTACTACATTTTACTACAGTGAGGGATAAGCAGTTTTTGAAAACCCTTGATTTTATTGGCGGGGTGGACGGGACTTGAACCCGCGGCCTCTTGCGTGACAGGCAAGCGTTCTAACCGTGCTGAACTACCACCCCAATTAGCACATGGGCGGAACAGGTTTCGAACCTGTGACCTCAGCCTTGTAAGGGCTGCGCTCTCCCATCTGAGCTATCCGCCCGTATTTTTAAAATTACTATAATACTTAGAGATTTGTCAAGAAAACAAGAAAAATCCTAATATTTTGAATTATATAAAAGAGGTTAAACAAAAAAACTCTGCAAGTTTAAATCCTTATTATCTCCCCTCCTTGAAGAATTTTTATTTTATATCCTGAGTATCTTTTGAGCTCTCTTTCAATCTGCTTTCTATAAAATGGTTTTATGTGAGTTATGAAAATTTTTTCAGGTCTTTGATTAAGAAATTTTAAATCTTCAAAAAATAGCTCTGCAGTTAAATGTCCTGTCTTTATCGCAAGTTCTTTCATTTTATTGGGGAAAGATACCTCAATAATTAATACGTTCAATTTTTTATCCGAAAAATTCTCCCACAGATTCTTTACAGGTCCTGTATCTCCCGTATAAAAGAGAGATTTATCATTTTTTTCAATAAGATAGCCAACAGATGGTACTGTGTGATTCATTCTGTAAGCAGTTATCTTATATTCATCTATTAAAAAGGGGGCTTTTTCCTGAATTATCTCTAATTTTAAAATTGAGTTTTTAACATCTGGAATTACTGTAAAATCTGGCCATAACCTTTGATTGAGAAGATGTTTTTTTATGTCATCAATTACTTCCTTTATGGAGTAAATTTTTATAGTTTTTGATTTACCACTTACAATTAAATTATCAGCGAGAAATGGAATATCTCTAATGTGGTCAAGATGGGCATGAGTTATAAATATATGCTCTATTTTATGCTGAGCTCTAAAACTTAAAGAACCTGTAACTCCACCGGCATCAAAAAGTATTTTGCTGTTTAAAAGAAAAGAGGAAAGATGATATCCTGCCACATCTGAGCCAGAAGCTCCAAGAACTTTTATAATCAAAGCTCACCTCTCATATTTATTTAATACTTTCAAAAATGCCTCAACTATCTCAGGATCAAATTGACTGCCAGCTTTATTTTTCAATTCTTCTATTGCATCTTCCCTACTCATTCCTTTTCTATATGGTCTATCTGTGGTCATCGCATCAAAAGTATCTGCAACTGCTATGATTCTTGCTATTATCGGAATTTCTTTTCCTTTTAATCCAAAAGGATATCCTCTGCCATCAAATTTTTCATGATGATATTTAACTCCTGGAATAATGTCTTTAAGCTGTCTTACGTGCTGTAAAATTTCCGCTCCATAGATTGAATGATTCTGTATAATTTTAAACTCTTCATCTGAAAGTTTTTCCTCCTTAAGTAAAATCGCATCTCTTATCCCAATTTTACCTATATCATGAAGTATTGCTGCAAGTTGAAGTTTCTCAAGATCCTCTTTTTCAAGTCCTAACTCTATACCTGTTTTAACAGAGTATTCCATAACTCTCTTTGTATGACCAGCTGTATAGGGATCTCTCTTTTCAATTGTATCTGCAAGAGCAAGCACTATTTCATAAAAGGTCTGTTTAAGTTCATCGTAGAGTCTTGCATTTTCTATGGCTACAGCAATTTGACTACTCAGTGCATTAAGTAGTTCAAGATCATATTCATCAAATACAGTATTTCTTTTATTTATCGCCTGAATTACTCCGAGAAGTCTATCTTTAATCATGACAGGTAAACAAACCATGGTTTTTGTTACAAATCCTGACTTCTCATCGGCACTCTTAAAAAATCTTGGATCACTTTGAACATCGTTTATTATAACTGCCTGTCTTTTTTCTGCAACCCATCCAGCAATACCCTGCCCCAATTTAAGTCTTATCGTTTTTATCTTATCTGCTTTCTGCCCTAAAGCAACATCAAAATAAAGTTCTTGAGTTTGTTCATCAAAAAGCAATAGACTGGCTGCTTCGCAATTTACAAGATTCATGATGGCTTCACAGGCTCTTTTTCTTATTTCTTCAATCTCAAGGGATGAATTAATAATTGCAGAAAACTTAAGAAGTTCTCTTAAATGTTCTGAAACTATATCCTTGTTCATTAATCCTTGTATTTTTCCCATATTTCGATTACTTTATCCATATTCCCAAGAAAAATATTAACAATTTCTGGATCAAATGCTTTTTCTTTCATAGCTTCCATGTAATTAACTGCCATATCTAAACTCCATGGCTCTCCTTCATCTTTTTCGGTGATAAGAGTATCAAAGTTGTCAACGATACTTACAATTCTTGCCCATAAAGATATTTCTGTTTCTTTTTTACCAAAGGGATAGCCCTTTCCATCCCATCTTTCATGATGCTCAAGCGCTATTATAGCTGCTATCTGAAATAGTTCACTTTCTTCATCATAAAGAAGTTCATATCCAATAATCGGATGTTTTTTCATTATTTCCCATTCATCAGGTTCGAGTCTACCAGATTTTTTAAGAATTCTGTCTGGAATTCCAATTTTTCCAATATCATGCATCGTTGATGCTAACAAGAGTATTTCGCATTTTTCTTCATCAAGTCCAAGTTTTTCTGCAACTAATCTTGAAATGAACCCTATTCGTATAAAGTGGTTCGGAGGTTCAGGATCCTTATATTCTGCTGCCTTTGATAGTTTTATAAGAGACTTTTTATGTAACTCTTTTATTTTTTCATAAAGCATCATGTTTTCAATTGCTGCTGCAGCAAACTCTGCAATAAGTTTCATCAGTTTAATATCTGAGCTTTTGAATTTACTGGATTTATTTACTGCCTGATAAACGCCTATTACTTTACCTTTTGAATCAAAAATTGGAACAGCAAGAAGATTTCTTGTTTTATATCCTAAAATTTTGTCAACTTCCTTATTAAAAAATTTACTTCTATAAGCATTTTCTGTAACATAAGTTTTACCTGTTTTTGCTACATGTCCTGCAATGCCAGAATTCATTGGAATTCTAATCTCATTTACTCCATGAGCAAATATAGTATAGAGTTCCTTTTTCTGTTCATCTATAATAAAGAGACTACAGCGGTCAACTTCTATCATGTCCTTAGCAAGATTAGAAAGAATCTCAATGAGATTATTCAAATTTTTTTCTCTTGTTATTTTTGGAGCAGCTTTAAGTAAAATCTCAAGCTTGTCCATCAATCCTCCACAGTAACTCTTAAAACCTCTTCTATGCTTGTTATCCCCGCCATTATTTTTCTAATACCTGACTGCCTCAAAGTTATCATACCAACTCTTATAGCTTCTTTTTTAATTTCATTAGCAGAGGCACCTGTGAGAATCAACTCTTTGATTTCTTCTTTTATTGGCATTACTTCGTAAAGTCCTATTCTTCCACGATAGCCTGTTTGATTGCATTCAGGACATCCCTTTGGCTCATAAATTTTTAATCTATCAAGACTGCTTTCAGGAAAACCAAGTTTTATTAAATAATCTTTTGAATATTTCTGTTCTTTTTTACAGTTTTCACATAGTTTTCTTGCAAGCCTTTGAGCAACAATCAAAATTACAGATGAGGATATTAAAAAAGGTTCTATCCCCATGTTTACTAACCTTGTAATAGTACTTGGTGCATCATTTGTATGAAGGGTGCTCAGAACTAGATGTCCTGTAAGAGCTGCCTTTACAGCAATCTCAGCAGTTTCAAAATCTCTTATCTCACCAACCATTATTATATCAGGGTCCTGTCTTAGAAAAGCTCGTAGTACCTGAGCAAATGTCCTTCCTATTTCTTCATGAACCTGAACCTGTGTAATTCTTGGGAGAGTATATTCAACAGGATCTTCAACTGTCATGATATTGACTTCTGGTTTATTTAGTCTCATTAAAGCAGAGTAAAGAGTTGTAGTTTTTCCCGAACCAGTTGGACCTGTAACAAGTATCATTCCATAAGGTTTACTAAGGGCATCAAGAAAATAGTTAAGAGACTCTTCTTCAAAACCAAGACGGGTTAGGTCAAGTTGAAGAGAACCTTTTTCAAGAATTCTTAAGACAATTTTTTCACCATATATTGATGGAAGAGTGGAGACCCTGAAATCAACCTCTCTCTTACCGATTTTAACTTTTATTCTTCCATCTTGAGGAAGTCTTTTTTCTGATATATCAAGATTTGACATAATCTTAATTCTTGTTGTTAGTTTTCCCTTTAAATTTGAAGGTAAAGTTAAAACATCATGTAGCACTCCATCTATCCTGTATCTTACATATATATTGTCTTCAAAAGGCTCTATATGAATATCACTTGCCCTTTTTGAAATGGCACTTAAAATTATCTGATTAACAAATTTTACTAAAGGACCTTCCTGTTCTAAACGAACATCCTCTACCTTCTCAGTTACAGGAGTCTCTTTACTAACCACCTCAACGAGTTCACTGATATTCTGAGAAGTATAAAACTCCGATTCCTCTTCACCAAAAAATTGATTCATCAGAATTTTAAAATCCGAATCCTTCCCAACATAGAACATTATTCTAAAGCCACTTAGAAAAAACTTAAGCTGTTCTAACGCTATTTCATTGGCAGGATCAGTTGTAAGGACTTTTACTATGTTTCCTTCTCTGTAAAAGGGTAATATTTTGTATTTTTTTATTAAATCCTCTGGAAGAAGCTTGATGACTGCTGGATCAACCTTGTGTAAATTCATTCTAAAAACAGGAAAACCATAAAGTTCACTCATTGCATTTACAAGTTCATCCTCTGTTATGTAGCCTAACTTTATTAAAGCAGCACCGATTTTTATACCTTCAATTTTTTGAAGAGCCTGAGCATCAAGTAGTTGTTTCTCTGTAATCTTTCCTTTTTTCAAAAGGAAGGCACCGATTGGTATTTTTCCTGTGAGAGACTTCATAATTTATTGTGGTAATATAGCATAAAAATTATACCAAAGTGTATACTAATTTATTACAAAGCTTAAATTAGGAGGATAAATGGTAAGAGTTAGATTTGCACCTTCTCCAACAGGACATCTTCATATTGGAGGAGCAAGAACAGCTCTTTTTAACTGGCTTTTTGCAAGACATCATAATGGAAAATTCATCCTAAGAATTGAAGACACTGACAGGTCACGTTCTACTGAAGAATACATTGAATCAATCATTGAGGCATTAAAATGGCTTGGACTTAACTGGGATGAAGGTCCTTTCAGACAAACTGACAGAATGGAAATTTATAAAAAATATGCTTATAAGCTTCTTGAAGAAGGTAAAGCCTACAGGTGCTATTGCAGTCCTGAGGAATTGGAAGAAAGAAGGCAAAAGGCTATGAAAGAAGGAAAACCTCCAAGATATGACAGACGT
Organism: Thermodesulfovibrio aggregans; assembly: GCF_001514535.1. Lineage (NCBI taxonomy): Bacteria > Pseudomonadati > Nitrospirota > Thermodesulfovibrionia > Thermodesulfovibrionales > Thermodesulfovibrionaceae > Thermodesulfovibrio > Thermodesulfovibrio aggregans. The sequence continues at coordinate 662,186 of NZ_BCNO01000001.1, read as the reverse complement.
TGTAGAGAAATTGTAGAACCTCTTGATAAACCATTTGCAATTCGGTTTAAAATGCCACTGGAAGGCGAAACAGTAATTAATGATATTGTTAAAGGAACTGTTACATTTAAAAATAGCGAGCTTGAAGATCTTGTAATACTTAGAAGTGATGGAACTCCTACATACAATTTCTGCGTTGTAGTTGATGACTATGAGATGGAAATTACGCATGTCATAAGAGGTGAAGATCATCTAAATAATACTCCAAAGCAGATTCATATTTACCGTGCTCTTGGGATTAATCCACCAGAGTTTGCCCATATTCCAATGATTCTTGGGAAAGACAGATCCCGCTTAAGTAAAAGGCACGGTGCCACAAGTGTTCTTGCCTACAGAGATGAGGGATATATCTCAGATGCGGTTGTTAATTATCTTGCCCGTCTTGGTTGGTCTCATGGAGATCAAGAGATTTTTACAAGGGAAGAATTAATAAAATATTTCGATTTAGAACATGTAGGAAAGGCAAATGCTGTTTTCGATTCAGAAAAACTTTTATGGTTAAACAGTGAATATATAAAATTAACTCCAGAGGAAAAGCTTTTTGAACTTGTAAAGCCTTTTCTTATAAAAGAGGGATATCTCAAAGAAAATGAAACTATTGATTTAGAATGGGTCTGTAAAGCTATAAAATCACTTAAGGAAAGATGTAGAACTCTTAAAGAACTTGCCAATGCAATGAGATATTATTTCTTAGATTATGTGGACATTGATCCGAAGGCAAAAGAAAAACATATAACCTCTGACACTATTCCAATACTTAAAGAAGTCACAGCTAAACTCGCTGAACTTGAGGACTTTACGCAGGATAACATAGAGAAAATATTCATGAATATTGTTAACGAAAAGGGATTGAAACTTGGTCAAGTAGCACAGCCTGTAAGAGTAGCAATAACTGGTAACACTGTAAGTCCCGGAATATACGAGGTTCTTGAAATTGTTGGTAAAGACAAAACACTTAAAAGACTAAGGAGGATTCTGAATGACTTTGAGTAAAGAGTTACTTGAGATAATAGTTTGTCCTAAATGTAAGAGTGAGCTAATTTATGAGGAAGACAAACAGAGACTTATCTGTCAGAAATGTTCTGTCTATTATCCAATTAGAGAAGATATACCGATTTTATTAATTGAAGAGGCTATTCCTATTGAAAAAGAAACTAAGTTATAATTTTTCATGCCTGAATTAGAAACGAGGCTATGGGGAAAAATTACTTTTATAAGCATTCTTATCGCAATATTTGGCTTTTATGGTAAATAACTCAGTAGTGATAACTTTTGCCGTAAATTATTGTAATCGCTCTGTAAAGCTGCTCAAAAAGAACGAGTCTACTTAGTTCGTGTGTAAAAGTCAGAGGAGAAAGAGAAAGTTTAAAAAATGCTGAGTCTACAACTTTATCACTTACTCCATAAACTCCACCGATAACAAATTCATGTAATGCTCTGTCTCTTATTAAATTTGCAAATTCTAAAGAATCAAGCAGTTGTCCCTGTATGTGTAAAAGTATAAATCTCTCTTTTACTGAATTAAGAATCTGCTTTGATTCTTCGTAAATTATCCTGTCTTTGTTTCCCTGTCCTTCTCTTAGCTCAATTAGCTCAACCTTTGCATAGGGACTTAAAAGTTTAATATAGTGCTCAATTCCTTCTTTTATGAATTTAGCTTTTGTTCTTCCCGGATATATAATTCTAAATTTATACAACTCTCACCCGAGCATTTTCAGTAATTCTTCATAGGATATTGTTTTTACTCCCAGTTGATTTGCCTTCGCAAGCTTACTTCCCGGTTCTTCTCCAACAACAAGATAATCAGTATTTTTTGAAACAGAAGAGGAAACTTTTCCTCCTGCCTTCTCAATCATATCCTGAACTTCGTATCTTGGCTTAGGTAAAGTTCCTGTAATGACAAAGGTAAGACCTTTGAGAGGTAGTGATTCCTCTTTTTCTTTATAATCTGGATTCGCTAAGGTTAATCCTAAACTCTTAAGCTCCTCTATTGCTTTAAGGTTTTCCTCATTATTGAAGAACTGCTCGATTGCCTTTGCTGTTTTTTCTCCTATCTGGGGAATCTCAATAAGTTGCTCCATTTTAACATGATAAAGGTCTTCAAGTCTTCTAAAATTCTGTGCAAGAAGTTTTGCTGCATACTCACCTACCTGACTTATTCCAAGAGCATAGAGAAATCTTGCAAGAATTGTTTTTTTACTTCGCTCAATCGCTTCTATAAGCTTTTTTGAAGAAAGTTCTGCAAATCCTGGAAGTTTCCTAATATCTTCCTGTCTAAGCTTATATAAATCGACAAAACTTTTTATAAAACCTGTTTTGTGAAGAAGTTCAACTGTTTTATCTCCAAGTCCCTCAATGTTCATTGCTCTGCGGGATGCAAAATGTTTGATTCTTTCTTCAACCTGAGCAGGACAGTTAAAATTGATGCATTTTAATGCGACTTCACCCGGTTCTCGAACAGTTTTTGATCCACAAACCGGGCAGTGCTCAGGAGGCTCAGGCACTTTCTCTTTACCTGTTCTTCTGTCAACAACAACGCCAATTATGTGAGGAATTACCTCGCCTGCTCTCTCTACAATAACATAGTCTCCAACTCTAATATCCTTTCTCTTTACCTCATCCCAGTTATGAAGTGTTGACCGTGATACTGTGACTCCACCGATTCTAACGGGTTCAAGAATTGCCACCGGGGTTATAACACCTGTTCTTCCAACACTTGCGACAATATCATTTAGCCTTGTAATTCCCTGATGAGCAGGATATTTATAGGCAATTGCCCATCTTGGTTCACGAGTCTTAACTCCTAAACGTCTCTGAAGCTCAAAATCGTTAACTTTGACAACTGCTCCATCTGTTTCAAATGGGTATGTTGCTCTTAATTGCTCAATTTCTTTTATTGCCTTTATTACCTCATCAATCCCTTTTACAACCTTTACATAGGCTGGAACAGGAAATCTTGCCCAGCGAAGCCATTCAATGAATTCATACTGAGTTTTAAATTCTATACCTGAGTAGTATCCAACACCATAACATGCCATATGAAGTCTTCTACTTGCTGTAATTGAGGGGTCGAGCTGACGTACTGAACCAGAAGCTGCATTTCTTGGATTGGCAAATATTGGCTCGCCTTTTTCCTGCTTTTCTCTGTTTATTCTCTCAAACTCATCAATATTCATATAAACTTCACCACGAATATCAATTTCCTCTGGGACAATATCTACTCCTTCAATTTTAAGGGGAATTGATTTTATTGTTTTAATATTTTGAGTAATATCCTCACCAACATAACCATCTCCACGAGTTGATGCTTTGTATAAAAATCCATTTTTATATGAAAGCTCTACTGCCAGTCCATCATATTTTGGCTCTACTGTGTACTCAATAGGTTCATTTGTACCAAGAAGCCTTTTTACCCTCTCATCAAAATCTCTTAATTCCTCTTCAGAGAAAGCATTATCAAGTGAGAGCATTGGTTCACGGTGTTCAACTTTTTCAAATTTTTCAGAAGGTGCTGCACCAACTCTTTGAGTGGGTGAGTCAGGCAAAATGTATCCCCACTTTTCCTCAAGCTCTTTAAGCCTTCTAAGCATCATGTCATACTCTTCATCGGAAATTACAGGGCTATCAAGAACATAGTAACGATAATTGTGATAATTTATTTCACTTACAAGTTTCTCAATTTCCTTTTTTATCTCCTCAGGTACTTCTTTCATTTAAAACCTCCGTCTCTGATAAATTTTTATCAAACCAGGATTGGAATAATCACTTCAAGCTTTACTTTTTGTTTACTGTGACAGAACTAAATTTTTATTTTAATTATAACACTTCTATAAGAAGTTTCAAGGCCTCAAAAGTTGCTTCGATTTTGTTTGATAGTCTATCACCTTGAAGATGAAGTTCTTTTACATAAACTTTTTCAGGTGTTGCAACAGCAATGTAAATTAATCCTCTTGGTTTTCCCTCCATTGTATCAGGACCAAGATTCCCTGTTGTTGCAATGGAATAATCCGAACCTGTAAGAGATCTAACTGCCACAGACATAGCTTCAGCCATCTCTGCAGAGATTACTCCATAATTGAAAACTTTATCTGAAATTCCAAGAAGTTTATGCTTCATTTCTGTAGCATATACAACAACTCCACCAACAAAAACTTTACTTGCGCCCGGGACATCGGTAATAGTAGATGCTATAAGACCACCTGTACAGGATTCAGCAGTTGAAAGGGTTTTTTCAGCTATGGAAAGTTTTTTAAGAACTTCAATTGAAATAGAAGTTAAATAATTCATGACACATAAATAAAAAAGGAGGGACTTCTCCCTCCTTTAAAAAATTTTTTATTAAATGATTTGATTATGCTCCCTTACGTTTTTCTCCAAGTTCTATATAGCTTCCACCAAAGTATGTGTAAATTAAATCTCCTGCATCAATAAGTTCTCTTATTGCTGCTTTTGTTTCAGCATCTGGAATGCCCTGCTGCCTAAAATGCTTTATTACATCTGCCTGTTTATATTTCTTTTTACCTGCTGATTGTTCAATAAGTTGATAAATTGCTTTTTTGAGTTCCTCTTTGTCCATTTAAATCACACTCCTTTCAATAAAAATAATAAGGGAGGCAAAAGCCTCCCCTATTTGTTTACTTAGTCCACTTAAACTGTGTTGTAGTTCTGAAGGTCTTAAATGCATATGTCCAGTCGTCAATGTGCTGGAATGTGAATGGCAAGCCTGTCACTGCAAAGAATTTTTCCCAGCCTATTCTTTCAATCCATTCACCTACTCTTTCATGCTTCTTTGCACCAGCTATATAGGCATCAAAGATTTTTCTTGTTGCCTTTACTACTTCAGGCCATCTTGGTGGATTGTTTGGCAGATAGGCAACTGCAAGTTTTGAGAACATTGGTGGCTTTCTAAGGTTACCAACCTTTCCACCAACAACTATTGCAACACCGTCATTCTCTGGGTCTGCAATGGGAAGTGCTGGACAGACTGAGAAGCAGTTACCACAATACATGCATTTTTCTGGATTAATCTTTATTGATTTCTTTGCTGGATCAGGAGTTATTGCCGCAGTTGGACAAGCAGCCATTGTTGTTGGAAGCTCACAGACGTTTTTGAAATTATCATGGTCAATTCTTGGAAGTTTTCTGTGAATTCCAACATAGGCTATATCTGAACAGTGAACTGCACCACACATGTTTGTACAACAAGCAACAGCAAATCTTACCTTGTTAGGAGTTTCTTTTGTTGTGAAGTAGTCAGCAAATTCATCCATTATCGCTTTAACAAGAGCAGATGCATCAACGGCTGCCGAATGGCAGTGAATCCATCCCTGTGTATGAACAATATTACTTACTCTAGAGCCAATACCACCAATCATGAATTTCTTTGCATTGAGTTCATCAATCAATGGCTGTACTTTTGACTCATCAGAAACAAGAAACTCAATGTTGTTTCTTGTTGTAAATCTGAAATATCCATCACAGTATTTATCTGCAATGTCAGCAATCTCTCTTAATGTATCTGTACTAAGAAGCCTTGGAGAGGCTACTCTTACTGTCCAGATTTTATCACCAGAGTTTGCTATATGAACCATTAAACCAGGGCTCAAAATTTCATGAGTTTTCCAGTTACCATAGTTTTTCTTAATTACAGGTGGTAAAAAATTGCTGTAATGAGGCGGTCCTATATCTGTTTTCCTCTGTTTTACATCTACTACATCAGGTATAAAGAATTTCTCCGGAATTTCACCCATTTTTAACCTCCTTATTTTATTGTTTTATTTTAAAAATTCTTCCCAAGGTTTCTTTTCAAGATCCTCTTCTTTCCAGAACCAGAATGGATCATTTCTTGGCTCTTTGACCATCTCAGGTGTTGGCTCAAGTCCGCATACTTCAAGGAACTCTCTCATACCACGACGAATTATGAGCTCACCAATCCTCTCTCTGTTCTTTCCATATTCATTCCACCAATCCCACATATTTCTAATCATATCTTTAAGTTCCTGATAAGGTGGTTTCAACTCCATAAATGGAACAATTACCCATGAAAGAGTTGCACCTATAACAAATGGTGCTTTTGCACCGATCAGAATTACTGCACCAAATGGTGGTGTTGGCTTTAAAGCACCTGCAAGTTTTGTGATACAGTGCATGCAATGTAAACAATCACTATTGTTTATTGCAAGATTGTTTCCATCCCATGTTATGCACTTTCCAGGACAGAAATTAACTATCTCTTCCTGAATGTTAACACCTTTCTTTGCATAGTCTCTAACTCTGTCCTGATCAATCTCTATTGGACCTTTCCATGTTCCGATTATTGAAAGATCTGCACGGGCAATTGAGGCATTACAGTCAACTGGACAGCCAACTGTTTTAATTTTGAATTTATATGGGAACTGTGGTCTGTGAAGTTCATCCTGAAATTCCTGAGTTAAATCATAGGTAATATCAAGGGTGTCAATCATTGACCATTCACATCTTGCTGGTCCAACGCAACAGCTTGGCGTTCTCATTGCGGAACCAGAACCACCAAGATCAAATCCATTCAAGCTAAGAATTGTTGCAAGAGGCTCAAGATTATCTGTTACAGTTCCTAATAAGACCATATCACCTGTAGAACCATGGAAGTTTGTTAATCCACTTCCATATTTGTCCCAGAGGTCACAAATAAATCTGATTGTTTCAGAGGTATAAAATAATCCTGCTGGTTGATTAACACGAACTGTGTGGAAGTGAGCAACACCTGGAAACTCATCAGCTAACTGGGAATATCTTCCAATAACACCTCCTCCGTATCCTCTTACACCAACGATTCCACCATGTTTCCAGTAAGTTACTTTGTCTCTCATACTTTTTTCTAACTGACCAAGCTCATCAGCAGCCATAGGATTTTTAGCAGCTGCTTTCTTGATTTCCGTAACAAAGCTCGGGAAAGGACCCTTTTCAAGCTCATCCAATAAAGGTGTGTCATACTTCTTCGTCATAGTTTCCTCCTGCTTTAAGATTTTTTGAAATTATAGCATAAAAATTCGTGTCTATCAACAGTAAAATAGTTATGCCTATTTGGTCAAATAAAAAAAATTTATGCTTACATTAAAGCTTTTAAAAGCAAAATAAGCTAAAATATTCTAATGCAGATTAAATGGGTTGAACTAAACGGATTTAAATCTTTCCCTGAAAAAACAAGAATAGAACTTAATGAAGGAATAACCTGCTTTGTTGGTCCAAATGGAGCAGGCAAGAGCAATATTGTTGATGCCTTCAGATGGGTACTTGGAGAGCACAATCCCCGCATCCTGAGAGGCGAAAAAATGGAAGAAGTCATCTTTCAGGGCTCTCAAACCAAGAAAGAAAAAGGCATTGCTGAAGTAACAATTCTCGTGAAATCTCTAAAGGAATCAGAAAATGGAGGACAACCAGAGGCTGAATTAATTGAAATAAAAAGAAGATTTTACAGGACAGGAGAATCTTTTTTCATAATTAATGGAAAACAGGCAAGACTTAAAGATATAAAAGAAATATTCCTTTCACAGGGAGTTGACATAAGGACATACTCAATAATTGACCAGATTAAAATTAGTGAAATTTTATCAAAGCCTTCCCAGAGAAAGTCTCTTTTAGAGGAATGTGCTGGAATTTCACTATATAAACTTAAGAAAACAGAATCTGAAGGGAAACTTCAATTAGCTCAGGAAAATTTACAAAGAATAGAAGATATAATCAATGAACTGAAAAGACAGTATTCTTTACTTGAAAGGCAGGCTAAAAAAGCTGAAAAGTTTAAAAAAATCATGGAAGAATTAAAAAATCTGGAATTGAAGGTTTCTAAAACCGAAAGCTTGACTCTTCTTGAAGAAATCAAGAAAATTCAGGAAGATATTCAAGTTCTTGAAAACAAACAATCAGAATTGAAAGAAGAAAATACGAAAGTCTTAAACAAAATCAAAGACCAGAAAAATAAAATTTTCCATATTGAAACTTCCATACAGGAAGAAGAAAAACAACTTAAACAAAAAGAGATGGAAAAAGCAAAATCAGAAAACCAACAGGCTCTCCTTATTCAGGAAAAAAAGAATAGGGAGGAATTGATAAATAAACTTCAACAAGAAACTTCCACACTGGACAAGGAAATAGAAAAAATCACCGATGATTTAAAGAAGGCTTCTGTCGAATATGCTGAGAACGAAGAAAATATTTCTAGCCTTGAAAAAGAAATCTCTGAAAGAGAAAAAGCACTTATTGACTTTTATAAAGAGATAAATGATATCGAAAAAGAGCTTGAAAAAAATAGAAAAATTCTATTTAATCTCACCACTGAACTGGCAAATAAGAAAAACTATTACCATTCAATCAAAAAATCTCTTGAAAACACTCAAAACAGGTTTAACTCAATAAATATGAGAAAAAAAGAGATAAATGAAAAAATAAATCAACTGGAAATGGACATTCAAAAAATTCAGTACGATATAAAAAAGCTACAGGAAAAATTACATTCCGAGAATCAAAGAAAAAATACTGTTCAAAATCAACTTTCCCAGTTAGAAAAAGAAATAGAAATAAAAACTCAGCTAATAATTGAAAAAAAGAAAAAAGAAGCGGCAATAAGTGGAAAAATTGAAGCTCTTTCTGCAGAAATATGGCAGGAAAACAAAAATTATAAACTCCTTTTTGAATGCATTGATGTAAGCGCCGAAGTTGAAGAATTGATTGAGGCTTTACTTGAGGAAAAACTTAAAGCTTCAGTAATAGAAAACATTGAAGTGATTAGAAATTACAAAAGTAAAAGCTGGTTTCTTTTGAAAAATAATATAAATTTACAAACAATCAATAACGACCATGAAGGACCTCAGAATGCTCAAAAAGTTAAAGATTTCATAAAAATTAAAGAGCCAGGAATTCCTGAAGAAATATTTGATAATGTTTATATTGTAAAAAATCTTGAAGAAGCAATCCAGATTAAAAAAGAGTTTCCAAATTCCATATTTGTAACAAAAGATGGTGTTGTCTTGTTTCAGGATGGATTTATAAAAACAGGTAAAACTCTGGATCTGCTTAAGAAGAAAAGGATGTTTGAAGATTTAAATAGAGAGAAAATTGAAATATCAAAACAGATTGAATCTTTACAGCGAGAAATTGACAAAATGCAAAATTTAAAACAACAACTTAAAGAAGAGCTGGAAAATATGAGATCAAAGATCTCTCAAATTCAAAAGGAAGTTTTTAAAGCGGAGGAGAAATATAAAGGCATTAATAGGGAACTTGAACAAACAAAACAGAGATTAAAGTATCTGGAAAATGAAGAAAAGTTTATCCAAAATGAAATATCTAACAGTACAAAACTACTCGAAAAAACCCGTTTTGAGATTGAAGAGCTTAACTCTGGAATTGATGAATTAGAAAGTAAAATTGAAAATTTAAAAAATAAACAGAAAGAAGTTTTTCAGAAAAATGAAGTTCAAAAGGAAGAACTCTCTAATAAAAAAATCATGCTTTCCACATTAAAAGAAAGACAGCATAATAAAACAAAAGAAATAAACAGACTGAATGAAGAAAGTAAAAAGCTCTTTATGAAAAAACAGAAAAATGAGAAAGAAATCGAACAGAGTCTAATAAGAGTATCCCAGATTGAAAAGGAAAAAACAGATATACTTAGAAAAATTGAAACACTTTCTTTTGAAATAGAAAAGATAAAAAAACAAAGAGATGAACTCTATGCAACACTTCAGAAAGAAAGAGAAGATCTAACAGAAATGGAAAAAAATTATCAAAGCATAAATGAAAAACTACAGCAAATCACAGCAGAAATTGGAGATAAAAAAACTCTTGAAGGAGAAAGAAAAATCAAACTTGAAAATCTATGGCAAGAAATTTACAACATTTACGGGATTGACATAATTAAAGAAGAAATAGAAACAGTTGAGGAACCTGATACCTTTAAACCTCAGATAGCTAAACTTAAAAATCAGCTTAAAGATATCGGAGCAGTTGATATAGAGATTTTGAAAGAATACGAAGAAGTTAAGGAAAGATATGAGTTTCTAATCAAACAGAGACAGGATATCGTAACATCCATAGAGGAACTTCAAGAAGCAATAAAAAAAATTAATTCTCTAACAAAAAGAAAACTAAGAGAAACATTCAATCTGCTACAGGAGAGATTCAAAAATCTATTTATTGAGCTATTTGAAGGAGGCAAAGCTGAAATTATGCTAACTGATGAAAATAACATACTTGACTCTGAAATAGAAATAAGAGTTCAACCACCAGGTAAAAAAACAGGAAATATAAACCTTCTTTCAGGAGGGGAGAAAACTCTAACTGCTTTAGCTTTTGTTTTTGCCTGTTTTAGTATTCGTCCATCTGCTATATGTATCCTTGATGAGGTTGATGCTCCACTTGATGATGTAAATACTCTAAGGCTAAGAAAATTAATAAGAGAGTTAAGCAAGAATACACAATTTCTAATCATAACTCACAACAAGCTCATGATGGAAATTGCCGATTACATTTATGGCGTTACAATGCAGGAGGAGGGAGTATCATCAGTAATTTCTTTAGAGCTAAAAGAAGCCGAGGTATATGCATGAAAAATTTAAAACTACTTGAAGGTATAGAAATATCAGACGAAAAAGAAGATCTTATATGCTACAGCTATGATGCCTCATATGCAAAGGGTTCTATTCCAGAGTTTGTTGCCTGGCCCAAAAACACTGAAGAGATAGTAAGAGTAGTTAAATGGGCAACAGCTAAAGGATTAAAAATAGTTCCAAGAGGTGCTGGAACAGGGATGGCAGGTGGGGCTGTGCCTGTTGGTACAAGAACAGTTGTGATTAGCCTTGAAAGAATGAGAGAAGTTCTTGAGATTAATCCAGAAAATTTTACTACCACTGTTCAGCCAGGTGTAATAAATGGAGAACTTCAGAAGGAGCTCATGATTTACGAACTTTTTTATCCACCAGATCCTGCATCCCTTGATTACTGCACAATAGGAGGCAATGTAGCAACAAATGCTGGTGGTCCCCGGGCAATAAAATATGGAGTTACAAGAAACTACTGTTTAGCTCTTGAAGTTGTTCTTTCAACTGGAACAGTTGTTACTTTTGGAAATAAAAGTTTTAAAAGGGTTACTGGATATGAAATAAAAGAACTTTTAATTGGTTCAGAGGGGACACTTGGAATTATATCCAATATCACTTTAAGAGTTTTACCTCAACCAGAAGATATTATCACCCTTCTTATAACTTTTGACTCAATTGAGTCTGCTGGAAAGACTGTCCCAAAAATCATTGGTTCTGGAATAACTCCAAGAACCCTTGAATTTCTTGACAGTTCCTGTTTAAGTTTAATTGAAAAAAACTATGAACTTGGTCTTCCAACTCAGGTTGAAGCAATGCTTCTTGTTGAACTCGATGGAGAACTAACTTCCATCAAGAGACAGGGCGAAAAAATTGTTGAGATTGCCCGGAAATTTAAAGGAGAAACCCAGGTTGCCACAGACTACTACTCAAGAGAAAATTTATGGAAAGCCCGTAGAAGCATCTCACCATGTCTTCTTAAAATAATAGACAGGGAAAAAATAAACATTGATATTTCTGTTCCCATAGATAATCTTTCAAAAACACTTGTAAGATTAAATCAAATTTCAAAAGAATCAAATATCCCTATTGTCTCTTTCGGACATGCTGGAGATGGTAATATTCATGTAAACATTTTAGTTGAAAAAAACAATGAAGAAGAGAAAAAATTAGGATTTGAAATTGTGAAAAAAATCTTTGAATTTGTTGTTACCATTGGCGGAGCTATTTCAGGAGAACACGGAATTGGAATAACAAAAAAACCTTATATTGATATTCAGTTAGGAAGAAAACAGATTGAACTGATGCAGGCTATAAAAAGAGTTTTTGATCCTAAAGGATTTATGAATCCAGGAAAGATTTTTTAAAGATTTTCTGAAGTATTCCTTCAAGCTCATCAAGGGAGTTATAAAATATTTCAAGTTTTCCTTTTTTGCCTTTATGTAAAATTTTGACTCTATAGCCAAGTTCTGAAGTCAATTTATCCTCAAGTTCTGCTATTTCGGGAATAATTTTGATTGAAGGTTTTTGTTTATCTACTTTATTTAAAAATTTTTTAACAAGCTCCTCAGTCTGCCTTACAGACAACGATTTTTTTATTATCATATTAGCAATTTCTATCTGTATTTGAGGGTCTTCGACTGATAGGATCGCTTTAGCATGCCCCATTGTTAGTGTTCCATCTTTAAGATATTGTTTTACTTCATCAGTAAGCCTGAGAATTCTAAGGTAATTTGAAATTGTAGCTCTGTCTTTACCAACTCTTTTTGAAAGTTCCTCTTGTGTTATATTGAACTCTCTGAGAAGTCTATCAAAAGCTAAAGCTGTTTCAACAGGATCAAGATCTTCTCTCTGAATGTTTTCAATGAGAGCAATCTCAACAGCCTCAGCAGGTGAAACATCTTTTACAACTGCAGGAACTTTATCTAGCCCAGCAATCTTTGCTGCTCTCCATCTCCTTTCCCCGGCAATTATTCTGAAACTACCATCTCCAACACGAGATACAACAATTGGTTGAATAATTCCCTTTTCCTTAATTGATTGGGCAAGTTCTTTTAGAGATTCTTCGTTAAAATCTGTTCTTGGTTGAGCCTGTCCCGGAACAATTCGCTCTATCTCAATTTCAAGAAGTGATTCCTCTTTTTTGGGTATTAAAGCATCAAGCCCTTTACCAAGCGCTTTCTTCATTTAAAAACTCCATAGCAAAAGTTAAATAACTCTGCGACCCCTTAGATTTTATATCATAAAACACGGCAGGTTTTCCATAACTTGGAGCTTCTGCCAGTGTTACATTTCTTGGTATTACTGTATTATAAACCTTTTTACCAAAAAAACGTCTCACTTCTTCAGCAACCTGACGGGAAAGACTGTTTCTCACATCAAACATTGTCAGAAGAATCCCTTCAATTTTAAGCGCTGGATTAAGCTTAGTTTTAACCAACTCAAAAGTTCTCATTAGAAGTCCAAGACCTTCAAGAGCATAGTATTCACATTGAACAGGAATTAAAAGAGAATGAGCTGCCACAAGACAGTTAAGTGTAAGCAAGCCAAGTGAGGGAGGTGCATCGATAAAAATATAATCAAAATCTGAAATCATCGAAAATAAAATATTTTTTAATATAAACTCTCTATTTGGTTTCTGAACAAGCTCTACTTCAACTCCAACAAGGTCTATTGTTGATGGAATTATCCAGAGATTTTCAAAGGCTGTGCTTATTTTTACGCTCTCTGGAGAATAAGCATTAATATAGAGGTCATATAAACTTGAATTAAGTTTATTTCTTTCTATTCCTATACCTGTTGTAAGATTTCCCTGAGGGTCTGAATCTACCAGAAGGACTTTTTTACCTTCAATACTAAGACAGGCACCTAAATTTAAAGCTGTGGTAGTTTTTCCAACCCCTCCCTTTTGATTGACAATTGCTATTATTTTACCCATTTTTTATTTTAACATTTGAACTGTATCTGTCATGAAATCAATCCATATTGGTAGAGCTGCTCTTGCACCCGCTTCTTTTGGTCCTATAGGCTTATGATTATCTCGTCCTACCCATACACCAACTAATAAGTTATCGTCAAATCCTACAAACCATGCATCTGAAAAATCATTTGTTGTTCCTGTTTTTCCATATACCTCTTTTTTGAGTTCCTTTGCTCTCTGCGCTGTTCCTGAGAGAACAACTTCTCTTAAAAGTTCTCTCATCTGCTCAACAATTTCCTCAGGAAGTATTGTTTCTATCTCTGGTTTATTTTCTTCAATAGTTACACCATTGTGATCAGTTAATTTTTCATAAAAAATCGGTTTTATTTTCTTACCTGTTGCAAAAACTGAGTAGGCTGCTGTCAACTCTATTAGTTTTACATCAGAAGCTCCCAGTGCAGTTGAAAGATATGGATGGATTTTTGAAGTAAGACCACACTCTTTAGCGAATTCCACAACTTTTTTAATTCCAACCTGAGAAGCAAGCCTGACTGTAGCAGAGTTTAATGAGAGAGCAATAGCCTTACGAAGTGGAACTTCACCATAATACTCGTTGTTATAGTTTCTCGGACTCCAACTTTTTCCCTGTACAGCCCCTGGAAAGCTTACGGGAGCATCAAGAATTGTATCATCAGGGCTCCATCCCTCTATAAGAGCAACAGCATAAACAAATGGCTTAAAAGCACTTCCTGGCTGTCGCAGAGAAAATACTCTGTTATACTGGGTTTCCCAAAAATCACTTCCTCCTACCAAAGCTCTTACATAACCTGTTTTAAGGTCAATAGCAATCAATGCTGCCTGTACTGGTGGCTTTGCTCTCTTATGAATCTCTGCAATACCCTTACTTACAGCTTCTTCTGCTTTTTTTTGAAGATTATAGTCAATGGTAGAGTAAATTCTTAATCCATCTCTGTAAAGCCTATCTCCATACTTTGCTTCGAGTTCCTGTCTTAGAGTTTCAACAAAATAAGGTGCTTCAAAACGCCTCCAATGTGGATGTTGTGGAAGAGGTTCATTGATTGCTTCAGTGTACTGTTCTTTTGTGATAAATCCCTCTTCAAACATTTTCTGTAAAACGATATTTCTTCTTTTTATTGCAATATCAGGTCTTTTAAACGGATTAAAAGATGATGGAGCTTTAGGTAAAGCTGCAAGTAATGCAATCTCAGAAACTTTCAACTCTTTATAAGACTTTCCAAAATAAGTCTCTGCTGCTGCTGCAATTCCATAAGCTCTATTGCCAAAATAAGCTTGATTTAGATAAAGTCCTATTATCTCATCCTTTGTATATCGCTTTTCAATCTGTACAGAAAGTAGTGCTTCTTTAATCTTTCTTGTAATGCTTTTTTCAGGCTTTAAAAATAACATCTTTGCAAGTTGCTGTGTAATCGTGCTTCCTCCTTCAACGATACTGCCTGCCTTTATATCCTTGTAAAGAGCCCGCATAATACCAATAATATCAACCCCAGGATGTTTATAGAATCTAACATCCTCGGCAGCAACAAAAGCTTTTTTTATAAGGTCAGGAATCTCATAATATGGAACGAATTTTCTTCTCTCATAAAAAAATTCCGTAAGAACATGACCATCAGAAGAATATACAATCGATGATTCATAGGGTCTATAACTTTCTAATGACTTTACATCTGGCAAAGTTGAAAAGAGCCAGTATATGTAACCTGCAAAGGCACCAATAAGAAAAAGAATGAAAAAAACTATGGCATATATTATTTTTGTCTTCATTATTCAATGACTAATTCTTCCTCGTAAACTTTTCCATCTTTTATCTTGAATGCTCTGGCTTCAAAATTAAGATTTTCCTGCTCAGGATTTAAAGAGATTATAACATGGCAGACATCATAAAAAGACAGTTCTATGTCTTTATTTGATGGATAAGCAAAACCATAGGGATGACTGTGGAATATACCTATCATTTCAATCCCTTTATTTTTCATATCCTTCATTGCCTTTAATTGCTCCACTGGATCCATAAAATAACTCACTGAAGAGGTCTCAATATTTTTTATTTTATAAATTTCTGTTGCAATACTGTCTTTTCCTCCGAGAATTCCACAGGCTTCATAAGGAAAACAACCCTTACAATGTTCTATCATCTCAAGGAAGATTTCTTTTTTAATTCTCATTCACAGATTCTACAGGATGGATCTTTTGAAAGTTTAACCTCTCTAAAAACTCCATCCAATGCATTATAGATAATCATCCTGCCATGTAAGGGCTTTCCAAAACCAATTAAAAGCTTTATTACTTCTGTTGCCTGAATTGAACCAATTACTCCTGCAACTGACGCTAAAATTCCTCTTGTAGTAGTATCATCAACCGCCTCCTCAAAAAGACAGCCATAGCATGGTCCATAAGGAGGAATTACATCAAAAACCTGCCCTTCAAATTCTGATACTGCTCCCACTATAAGAGGTTTGTTTAACCTGAAACAGGCTTTATTGAGAATTTTCCGTGTTTCAAATTTGTCAGGACATGCAACCACCAGATCATAAAATTTTAAATAATCAAAGACATTTTTTTTATTAATCTCATCTGGATAGGGAAGTATCTCTACTTCACTATTAATTTTTTTGAGATTTATCATTGCTGAAATAACTTTAGGCATTTCAATGTGTTCTTCATTATGAAGAATCTGTCGCTGAAGATTACTTAACTGAACTATATCGGGATCAACAACTCCAATATATCCAATACCAGAACAGGCAAGATAATAACATACAACACTTCCAAGTCCTCCAGCACCAACTACTAAAACTTTTGAATCTTTTAGTTTTCTCTGCCCTTCTACTCCAATTTGGTGAAGAATAATCTGTCGGTCATATCTTGACAAACTGAAGGGCTCACTATCTGACTTACCTCGCTCTGATATGGTTGCATACTGCACTAACTCTCTTCTCCCTCTACTCTTATGAATACACTTTTATCAGAAACCACCGGCAGTTTATCAATCTCTTCCAGTGCTCTGAGAACATCCTTTTCCTTAGCTTTATGAGTCAAGATTACCAGAGGAACAGCACCAGCCTTTGATCTTCCTTTCTGAATTACTGAGGCAATGCTTATATTATGCTCTCCAAAAACTCCTGAAATCTTTGAAAGAACTCCAGGACGATCAAGAGCATTAAATCTGAAATAATACATGCTTTCTATTTCTTGCATTGGTTTTATTGTATATTTTTCTGAAAAATCAACAGGCATTGTATTTATACCTTTTGCAATATCAACAATATCAGCTACAACAGCACTTCCTGTAGGCATACTTCCTGCTCCTCTCCCATAATAAAGAGTTGAGCCAACACAATCCCCTTCCACATATATGGCATTAAAAACACCATCAACCTTTGAAATCAGATAATGTTCTGGAACCATTGTAGGATGAACTCTAAGCTCAATCTCTCCATCAAGAATTTTAGTTATTGCAAGAAGCTTAATTTTATAGCCAAACTCCTTTGCAAACGCTATATCCTGTGCAGTTATTTTTGTAATGCCTTCACAGTATACACTATTAAAGCTAAAGGGAATTCCATAGGCTAAAGAAGCCAGTATTGTTATTTTATGGGCTGAGTCAATTCCTTCAATATCAAGTGTTGGATCTGCCTCAGCATAACCGAGAGTTTGTGCCTCTCTTAAGGCATCCTGAAAATCAATTCCCTCATATGTCATCTTCGTAAGTATGAAGTTAGTTGTTCCATTGATTATTCCATAAATAGCAAGCATCTTATTTGCCACAAGCCCTTCTTTTATCACTTTTATAATCGGAATTCCTCCTCCGACAGAAGCTTCAAAGCCTATTTTTAAACCTCTCTGCAGAGCTTCTTTGAATATTTCATTACCGTGCTCTGCCAGTAAAGCTTTATTTGCTGTAACAACATGTTTTCCATTTCTTAAAGCCTCAAGAATAAACTCTTTTGCTATAGTAGTGCCTCCTACAAGTTCAACAACCACATCAATTTCAGGATCCTTAATTATTTCCCATGCATCTTTAGTTAAGAGTTCCTTCGGTAGAGATATATCTCTTGGTCTTTCAAGGTCTCTATCTGCAACTTTTTTTAAAACTAAATCTAAACCTGTTCTCTTTTTAATTAAATCTCTCTGATTAAGAAGTATCTTTACTGTTCCTGTGCCAACAGTTCCAAAACCGATAATACCAATATTGATTTTTTTCATTCTGCCTCCTTATCCTGCTTTTCTAATTTTTTTAACTTGAGGCATAAGATTTAATGCTTTTTTAATACCTCTACATGCCTGTCTTATTCTGTGCTCGTTCTCAACTAAGGCAAATCTAACAAAACCCTCTCCTCCTTCACCAAAACCTATGCCCGGAGATACAGCAACTTTTGCCTCGTTTATTAAAAATTTTGCAAACTCTAAAGAACCCATCTTTTTGAAAGGTTCTGGAATTTCTGCCCACACAAACATAGTTGCCTTGGGTGGGTCAACCCTCCAGCCTGCTTGATTCAGTCCTTTGATAAGAACATCTCTTCTTCTTTCATAGGTTTTTCTTATTTCCTCAACACAGTCTTGAGGTCCTCTTAATGCCACAATTGAGGCAATCTGAATTGGCTGAAACATTCCATAATCAAGATAACTCTTTATCTTTGTAAGAGCGCCTACTATTTCTTTATTACCAACACAGAAACCAACTCTCCAACCAGCCATTGAATAACTTTTAGTCATTGAGAAAAACTCAACTCCCACATCCTTTGCTCCTGGAACCTGAAGAAAGCTTGGTGCCTTGTAGTCGTCAAAGACCAGATCAGCATAAGCAAAATCGTGTATGACCATAATATTGTTTTCCTTTGCAAAATCAACCACTTTTCTAAAGAAATCAAGATCCTCTACCACTGCTGTTGTTGGATTGTGAGGAAAGTTTATTATCAAAATCTTCGGTCTTGGCCATGAATTTTTATAGGCTCTTTCAAGTTCTTCGAAGAAATCCATGCAAGGACAAATGTTAAATGTTCTTACATCTCCACCTGCGATTATTGCTCCATAGGGGTGAATTGGATAAGCTGGAGAAGGAGTAAGAACTACATCACCTGGTTGTACTGCTGCTAACAACAGATGACTTAATCCTTCTTTTGACCCGATTGTAACTACTGCCTCTGTTTCAGGATCTATGTCAACATCAAATCTTCTTTTATACCATTCTGATATGGCACATCTGAGTTGTGTGATACCTCTGCTTGCTGAATATCGGTGATTCTTTGGAATCTTTGCTGCTTCACACAGTTTTTCTACAATATGTTTTGGAGTTGGCAAATCAGGATTTCCCATCCCAAGATCTATAATATCCTCACCCTTTCTCCTTAACTCAGTTTTTAACTGATTTACAACTGCAAAAACATAAGGAGGCAGTCTTTTAATTCTTGGAAATTCAAACATTTTTAATCCTCCAGTTTTTTATTTAATAATTTGCATTTTTTAATATTTCTGTCAATACATCCTTTGTGTAAATATCTTTCATATTCCATACTTCAGCAATATTATAGGCGTTGTCAACAATTTTTGGTATATCTGACTCCGATATCCCCGCATCCTGTAAATTAACGGGTGCACCAATTTTTTTAAACCATGTCTTAAGCTCTAAAATTCCTTCCTCAGCTTTATTTTTATCAAATAATTCTTTTGCAAATCTCTCAAACTGGGCAGGATTTTTATCTTTATACCATCTCATCCATGCAGGAATAACAATACTCAAGCAAGCTCCGTGGGCAAGGTCATAAAGACCACCCAATGCATGGGCAATCATATGATTTGGAAAACTACCTCCTTTTATACCTAACTTTGCAAGACCATTTAAAGCAAGAGTGGCAGCCCACATAAATTCTGCCCTGGCATTGTAGTTGTCAGGTTCTTTAAGGATGCTCTCTGTAGTATCCATTACTGTTTTAATTAATCCTTCAATAAATCTATTTTGAATCATAGGACAATAGGAACCACTAAAATAATACTCTATTACATGAGCAATTGCATCTACCGCAGCATATGCCTGATATTGGGAAGAAACACTGAAGGTTAATTCAGGATTGAGAATAGACACCTTAGGATATATATGATGGGAAGAGATTGAGAGTTTCTCTTTAGTTTCTTCATTTGTAATTACAGCATTCTCATTCATCTCTGTTCCTGTTGCAGCCACAGTTAAAATCGTATAAACAGGGAGAGCTCCCTTAATCTCATCCTGTCTTTTAAAAAATCTCCAAACATCTTTCTTAGTTTTAGCGCCTACCGCAATTGTTTTCCCTTCATCAATAACAGAGCCTCCACCAACTGCAAGTATGGCATCTACTTTTTCTTTTTTGGCTTTTTCAATTCCCTGTCTTGCATGACCAAGCACAGGATTTGGCTTTACTCCACCATGTTCAATAAACTCTATACCTCTTTCCTTTAATGCCATGACAACCCTATCATAGAGCCCAATCTTTTTTATTGATTCTTTTCCATAAACAAAGAGAACTTTTTTAATTCTGTCTTTTTTCAGAATATCGCCAATTTTATTCTCCGTATCTTTACCAAAAACTATTCTCGTAGGATTAAAAAATTCAAAGTTTTCCATATATTCCCTCCTTTACTGCTTTATATGCTTCATAAGCTCTTGTAGAACTTCTTATCAGTGGAGCACTTAAAACAACTTTAATACCTGTTTTCAAGGCAAAATCAGCAATTTCATCAAAAACTTCCACTTTTTTATATTCTACTACAGGAAGAGCTTTTTTTGAAGGTTGAAGATACTGCCCCACTGTAATAATGTCACAACCGGCATTCTTTAAATCTTTTACTGTCTGAAAAATTTCTTCCATCTTTTCGCCGACTCCGACCATAAATCCTGACTTTGTAATTATCTGTGGATTATAAATTTTTGCAAACTCAAGAATTTTTAGTGAACGCCCATAATCACCCTGTCTCACATTGCCATAAAGAGAGGGCACTGTCTCTACATTATGGGCAAACACTGCAATATCAGAATTTAAAACTTTTTTTACTGAGTTTATATCCCCTTGAAAATCTGGGACAAGAACTTCCACTAAAACAAGGGGATTAATTTTTTTGATTTCTTTTACTGTTAATGCAAAATGTTCTGCTCCACCATCTTTTAAATCATCTCTTGTCGGTGAAGTTATAACAACATACTTTAGTTCCAGTTCTTGAATTGCTTGAGAAATCCGATAGGGTTCTTGAGAATCTACTGCTTCAGGTATCCCTTTGTCTGCATTACAAAATTTACAACCTCTTGTACAAACATTACCGAGAATCATAAAAGTAACAACTGATTTTTTATAGCAATCACCTCTGTTTGGACATCTCAGTGTTTCGCAAACAGTATTTAATTTACGATTTTTTAAAAATTTCTGAGTTTTTTTTATTTCTCTAAGTTGAGTTTTAACCCATTCTGGAAGAGGCATCGGAAAGGTTTATGGGAAAGGACCCCTTTTGGGGTCCCCTGTGTTGTCAGACTTTTTCTACATTAACTGCTTTAGGTCCACGATCTCCTTCAACAACATCAAATTTTACTCTGTCACCCTGTTTCAGAGTCTTAAATCCATCACCTTTAATTGAAGTGTAATGGACAAAGACATCCTGTCCGCCATCCTGCTGAATAAACCCGAATCCCTTTGACTCGTTAAACCACTTAACACGTCCTTCAAAAGCCATACTTCTTAAAACCTCCTTTTAATCTCCCCACCTACGGCAGGTACTAAAAGCTTGCAAAATGCAAAGCTAACTCTTTTATAACATGCAAAGTTTAAAAAAGTAAAGAAAAATTTTAAGTGGAAATTTACTGAAGGTATAAAACCGCTCAGAAGTGAAGAAAAAACCCTGGATTACAAAAGGCAATATTATCCTGAATCTGTCAAAAAGAATGTAAAAATCTCATCTTTGAGACATCTGTTATAAAAAAGCATCATGTCAGTTTATAGGTGATTTAGGCGATAATTTTGGGCAGATTAGATGATATAAATAAAAAAATGCCTGGCGGCGACCTACTTTCCCATGACCTCGCGGTCATAGTATCATCGGCCCTGGAGGGCTTAACTTCCGTGTTCGGAATGGGAACGGGTGTTTCCCCTCCGGTATAACCACCAGACAATTTTTATAATACCACAGAGTTTATAAAAAATGCAAGCTAAAAATTACCTAAAAATTTTCTCGGCTTTCCTGCACCCTGTGGAGGACCTACAAGTCCATCCTGTTCAAGCAAATCCATTATTCTTGCAGCACGATTATAACCTATTTTGAACTTTCTCTGGATAAGTGAAATTGATATCTCTCCAACCTGCCGTGCGTATTCAATAACTTCTTCATAAAGCTCATCTGTTTGTGTACCATTTGTTCTATCATCTTCTTTTTTATTCTGTGGCAATTGAATTGATTCAAAAATGGAGTAATCGGGAGTTCCCTGATTTCTTAAATATTCAGTCACTGATTTTACTTCTTCCTCGCTTACATAGGCACCATGAACCCTTATTATTTTTACACCTGAAACCATGAAAAGCATATCACCCATTCCGAGAAGTTTTTCCGCACCCTGTGTATCGAGAATCGTTCTTGAATCAACCCTTGATGTAACCTGAAATGCGATTCTTGCGGGGAAATTTGCTTTTATTATACCAGTTATTACATCAACGCTTGGTCTCTGTGTGGCAACGACAAGATGGATTCCTGCTGCTCTTGCCATCTGGGCGATTCGGGTTACAGATTGTTCAACCTCTGTTGGTGCAGTAAACATCAAGTCTGCAAACTCATCAATAAATACAACAATGTATGGGACTTTTTCATCCGCTGAGACTGTTTTATTAAAACTTTCAATGTTTCTGAATCCTTTTGATGCAAAAAGTTTGTAACGGCGCTCCATCTCAACTATTACTTTCTTCAATGCCTCTGATGCTTCTTTCGGATCAGTTATAACTGGTGCCATGAGATGGGGAATATTTTCATAGATTGAAAGCTCAAGAAGTTTTGGATCAATTAGAAGAAGCTTTACATCATGCGGTGTTGTTTTATAAAGAAGACTTAGTATCATCGTATTTAAACATACACTTTTACCTGAACCAGTTGCACCTGCGACAAGCAGATGTGGCATCTTTGCCAAATCTGTTATAACAGGATTTCCATATATGTCTTTCCCAAGAGCAAGAGTTAAATAGGAAGCGCTATTTTGAAATTTTTCTGATCCCAAAATCTCACCAAGTCTTACAATCTGCCTCTTTTTATTTGGAACTTCTATGCCTATCGCAGACCTTCCAGGGATTGGGTATATTCTTATACTCTGGGCTTTAAGTGAGAGAGCCAGCTCATCACTAAGTGTGATAATTTTACTCAGCTTTATTCCACTGGCAGGTTCAAACTCATACATTGTAACAACAGGTCCGGGATGAACTTCTTTTATTGTTCCATGAATACTAAATTCGGCAAATCTTGCCTCAATGCTTCGTGCAGATGCTACTATTTCTTCTTTTGATATGTTTTCCTCACTTTTTTCAATTTTAAGAAGAGAAATAGGTGGAATTATAAAACCTTTCTTCTCTGACTCTGTACTCAGTTTTTCTTTGATATTTTCTGATTTTACCTGCCTTTCAACTCCTGAACTATCAATTTTTCTATCAGATTCCTCAGGTTTTGAAACCTTTACAATCTTTATGTCTTCATTAATCTCAGGTAAAGGCTCTTTTATCTCCTCTTTTTCTTTTCTCCTTATTAATTCTGGCTTAATAAGAATAACAGATGCAATAAAGATAGATAACCAGAGAATATAGGTTCCTGCAATTGAAAGGAATCTTTCGGTTAAATGAAAGGCTATCCATGAGATGCCTTCAGGAAGTTTCTTGTAAGCCTCAACAGTTTTCCTCAGCGGTTCAAGCATAACAGATAGAGAGAATAAAAAAGTTGTGAACCAGGGTATTTTCCATGTGTTTGTCTGTTTACCAAAAAACTTTTTTATTGCTAAAAAAACTAAAAATAGCGGGATTAAAAATGTGGCAATACCGAAAATACTAAATAAAAGCTCTGCAATATATGAACCAACAATGCCACCATAGTTTGATGGTTTTGATTTTGTATAAGTAAATGGTGATGGATCTAAAAAATTATAACTTACAAGACTTACAGCAATATAAGCTGCAAGAGCGATTAATAAGATGGTTTTAAAAACATCTGATGCTGAGAGTTTTTTAATATTCTCAGGCTTTTTTTCAATAGCTTTTACTGCAGGTTTTCTATAAACCAGCTTCTGTCGCATCAGTTTCTAAAAAAATATAACAGAAAAATAACTCCTGCTAAAACCCATCTGTAATAAATGAAGAGATTAAGAGGATACTTTTTAAGAAAATTGAGAAGAAACTTTATTGCCAGTATACCTGTAAATGCAGCTGAAATTAATCCAATAAAAAAGAGAGAGTAATCATGGGCATAACCAATTTTCATGGATTTATAAAAATCAAAAAATGCAGCACCACCAATCGCAGGAATTGAAAGCAGAAATGAAAACTTTGCTGCATAGGCTCTATCAAGCCCTTTGAATAATCCTGCAGTAATCGTAATCCCTGAACGGGACACACCAGGAATTAAAGCTATTGCCTGAGCTGTCCCTATTACTAATGCATCCGAAAAAGTTACAGAATCTCTTTGTCTTTTACCTAATTTTTCAGCAATAAGCATTAAAAAACCGACAAATACAAGGGTAAAAACAATAATCAGGGGATTTCTAAGTTCATTCTCTATCAAATCATGAAAAGCTACACCTGCCAGTCCTGCTGGTATTGTTCCGATAATGAGATAAAAAAGCATTTTTCTATTCCTTACAAATATATCAATCAAGTCCTTCCAGAAGCAATAAAAAAGTGAAAAAAGGGTGCCCACATGAACAGCTATGTCAAAGCTCAGAGAATTAACAGTTCCATTCCATCCAAAAATCCACGGTGTAATAACAAGATGTGCAGTGCTACTTACTGGCAAAAACTCGGTAATTCCCTGAATAACTCCAAGTATAATTGCTTTAATAAGTTCTTCCACAACTTCCTCCTATTCTGTCCTTGTTTAATATACATCTTTTCTGTGAATTATCCCTAAAATCCATATCTCATCACCTGATATTTTAAATACAACTCTATAATCTCCAACCCTTAATTTCCAGTACCCTTTCAGGGTTTTTCTTAGAGGCTTTCCATAATGCTGAGGAGCAACTCTAAGGCGTTTTTCTATTACATTTTTTATTTTTTCTCTTGTTTTCTTATCAATATTTTGCAGGTCATATAATTTGACATCAGGATGATATAAAATTTCAAATGGCAATACTACCAGACCTCTTCATGATTTAAAGCTCTATCTCTTTGAAAACTTCTTTCTCTTTTTTCTGCAAAACTGCCAAGTACAATGTCTTCTTCAATTTCAAGAGCTTCTTTAACAAGGTCTCTCAATTTCATTGAAAGAGAAACGCCTTCCTTTTGAGCGAGATATTTTATTGATTCATATAGAGATTTTTCCAGAACTACATTTATTCTTGGATTTTTTGCTGGCATTCTCAATCCTCCTTTTAGTTTTTTGTAACACAACCGTTACACCCAAGTCAATTTTTAGCTTTTTCATTCATGGCATAGTAAAAGAACTCCATCTGCTGCTGTAACCACATAAGTTTTTGTTCAACAGGCTTTTTTCTGTATTCCTCAATCTGTTCCTTTGTTTTATAGTATAAAAGAGGCTCTTTCATGCAAAAAATCTTTTCAAAAATCCCTGTTTCTGTCCTATGAATTGAAGGAATCTTTCCTTATGAAGAATTAAAGGAGTGCCCGATGATTTTACAACACTTGGGGGGAGCTTATTTTTAAGCTGTTCTGCATCTTTTGGCTCATAGATGCTTTTAAGATCAATCACAAAATACTTCTCTCCCTCGTCTTTCATCTCTTTGAACTCTTTTCTTCTTGTAAGATAAAGAGCCTGCCACTCCTGACTTCCGATTTTGTAGTAGTCTCCGCAGGGGCTCTGGCTTATAAAATCAGGAACATCAACTCCGGCTTTTTCAAACATATTAATGAATATCTTTCTTGACATTGAAAGGGGATCTTCTATTTTGAAAAACTCTTCTTCAGTCATTCTCTTTGCAAACTCTCCTAAAAAATATCTGAATAGGCTATCATCAACGATGCCTACCTTTTCTTCAAAGTATCTCTCAGCCTTTTCTTTTATTTTTTTGTCTTCGGAAAAAGGTGAGCCAAAGTGTAAGTAGTAAATGCGCCTTATTACCTGACTTTCTGCACTGAATCCCACATTAGAGGTTCCAATAAGGCATGGATGAGGATCAGTAATGGTATTTGTAAGAGTTTTTATAAGTCTCTCACCTTCGCCTCTGAAGAAGTTGTCATATATCTCATCAACCAGGATGGGAAAGACATTGTTTGTATAGAAAAGATCGTACAGAATTCTCTGTGTTTTTGTGTAGATGTCTTTGTAGTTGAAAACTTCAAAGTTGTTACCGAGAAGTTTGTTAATAAACAAAAGAAGCTTTGTTTTCCCTGTGTTTGCAAGTCCGCCAAGAATTAAAACTATTGGGATCTCTGCAAGTTTTTCATCCCCTTTGTTTTTCTTCACTGACTTTCTTATTAAATAGACAAAAGGAGAGGTAAAGGCAAAAAGTATTGCCTCAAAAACTCTCTTAAGAACCTCTCTGTCTTTGTAAACTGCAAACTCCCAGTAGGAGTTGACAAAATTGACAAGTTTAATCAGATTATCTCTCAATTCTTCATCTGTTAAATTAGCATTATATGAGACTGCAAGATCATTTTCCTTTATGTAAAACTCCCAGTTAGCATGATTAAAATAAAGAAACTTTCTTTTGTCAATAAACTCCTGCGTTCTGGTAATGTCAATAATTTTGTGTAAATTCATAAATAGGTGTATTCCTCCATTTTTCGTTTAAATGGCTTATCACTGCAAAAATTATTCTTTCAATACTTTCAACATTATTAAAACAACTCATAGTTCTCGTTCTTCGCCTTACTTCCCTAAATGCCCTCTCTATTATGTTTGTTGTTCTTAACTTCTTCCATAAACTCTTCGGAGTCTTGTAAAAAGCTGTCAATTGCTCCCAGTTCTTCCTTATACACTCTACTGCTTTAGGATAAAGTCTACCCCACTTGCTCTCCCATAACTGAAAGTTTCTCTTTGCCTCTCTTAAATTCTCTGCACTATATATTTTCTTAGCTTCAAAAAGACATTCCTTTTCATCTTTCTTTCTAAGATAGTTCGCTACATTCCTCATTTTATGTGCCCAGCATCTCTGCCTCAATACAAGAGGAAATACATTATCTACTGCATTCTCAAGAGCTTTGCTCCCATCCGTTACTATCAGACTTAATGTATCATCTGTTAATCCCCTTGTCTGAAGATTCTGTAAAAATCCTGTCCACTTGTTCTCGCTTTCTGTATCTACTACCCTGAAGTCTATTATCTGTCTTATCCCCTGCACTGTTACTCCATATGCCGCTAAAACAGCCCTGCTCTTAGAACCTATACCTGTCTTAATCTTAAGAACTATGGCATCTAAAAATAGATACATATACTTTTCAGTAATTTCTCTCCGATGAAATTTCTTTACATCCTCATCAAGACTTTTTGCTATGTTTGATATTGTTTGAGCTGATACTTCTCCAATAAGTGGTTTTAAGGCTTTAGCTGTAAGTCGTGTTGATGCTCCATAAATAAATATCTGCTTTAGTATCTCATCTATCTGGCTTTGCCTTCTTATGTATCTGGGAATTATCTTACTTTGAAAACCTGTCTCTCTTAGTCTGGGCATGTTAATCT